>NZ_RDSM01000003.1:300000-600000 GCF_004115155.1 Granulicella sibirica
CAAAAAGCTTGTGGTGAAACTCTGGGAATTTTACATCCGTGACCGCTAACCCGTTTAGAACACCACGATTACGCGCCTGCACCAAAACCGCGCAAAACATACCAATTTGCGTGCAAATTTCGACCCTGAGGTAGAACCTCTTCGCATCCCCGGGCCGCCTCCTGACCGGCGCTTAGGTCTCCATGGCAAGCGTTCGAAAGACAAGAGCCTTGAACTTCTCCGCATCCGCCTGCACGCAAAGATCGACATTGCCTTGCGGAATCGGATGGCCCGTGTAGATATCGTCTCCGTACACCAGCATCCCGCGCGTATATTCGCCCGCCAACTCCACGCGAACAAACACCCGCATGAACTTGCGGCCGATCGACGGATCGATCGCCAGCGAGACGGCCATGGGATCGGCGTTCACCGAGCCGGTCGCTCCGCGGTACTTCATCTCATAAGTTCGCCGCAGGTTGTTCGACTCGATGAAAAAGCGGCTCCATTTGGTATGCAGCGCCTCGGCGCGATCGTAGTCCGCGGCCACCAGGATCGAGTCACGATTGCTGATGTCCGCTGCATTCAGTGTGATCAGCGCGCCCGAGGAGAACACGATGTGCGCCGCTTCCGGATCCACGAGGACGTTGTAGCTTGGAGGCATTCCCGGAGTGGCATAGCGCCCTCCAACGAAGACGATGCCTTTCAGCTTCTTCGCGAACTCGGGATCGCGAAGGATTGCCATGGCGATGTTGGTCAACCCACCCAACGCAAGGATCGTGATCTCACCCGGCGCGGCGTTGACAGCCCGGATCATCATGTCGACCGCATGCTCGGTCTCGGGCTTCTGCTTCACCTCCGGAACCTCGACATCGCCCAGCCCGTATTTGCCATGGATAAACGTCGCGACAGGATACGGACGGTTCAGCAGTGGCTTGGCCATCCCCCGGTAGACCGGGATCTTTCCGCTCTTGCCTGCCAGGTCGACCAGAAACAGCGCGTTACGCACCTGTTGGTCGTACCTCTCCGTTCCCATATTGCCCGGGCAGACCGTCACTGCGTCGATAACGAGTTGTGGGGCAGCCACGGCCATCAGAAGCGCCAGCGCATCGTCGTTGCCCGGGTCAGTATCGACGATCACCCGGCGAATGCCTTGCAAGCGAGGCTGGGTCTCAGCGATACCGTTCGGCGGTATGATCGCGGGCGCTGACTGCGCTTGGAGCAGCTCGGCAGGCGCTCCTCGGCCGGCCAGCATGAATCCGCCGGCAAACATCCCACCCAGCGCCTGGCGTCGCGTCCACATTGACAGTCACGTCCTCCATGCTTGCGTTGAATTTCACTATACGATGCTGCCCATCTGCCGCAACATGCGCGTGAGAGGGTGCAGGCAACATCGATCATGCGCGACTGGGCCGGCCCGAAGTCCTCTAGCCACTCATCCCTGATGCGATTTCCGTGGATGGCGAGGAGCGCCCCCGACATCCTCCCAACAGCGCGGCCTATAACCAGCACACTCTCTGCCTCCATATCCAAAGCCCCAATGCCTCGACGCCTGTATGCTTCGAGCCGGTCTCCGATGTTCTGAGGCGCGTGAGGATAAGCCCGCCCTTGTCCTGCATAATAGCTGTCCGTCGATGCGACACTCGTGACCGAGTAGGGAACTTCCTTCTCACGCGCCACCTCAGACAAGACACGAACGAGACCGGCATGCGCGCGTGCTGGCTCAGTGCCGGTGTCATAGAGAGAAGCCGCTCCGCTCCACGGACCGCGCTCGATACAATCACCAGCGATCCCAACTCTAGGTCAACCTGGATAGCACCCGAGCCTCCAACCCGCAAGGCGATCTCGCAGCCAAGCATCGCAGCTTCCACCAGGGCGATCTCGGTGGACGGACCGCCGATCCCCGTAGAACAGACCCCTAGCTCAACGCCATCGAAAGATCCGGCCCCTACCCGAAACAGCAACTCCACTGGACCGAGCCTATCGAGAGGTCAAGGAGTCACCGGGGTTGCACGGCAAACTTGCCTTGCTAGTCTCCGCATTCGGATTCGGTGTCGACGGATTTGATCTCCTCCTATCGGTTCTTCTGCTACCGCGAGCGTCAAATTCAGTTCTTCGGACGCTTCGAATTCTAGGCATCGCTCTCCGAGGGATCGGCGGCTACAACCATCTCGATCGCCGCCGGTCGCTGGTTTACCGTCCACTTCCTTGTTGTCCACGCTCTCAAGACGGGATCCTCGCTTACGGCTGCCCGCAAGAGATGCCTGCATCGGCTGCGATCAAGCACGCCCTGACTTCACGCGTTAGCGGAGTCTGTTCTTAGCTTGGCAACTTCGTGAGCTCGCCGATCCGCATCGCCCGCTTCGACCGGCCCTCGAAGGCCTTCCCGAATCGTGTCAGTGCGCCAGTTGAACATTTCCGCCCATCCTGCCGATATGCTCGCCAGGGGAAGCCATCCAAGTGAAGAAGCTGTGGGCAATACACAGAACGATGCCTGAGCGATCCATCACGTTTGCTTTCCTTCTTCTCGGCGTGTTCGGCCCAGAGCCAGCCTCAAGCCAGACAGCGACGCTACCCATCGATCTTGAAGCCATGACGCTCGAGCAATTGACGCGTGTGGAAGTCTTCACCGCGTCCCGTCACCTGCAGGCCGTTCAAGCCGCCCCCGCCTCCGTCACGCTCGTTACCGCCAAAGAGATCCGTGAGCATGGCTATCGCACGCTGGCCGATGTTCTCCAGGGCGTTCGAGGCTTCTTCATTACGAACGACCGCAACTACAGCAGCATTGGCGTCCGCGGCTTCGCGCGCCCAGGTGACTTCAATACACGCATTCTGCTGCTCGTCGACGGCCACCGGCTCAATGACAACATCTACGACGAGGCCATGATTGGCCGCGAGTTCCCCATCGATGTCGACCTGATCGACCGCATCGAGATCATCCGCGGCCCCGTCTCTTCTCTCTACGGCAGCAACGCCCTCTTCGGCGTCATCAATATCTTCACCCGGCGCGGCCGTGACGTAGGCGGCTTCGAGCTTTCCTCCTCGATCGCGTCCCTTCACTCCGAACAAGGACGCATCACGTACGGCCGCAAGTTCAACAAGGCGGAGGTCCTAATCTCCGGCAGCTTCTACGGAAGCCGCGGACACAACGCCCTCTTCTATCCTGAGTTTGATTCGCCGCAGACGGGAGACGGCGTCGCACGGCACGCCGATGACGAACAGGTCGGCAGCGCCCTCGCAACTGTTTCATTTCACGACTTCACCCTTCGCAGTGTCTTTGGTACTCGCGAGAAGGGTATTCCCACCGGAGCATACGGTACGATCTTCGGCAACAGTGGCACCCGCACCACGGACTCTCACGGCTACGTGGATCTGCAGTACGAGCATACGGTCGCCAACTCATGGATTGTGATGGCTCGAGGCTTCTACGATCGATATGGTTACCATGGCACCTACATCTACCCATCTCAGGACGATCCCGCGCAGATCAGTCCCGAGGCCGATTTTGGCGATGGCCGATGGGCGGGTGGTGAGGTCCAGCTCACGAAGACGGTCCTAAGCCGAAACCGCGTCGTGGCAGGCTTTGAGTTTCGCGACAACCTCCGGCAGAACCAGCAGACATACGATCTCAACCCGTACACACCGGATCTCGATGACCGCAGAACATCGTTTGTAGCCGCGCCTTATCTACAGGACGAAGTCACTCTTACAAAATCCCTCATCCTTAACGCCGGCCTTCGCTATGACTATTACAGCAGCACAAGGGCGAGTGTCGATCCACGCGTCGCTTTGATCTTCCGGCCTTACCAGGGAACAGCAGTCAAGCTGATGTACGGCGAGGCATTCCGGGCTCCGAATAACTACGAGAAGTATTATGCCGTGGCGCCCAACGTCGCGAACCCAGAGATTCAGCCGGAGAAGATTCGCACCACCGAGGGTGTGTGGGAGCAGGAGCTGCCCGCCCATCTCTCGGCGTCGGTCTCAGTCTTCTATAGCCGGATGGACGGCCTCATCACACAAGCCGTCGGCACGGATAGTGACTCGCTGATTTATCAAAACCTTCAGCAGGTCAACTCGGTCGGAGCAGAGCTTGAAGTGCGTCAGGAACCCGTTCGCGGAACGCAATGGGTCGTGAGTTACTCCTCCCAGGGAACGAAGGACAGCGACACCGGCCAGTTCCTCAGTAACTCACCACGCTCGCTCGCCAAGGTCAGCTTTACGCAGAAGCTTCCCGTAGCGAACCTCAAGGCCGGCTTCGATGCGCAATACAGAAGCCGCATCATCACGCTCTCCGGCTCGTCCATCTCGCCTTATACCCTGGTCAATGCCACGCTTCTCGGACGCTCGATCGGCAAACACGGAGAGCTTTCGCTCAGCGCTTACAACCTGCTGAATAAGAGCTACTCCGATCCAGCCTCGGGTGCCAATACGCAACAGGCCATCCCGCAGGACGGACGATCCTTGCGAGTCCAGATCACTTGGCGCCGCAGCGAGAGATAGCGTCTCCCATTAGGCTTCGCGTAGTTTGGCCTCGCATAGAAGGCATTCCGAAGAAGACCCGCGAACAACCGCAAGCTCAACTAAACGACGACCACTACCCGTGCTTCCTCTTCTTCCGCCATCGAAGACTTATCCGGGAGAACGATGGTGAAGGTCGATCCCGAACCAAGCGTGCTGCTGACCGTGATCTGTCCACCCATCGCTTTGCACAGTTGCTGACTGATCGCAAGACCCAGGCCGCTTCCGCCGTACTTGCGCGTTGCCGAGGAGTCGCCCTGGGAGAAGGTCTGAAACAGCCTTCCCTGCTCCTCGATCGAGATGCCAAGACCCGTATCGCGAACACTCCATTGGATCCAGGATCCAGCGTCATTGCTGGCTTGTTCGACAGCGATCGAAATCGTTCCGTCCTGCGTGAATTTGCAGGCATTGCTGATGAGATTCAGCAGGCACTGCCGGAAACGCAGCGGATCGACGTACTGAACGCCATGCCATACCGGCCTCACCAGGCAAATCCGATTGCGATTATTCGTCGCGAGCATTTCGGCAGCCGGCATCACCTCATCCAGCACCTCCGAAGACAGCACATACTCCGGATACAGCTTCATCTCGCCCGCTTCGATCTTGGAGAAGTCAAGGATGTCGCTGATGAGCCCAAGAAGGTGACGAGCCGACAGAAGGACCTTGTCCAGATCCATCGTGAAATGCGTGAGTCCTTCGTCGGTAGCCTCTTCATGCAGCATCTCGCTGTAACCGATGATCGCATTCAGCGGAGTTCGCAGTTCGTGGCTCATATTCGCGAGGAAGGAGCTCTTTGCCAGGTTCGACTCCTCAGCAAGCACCTTGGCCACGCTGAGATCCCGCTCGATTGCCTGCCTTTCGATGATTTCGTTTTGTAGATCCTGCGTTCTCTCCTGCACGCGATCTTCCAGCGAATCGTGGGCGATCTGCAAATCTGTCTCGCGCTGCTGGATATGATCCAGCATCATGTTGAATTGATCGACCAGCATACCGGTCTCATCGTTCGAGATCCGCCTCGCTCGCGCCCGCGGATCGTTGCCGCGCGCGATCCTCGTTGCCACGTCCGTCAGGTGGAGTATAGGCAGAGAAATGATCCGCTGCAGCACGGACGAGAGTGCCAGCGCAAACAACATAGCCACGAAGAGCACCGCAAAGCCGATCTCCGCCAGCCGCAAAAGAAGGCGATACATATCAGCCAGGCTGACGTCCAGATAGAGCAGGCCTACCGTCTCCCCTTTCATCAGGATGGGCTTTACGATCAGCAGTCGATGGGAGTCGAAACGCGAGGCGACCGTGCTAGCATCCGGACACGCCAGGGTGACGCCCTCACGCGAGAAGTGAGCCATGGGCTTCCCGCGTTTGTCGTAGATGCAAGCCGCCCGGATTCTTCCGTCAGTGCGAAGAATCGACAAACTCTCATTCGCTGCCGACGCGTCGTCAAAGAGCAGGGCAGGCCCAGTGGTATCCGCGATGAGCTGCGCTGTCGCCTGCTCATCTTTTTGCAGTGTCGCGCGGCTGTGGACCAGTTGATAGATCCAGAGAGAGGCGCAGGCCAGAAGCACGGTCACCGATGCAGTGGCCGTGAAAAGCAGAATCAGCTTCCTGCGAATAGAGCGGCTAAGAAAGTTGGACATGGTTAGTGTGTCACCGTCGCGAGATGAAGAAGCCGGGAGCTGATGGTAAGTCCGCTACGCTGAGCGGCGCCGAGGTTGACCTCGATATGAACATGGTCCTCACTCGTCGGCAGCCCCATGACCTGTGCCGGATTATCGGAGTTGGACTTCTCCGAAACCGTAAGAACCGCGCTCTTCTCCAGTTCTCCCAGTGCATGCGCGACGCCTTTCCTCGAACCCGCGCTCTCATAAAGAATGTGACACGCAGTCGCGTTGTCGATCGAGGTCAGATGCTTTACCACGACCGGCTTGCTCTGAACCGTTTTACCTTGCATCAGCGCATCGATGTTGGTGCCGATCGGATCGGAGCCAAGCAGACACACGTCAAACTCCGGATGAGCCCCGTCGAGCTTCCACGAGGGCCAGTCGATGAACTTGGTCAGATTGAAGATCATGGCGGCTCGGATCTCATACTCATCCGCGCTCGCCTTCTGGGCGATGGCGCGCTCGGCAGAAAGAAGAGCGACCCCAAGCAAAAGAAGAATCCTTCCAGCCTCGCAGGTTGTAGGTAGACGTCCTATCGCGCGATGCAGCTTCTTTCTTGTCATCAGAAGCTCCACCTGGCTCGCACGAACAGGCTCCGGGGAACATATAAAGGAACATCGGCGCTCGTCGCGTTCCCGAATTCGATATGGCGCGGGGTCAGCAGATTCGTCCCGCCGGCATCGAATTCCATATTGCTGCCCAGCTTGCGGCTAACGTGCATATCGACGCGATCGATTCGCTTCACTATCCCGCTGCCTCCCTGGATAGATCCATAGCTCAAGCCAGTTGGCAACGCATCGACATGAGAAAAGAAGGCATTCGCTCCCCAGCCTCGCGCAAAGCTCCAAAAAGCCGATGCGGTAACCGTGTTACGCGGTGTGCTCCATGTGTCGAACAAGACGACTTCCTGCGCAGTCGGCGTCTCGGTAGTGCGAGCCTGTGCCCACGAATAGCCGCTCTGCAAGGAGAGATCCCGCAGCGGCTTCCAACTCAACGAAACTTCAGTCCCCGCCGTCTTCGCGTCGTACCCGTTCACATACATCAGGTTCTGGACGATATGAGGGGATGGAGTTGTTGCGAATACCGGTGTCACTACCAGAAGCGACTGAAGACGACGATTCACATTGAAGAAGCCCGCGGCATCGAGCGTCACTCCGCGCCAGAGCCGTCTCCGGTAGCCTGCTTCGTAGGCCACTACCGTCTCAGGCTTGATCCCGGGATTGCCGAGCAGCGAGCCGGTAACCGGCAAGCCCTCCTCGCTGCCTAAATTAAGGGGAAGGTTGAGCGCCCTGTCCTGAATCGCCTCCGCGACTGCCGCCCGCGACACCGCCGTCCAGAACGTATTCCGTTCGTTCGGAGCCCAGAGAAGGCGCCCACTCGGCTGGAGCTGAAACCCTGCAAGTGTCCCTTCCTGGATCTTGCTTCCAATGCTGAGCTTCAGCCTGGGTTTCAGTGTGATGTCATCTTGAGCGAAGCCATCGACGAGATAGTTCTTATATTCCGGAAGCGAAGTAATCAGTTGCTGGCCGGCTATATGATTTGCGGTAAACCGCGCCTCCACGCCCCACACGAGATCCTGCCGTGCATGGGCCGTTGGATGGCTCTGGTATTCCGCATCCAGGGTCCGCGTCCTCGTATGGATTCCGAGCTCATGCCGTGAGGTGTCATCGAAATACACCTGCGCTGCCGAATCCTGGCCGGGATCCTTGTGTTCCCACCGTCCCAGCAGATACCCTCCGGCGATCGAGCCGTGATCCTGCCCGTCGATCAGCGACGGCAGGTTATAAGAACCACTGATCTGCTGCTTGAGGTAGCCTCCGTAGCTATCTCCAGTCATCACGATCGAGTCTTGCCGGCTCCGCTGCCAGTGAAGACGAGCGCCTCCGCGCACCGTGTCCTCTCCATCGAACCCATGGGAACCATCCTGCTGCTCGAATGGGTTCCGATGCGTGTAGAAGCCATATCCACGATACTGAAGACGATCCCCGAGAGACCCACCAAACTGCAGATGCGTCATACCCCCGAGGCGACTAGCCTGAGCCGATGCTTCAAAGCCAAGTGTATTCCGGGCTCGTCTCGTAATGACGTTGATCACGCCGTTGACTGCGTTCGTGCCCCATACCGCCGCCCCAGGTCCCCGGATGACTTCAATTCGGGCGATCTCTTCGAGCGGTATGTCGTTCTGATCCCAGTGCGCCCCCGCGTAAATCTCGGAATACACCGTGCGCCCATCGATCAGCACCAGCAGCTTATTGGCATAGGCACTATTGAAACCACGCGCACTCACTGCCCACGTCGACGCGTTGATCTGGGCAACCTGCAGTCCAGGCACCATTCGCAGCAACTCAGGAACGCTTGTTGCCGCTGACCTCTGGATGTCTTCACTGGTAATAACGAATACGGCAGCAGGCGTGACCCACAAATCCTGATCTTTGCGGCTGAAGGAACTCATGCGCAGTTGCATCTGCGTCAGGTCTTCTAGGCTCGCGGTCGAGAGGTCAGGCTCTACCGGAGTCGATTGAGCCACCGCACCGATCATTGCGCAACCAAGCAGCCCGACCAGGGTGGCGGAGATCCACCTGCGCTTCATGCACGCTCCATCAAGGCAGAAAGCGTGATCGGAGAGACATGATTCGCCGGAAGCGCCTGTGAATCTTGAGGGAGACTGCGCGCCGCGGAGTCCTGTTCTGCAACGAGCAAGGTCCGGAAGCTCTGGGGGTCGAGTGGTTTTGCAAAAAGATATCCCTGTCCGAACCGGCAGCCGAGAAGGCTTAACGTCGACCGGTGGGACTCGGTCTCAATGCCCTCCGCGATCACGTCGAGGCCAAGCACATCGGCCATGCTAAGGATCGCTCCAACCAGTTCGCTCGAGGATTTCTGCTTGGGGTCGAGGCTTGATACAAAATAGCGATCGATCTTCAGCGAGTCGAACGGCAGCTCGCGGAGATACTTCAGTGAAGAGTAACCCGTGCCAAAGTCGTCGAGATCTAGTCCCACACCAAGTTGCTTTAGAGCGTCGAGAGTTCTGCGCGCCGTCGTGAAGTCTTCAAACAGTGCCGTCTCGGTCAACTCGAAGTGCAGGCTCGCTGGAGGAAAGGCGGTCTCCTCAAGCGTCATCCGGATCGACTCCACGAGATCTTTCCGCCGGAACTCGCGCGGAGAAAGATTGACCGAGAGCGAGAGCGGCTTCTCACCGGGAAACTCCTCGTGCCACCTCAGAACCTGCTTGCATGCTTCACGCAGCACCCACTTGCCGATGTCCACGATGGTTCCGGTCCGCTCCGCGATCGCGATAAACATCCCCGGTTGCAGCAGGCCGCGCGTCGGGTGCTCCCAGCGGACCAGTGCTTCCAATCCATAGGTCGTTCCGGTATTGAGATCAACCTTGGGCTGGTAGACAAGCCTGAGTTGACCATTGGCAGCAGCCGACCGTATCTCATTCTCCAGTTCGAACTGTTGCGTCGCCACATCGCGCATGCGCGGATTGAATAGAACGATGTTGCCCAGGCTCTCCACCTTCGTGGTGTACATCGCGATATCCGCTTCACGCAGAATATCTTCCGGCGAAAGATGATCCTTGTTCGCGATCGCCGCGCCGATGCTGAACGCGCAGTGTACGGGAATCCCTTCGAGAACGAAGACCTCCTGCATCCTGTCCCGCACTTCCCTGGCGAAGTTCATCACTGTCGCTTCGTTGATGACGCCCTGCAGCATCACCGCAAATTCGTCTCCACCCATCCTCGCGAGAAGCGGTGCCCGCGAGTCGCTATCCTGCATGGACCAGCGTGTCGCCGCCATCTCCAGCCGCGCTGCGATCAGGATCAGAAGCTTATCCCCGATCAGATGACCCAGCGTGTCGTTGATGGACTTGAAGTGATTGAGATCAAGAAACAACACCGCAAACTTGGGTTCCACAGCCTCTGCGGAGGCATAATTCTCTTGTGCATTCTCGATAGCCCATTCCAACTCCGTAATCAGGCGCAGCCGATTCGGCAGCTCCGTCAAGGCGTCTCGCGTCTTCTCTTCCGTGATATCCGATTGCGAGCCCGTAAGCCGAATGGGAACACCTGCGGAGTCGCGCAGGGCAATGGCATGGCACGACATCCAGCGGGCCGTTCCATCCGTATGACGCATCCTGTAATCACACTTCAAGACATCGAGGCCGCCTGCCAGGTACTCCTCGATCGCCTGCTCCACCGCCGATCGATCGGAAGCGATCATGCGCGAGAACCAGGCATCCTTTGTATTCTCGAAGCCCTGTTCGCAGCCCAGCATCTCTTTCCAGCGTTCGGAGAAGTAGATACGATCCGTCCGCAGATCCCAGTCCCACAGGCCGTCTCGCGAAGCCTTCGAGGCAAGCGCATACCGCTCTTCGCTTCGCACCAGCGCGGTCTCAGCGCGCTTCCTGGTAAGTTGTGTTCGAATTCGCGCGAGCGCTACCTTATAGTCGACAGGCTTAGTGATGTAGTCGCTCGCTCCGTCTTCTAGTGCCTCGCTGATCTTGTCGCTGCTGGCGACTGCTGTAACCATGATGACGGGAAGCATCTGCGTCGCGACATTCCCACGCAGCGCTTTGAGAACCTCTGTACCGCTCATCTCCGGCATCATCTGATCGAGCAGCACAAGATCAAAGGCTATCTCCCGGATCAACTTCAGCGCTTCCGCTCCACTTGAGGCAACGTGAACAGTAAATCCGGTCCTCGTCAATCGCCTGGAAAGCATGTCAAGATTCAACGGTTCGTCGTCCACGACGAGAAGCACGCCTGCGTTCTCTGGGGCTGGCTTATTATTTGATTCCGCTGCTCGTACGTTTGTGACTGGGACTGCCATGCATCGAATTTTTCACATCGGGGATTCCAGCTGAATCCCACAAGTGATGTATGCACAAAGACGAAAGTCACCTAACCCTTCTGGCAAAGCGA
The DNA here is from genome assembly GCF_004115155.1 of Granulicella sibirica. NCBI lineage: Bacteria > Pseudomonadati > Acidobacteriota > Terriglobia > Terriglobales > Acidobacteriaceae > Granulicella > Granulicella sibirica. The sequence goes on from NZ_RDSM01000003.1 coordinate 311,075, forward strand.
TACGAGAACGCAGCGGGATTTTGTCAACGCGGAGAAGGAAAGCGCCTCGGCAGGTTTTCAGGTGCTCGTCCTCCATCCATCGGATTTGTCCGGCACATCAATGGGAAAGACATAGAATCACGGACCCATGACGTGGAACAGTGAACGGCGTGGAATCGGAGATTGGCCCCAGCTCCTTTGCCATCCATATATCCCGTGCATTCCAGCCCTTGGCCGCCCCTGCCTGTTCGAGATGCAACGATATGCCTCGAAGGTAGGCGCGTTGCTCGCCGAAGTTGAAGATCGCGAGTGCTTTGCTGCCGTCCGCTAGAGGACGAGCCCATATCTCGATTGGGCCTTCGGCGAAGATCCGGTCGGCTTCCTTACCCAGGCGATCCTGATCGATCGCGATGATCTCTCGATTAGTGAGGATCGACGTGATCTCCGGAGTGAGCTGTGAGAGATTGTTTCCGGCTAGAAGCGGGGCCGCAAGCATCGCCCACATGCCCATGTGGGTGCGGTTTTCATCGAGTGTCAGCTTGCCGTTGCCGATCTCAAGCATGTCAGGATCATTCCAATGGCCGGGACCCGCATATCTGGCGAGACCCGCCTGTTCGCGCCCTATGAGCGAGATGCGATCGAATGTCGGAGTAATGTCGCCCGTGGTGCGCCAGAGGTTTGCTCCAACCTCAGGGCCCCATTGCCAAACGGAATCGAACCCATACTGGCATAGGCTGTATACAATCGGCCGTCCGCTCCTGAGCAGCGCCTGATGCATTCTCTCGTACGCGTCGCGCATCATCTTATATTGATGCACCATCGCTTCCGCGCTGTCCCCTGAGTAGGCCTGGCGCATGACCTTGTTATGAAAGCTGCAAAGATCGTACTTGAGGTAGTCGATTCCCCAGGAGGCAAACAGTTCTGCATCCTGATCCTCGTGACCTAAACTACCTTCGAAGCGAGCGCAGGTCTGAGGACCCGGAGAACTATAGATGCCCAGCTTCAAGCCCTTGCCGTGGACATAGTCGGCCAGTGCCTTCATGTCTGGAAACTTGGCATTGGTGTGAAGAACACCATTTGCGTCCCGGCTGCCCTCCCAGGTGTCATCGATATTGAGGTAGACATAGCCCGCATCCCGCATCCCGGAGGAAACGAGAAGATCTGCAGCCTGGCGAATATCCTTGTCCGTTACCTTCTCTGCAAACCAGTTCCACGAGTTCCATCCCATGGGTGGTGTCGCCGCGAGGAGCGGAGCGGGTCTCTCTTGTGACAAGGCAACAGACGTCAGGATGGAGAGAATAAGAGCTGCGACGATACTTGGGCGCACGAGTTGCCTTTCTAGTGAATGGACGTGGCGGAGAGCCCAGGGCGCCCCGCCGTTCCCTTGAAGTGCTCCAGCTTGAGGCCCGTCACGTTCTGAGCTTCGAGTGCATAACTGAAAGAGTCACTCGGATGGACACCCCATCGCGCGCTGCAATTCCGAATGACCGCGCCCTGCACATTCCGGAAGAAATACGCGGGGGTGTCGTGCTTCTCCAGCCCGCCTGGCTCGTGCATCGGGTCATCTGCCCGTGTGGGACGGTTATCAAAGAAGCCGCCGGGATACTGCGTCCACCGGTCGATCTCGACCGAGCAGTCTTCCAGGAGAACGTCTCTCACCGGCATCTCAGGATGCGCATCGATTCTGAAGCTGTTCTCCGCGACACCATGCACCCTCTTGAAGCGGATATCGCTGAGCGAACCCGTCTTTCCATCTTTCGTCCTCGGCCATACCGTTACCGATGCAGCCTCTCCCCAGCCCCACCAGCGCGCGGCGTGGTGTTGCGCAAGGAATTCGATATCGCGGAACTCCACGTCACTCACGTTGCCCGGCTGACGATGCGTAATCGTTGGTCCGCGGCCCCCTGAGACAATGCGGCAACGTTCAAAGAGAATCTTCGAAACATCGCCAAACGTCTCGGTTCCGATCTTGAGCCCGCTGTCCCGGCAGACGACAGAGCAATCGCGCACGGTGATGTTGTGTGCTGCTCCGAAGTCTTCATCCGTCTGCTCGCCCGCCTTGATCACGATGCCGTCATCCGCGCAGACCAGATCACAGTTCTTGATCTCCATGTCCCGGCAGCGGTCAGGATCCATTCCGTCGCAGTTTGGAACATCGAGATAGTTGCGAATGCGAACGCCATCCACAAGAACGTGCTCACATCCAAGCGTATGAAGACCCCATTCCGGAGAATGGCCGAAAGAGATACCGGAGATCTCGAGGCCTTTACAGCCGATGAGATGAAACATCTTCGGCCTGAAAGACAGTGGCTCCCAGCGTTCATAGACAGGCGAATAGTCTCCCATGAACTTCATTCCCTGCCCGTCTACGTGGCCGCTGCCGCTGATCTTCAGGTTACTTGCTCCATCGGCATTGATCACTCCCTTATTCCTCTTCGGGAAATAGTCAGCCTGCCGCGGACTTGCGAGTAGAACACCGTCATCCGCAAGATGAAGATCGACGTTGCTCTTCAGCATGAGCGCGCCCACTAAGAAGCGCTTCCCGCCCGGTACGAGAACACGTCCTCCGCCAGCGGCCGACACGCGGTCGATAGCCTGCTGGATGGGCTTTGTATCCAGCACGATACCATCTCCAACGGCTCCAAGGGACAGAACGTTGATCTCGAGTGCCGAGCCGGATTGTGCAAACGATGGCATCCAGCTAAGTCCGGCGACAGAGAGTGAGCTGAAGAGGAACGACCTGCGAGTGGCCATGCGGCCTCCTGATACTGGTTGAAACGGCTAGGGCTTGAGCTCAAGGAGAATGCAGCTATGAGGAGGCAATGTCACGTTGATGGCGTCCGAGCGTCCGCGCTCCTCGTTCGACCACACTTCCCTGCTGCTATAGGTGGCGGAAGGCAGATTGTAGAACGCATACGAACGTGCGATCGTCTTATCTTTGTCGTTCAGGTTGAACAGCGCAAGATATCGGATAGCTCCCCTACCCACAGCCGTCCACGCCACTGTGTCTCCTTCGCGGGCGACCTGCCGCTGGTCATGAGCGAACTGATTGACGTCAAGTACATCCCGATTCGTAAGGAGACTCGTTGTCCAGGCATCAAGACGGGTAAGGTTGGCACCGATAATAAGAGGAGAACGCATGATCGACCAAAGGGTGAACATCATCCTCTGTTCGGATTGGGTCAAGCGCGTCTCGCGTGCGTCGCCATCGCCTGGCTCCGGTCCAAGATACCCTAGTGGAAGCATGTCTGCGTCCGGCCATGTACCCGCGCGGGCGAAAGGCGCCCATGCTGCGGCGAGCTCGAACTGATCGTGCACACTTCTCGGCGCATGCCTCGCATTCTTCCAGTAGTCCCAAAGATCATCGGAGATCCGCCACATCTGCGCGTACGGGATAATCTCCTGCGCGATACTCGGAGAAACCGGACCAGGCGACAAGCTGAGAAGGATAGGACGGCCGCTCTTGACAATAGCGTTGTGGATCATGCGGATCTCTGTCGGCTTATAGGGATGGTCCGAGATGCAATCCACCTTAATGAAGTCGACGCCCCAACCAGCATACTGCGCGAGGAGAGCGTCATACCAGGCCTGCCCGGCAGGGGTATCGCGAACACCCCAATTCGTAGGATCCCACGGGCATGGATCGTTTGTATCGGCGGCATCGCGTGCATGAAAGTCGCTTCCCGCTACCGGAAGGTTCTGTTTGACGGCTTCGCGGGGAATGCCTCTGACAATGTGAATACCGAACTTCAGACCCTGCGAGTGAACGTACTCTCCGAGCGCCCGAAATCCTTCATTCCGGCCGTCGATGATGGCCGATGGAAACCGCCCCGGCACAGGATTGTAGCGGCCGTTCGCATCGATCTCATACTCGACCTTATCCGGTGTCTTGAGGTCATGCGGATTCTTGAGGAACCAGCCCTCATCGATCACAGCATACTGCCATCCGAACGGCTTCAGGGTCTTTGCAAGGACCTTCACGTTATCGCGAAATTGCGGCTCGGTGATGGTCAGCCCGTAGGCATCCCAGCTGTTCCAGCCCAGTGGAGGATGAGCGGCAATCTCGGTGGACGCGCCACCCTGCGCCGTCGAGGAACGTGCCGCTCCGAGAAGCAGCACTAAGAAAAGCGCCAAACGATAGTGCAACCTGAACTCCTCGCGTTTTCAAACGAAGGTGAGAGATACCCGGTGCACACGAGCCGTGCACACCGGGTGGAGGAGAGCTGTTAGAAGGTTATCTTCGCGGCTATCTGGAGAAGTCGAGCGTCATTGGCCGTCGTCGTAATGCGGCCGAACGTTGAACTCGAACTGATCGAGGTGCTGGGATTCGAATAGTTGGGATGGTTGAGAGCGTTGAAAGCTTCCCCTCGAATCTCCAGTTGCGAGCGCTCAAAGACCGGGAAGTGTTTGCTGATCGCAACATCGACGTTCGCAAATCCGGGTCCACGCGCCTGCAGCGGGGCCTCGTTGCCAAATGTGCCAAGCGGCTGCAGGGCATAGGCAGAAGCGTTGATCCAGAGCGGCTTCACACCTGCGGCAGGGAAGAAATTCTTCGAGTAGAAGCTCTGCCCCGGAACAAGGTTTGGACGGTCCTGGCCGATCGCCGTCAGAGAACGATCCGTGCCATCGTTCACCGTGTAAGGCATCCCGGTGCGGTACGTAATGAGCGGGCTCACCTGCCAGGCGCCAAGAGCATAGTTCAGCGAAGACTGACGAAGCTTGGGCGTCGTTGCCACGCCGGAGATAGTGAGGTTATGCGTCGTGTCGAAGTTGCAGTTGCCATACTCTGCGGCATGGTTGTTCGGATCCTGCGCGGGTGGCGTATTGTCGCCGGTGTAGTTCTCGTTCGATAGGCAATGGGACCATGTGTAATTCATCAGCATGGAAAAGTTGTTGGCAAAGCGATGGTTGACCGTCGCGATGACACCGTTGAAGTTTGCCATCCCATAGTCAGCCGTACCACTGAACGCCCCATAACGGGTGCCGGCAGTAGTGTTGCTGGCAATGGCAGCGCGATAGAGAACATAGCGCTGTGAGGTGTTATTCGTCGTGGCAGCTGCGCCTGCCGGGGTGGGTGCGGGTGTCGCATAGTTATACGGCTGGAAACCCCAGAGGTGAATTGTGCTCGTGCCGATATAACTGACCGATGCAAGCCAGTTCGTCGAAAGCTGATTCTGATAGCTGACGTTGTACTGATGCATATACGTTCTGCGGAGATTGCTTGGATAGTAGCCCGTGGAGACGTTGGTCGCAGGGAAAGCAGCTGTACTTGGAGCCGGATACTGCGTCGGATACGGATTGCCACCCGCGATCTTCTTCCAGGGATTGTCGAACGACTTGACCGTGTCCGTCTGGTTGGTGGAGTTGTCCACGGTGAAGGACTGCGCGGAGGCGTTCGGCGAGTTCCCCGGGAAGCCCGAATCGTAATAGAGTTCCGGCGCCTCGAAGGTCAACGTGTAGGAACCGCGCAGGCTGGATCTCCCGTTGCCTTGCGGATCGAAGGCGAAGCCGGCCCGTGGCGAGAAGTTCGTGTAGCGTGTGTTGATAAAGCCCGGCTTCACACCCTTGTCACCATAGAAGACGATCCCGGCCGGAGCATTTGGGTAGGCGGTCGAGACGGCATTGGACGCGAACGCCGTAGGACTGAACTCCCCACCAATATTGTTCTTCTCATATTCCGGAAACCACGGCTCCCACCGCAGGCCGGCGTTGATCGTCAGCTTTTTGTTGGCATGCCATGTGTCCTGCGCGTAGTAACCGAAGTAGTTGTACCGAAGATGCGCCGCCGCGCCCGGTCCAAAGCCCTGCGAAAAGGTATTGGGAGCCCCGAGGAGAAGATCGGCAAGCCCGAGACCCGAGTAGGAAGCATTGAAGGTGAACTGGCCATTCTCCGTGTTCAGACCGGCCAGGTTCAGCTCTTCATGAATGTAGTCGAAACCAACCTGAACGAAGTGGCTCCCTTTTTGAATGGAGAGGTCGTCAGCCACCTGGTAGTGGTTCGTCACATAGTGGGTTGGGGCGCAGCTTCCGCACGAAGCCGTGAAGGCTCCGCTCACATTCAGATAAATGTAGTTTGGGACGGAAGAGTAAACATTCGATCCCAGGGTAGCGGGCGAGATAAGGTCTCCCGGCGCTCCACGTGCGATGGCCAGGCGGGTGACCGTTCCGCGCAAAGCATTGTTCATGCTGGGCGAGATCGAAAAGTTGTCGCCAAGTGTGAGATATTTGCCTCGATCCTTCAGGCCGGGGTTGATCGCATTCAGCAGATTCCCGTTGAAGAGCGACTTCTGGTAATAGTTCGTCATGAAGTAGCGCGCAAAGACGCTGTGCCGTGAGCTGAGGTTGTAATCGAGACGGCCGATCCACTGATTCTCATCCTGCGGCGCAGGGACAGAGTACGAGATGAGACCAGCGGCATTCTGCGTCTGTGTTGTTGGCAGGTACTTCATCAAAGCGACGGCTGCGGGACTGAACAGCGAGGGATTGATCGTTGCCGTACATGCCGTCGCGTTATAGGTGAAGCCCGCGGAGGCCAGCAGAGTAGGACAGGTGTTCGTCGCGCTCAGGCTCCGTTGGTACTGAAGATATGGTGTGAAGTTGCCTGCGAGCATTGCAGGCGTCGGTACGAAGGAGGATGTACTGGCTGGGGCAATTCTCAAGGCTGTGTGCTGGTATCCGCCGAAAAAGAACAGCTTGTCGTGAAGGATCGGACCGCCAAAGTATCCGCCAAACTGGTTCCGCTTAAGGTCCGTATAGCCGTTGATACGATTATTCGCATTCGCGTAGCTGTTGCGGAGGAACTCGAACACTCCGCCATGCCATTGATTGCTGCCGGACTTGGTGACAATGTTGACGGCGGCGCTTGGATGCACTCCGTACTGGGCCGACATTCCCGTCGTCTGCACGCTGAACTCCTGCAGCGCATCCGGAAACGGGAAAGGCATATTTACATTCGAAAACGAATCGTTGTGATCGCCGCCGTCCAGGAGAAAATTGATCTGGTTCCCCTGGCCGCCCGCGACGGCAATGTTCAGCGCTCCCCCGATCGCACTCGTGCCCGTGCTGCCATAGCTCTTGGTGCTGGTCATGTTGCCATTGGTTGTCGGTGCGGAAGCCCCGGAGAGCAGTACAAGGTTTGCGGCATTGCGCCCGTTGAGGGGCAGATCGACCACCCTCGACTGGTCGACGACCGTCGAGATCGAAGTCTCTTCCGTCTGAACCTGCGCCGCTGTTCCGTTCACCGTAACGGTCGTGTCCGTGGAGCCTACGGTGAGGGGAGCATCGACCTCTGCATCGTTCGAGACCTCAAGCACGATTCCGGTGCGACTGTAGGACTGGAAACCCGGAGCCGATACCTTCACGGTGTAGGCCCCGACGGGAAGGTTCGGCAGAACGTAGCCACCGTTGTCGCCCGTCACGGCAGTCACCGTCGCACCCGATTCGATCTGGGTGGCGATCACCGTTGCTCCGCCGACGAGCGCGCCGGTCGTGTCGGTCACCGTGCCGTGCATCTTGGCCGACGAGACGGCCTGCCCGAACAGGACGTGAGCCGGCGTGGCCGCGGATCCCAGGACCGCGAGCCCCGCCATAAGAAGTACCCGTCCGGTCAGCGCGAAGGGATGGTTCAGTTGAATCTTCATGGTGCCTCCAAAATTGCGTCCAGCTAAGAGAAAACTTCCGGTCCTTGAGTTCACGGCAAAGGTGACCCCGCGTCTCCGGCTCCAGACCGCTCGATCTCCCGGGCTCTGACGCGGCATGCGGTCAAGAAGTGGGAACTTGCAGCCGGAAACACGGACCTGTTCTCCAGCCCACGAAGCTTCCATTCTCACGAAGACGAGAGGCAAGTGAATTTACGGTAAGGGATGCACTTCTCACCGCTAAACTACCCAATCCATTCACCGTGATTCCGCCGGACAGAGGTGAAACGCCTCCGAGCCAGCCGAATTCCCAAGGACGCCACTCGGTGAGCGTAAAACGCCCTACGTGCGCCAAACAGCCCCGTAGACCGTGAGAAACCCACGTTCTCACCGTAAGAAGGGTGACTGGAAGCCCCTTTTGAAAATGGTATCCTTTCCAAGGACGTCCCAATGCAAACCACGGAGACCAAACCGCCTCAGCTCTTAGTGCAACCGTCCAAAGCAGAGTGGGAGAGGCTTCTGAGCCGCGTTGTGGAAAGCACACCGTTCCGCCGTTCCCAGCGTCTCCGCGACTTTCTTGTCTACGTCGGCAACGAGACCGTGCTTCATGGTGTCCAGGACCTTCACGAGCAGCAGATCGGCATGGCCGTCTTTGGGCGCTCGGCCTCCTACGACACCTCGCAGGACAACATTGTTCGTGTTAATGCAATGGAGCTGCGCAAGCGGATCGAAATCTACTTTGCAAATGAAGGCAGCGGTGAGCCCCTCACCTTCGAGATTCCACGGGGGAGCTACAGTCCCGTCTTCCGCGTTCGGCCGCAGGAGCCGATCGTCATCCTCGCCAATGAGCCCCCGTTCGTCGAAGAACACCTCGAACCTGTAGCTGCGACCGGCTCGGAAGTCACCCCGTCACTTCCCCCGGGCAGCAGTCATCTCCCGCAGGTCTTCCCCAAAAGCCTGCAGATCGCTCTCATCGTCATGATCGCCGGTCTGACAGCGGCGCTCATCTTCGAAGTTCATCGAGATCAGCAAGCCCAGTCCACTCTTCACAAGTGGCAGAGCGGACCAGCCCTTCGAGCCTTCTGGGGCAACTTTTTTGGACGAAAGCTTCCTCCTGAGATTGTCCTGGCTGACACCTCCTTTGGGCTCGCCCAGGATGTCCTTCAAAAGCAGCTCTCGCTGGCGAATTATCTCGATTACAGCTATCGGACGGCTCAATCGCCGCAACCCCTATCGAGCGATGCCAGCCAGCAACAGCGGAAAGATCTTGCTGTCATCTTCAGTCGAAGCACGGGAAGTATCGGTGATTTCCGGGTCGCGCGCAGGATCACGGAGTTGCAGACCGGTGACGATGGCACCCGTCTCGTCGCGGCACGCGAGTATGCAGGTCATCGGCTGCGTTGGAGTAATACGATTTTTGTGGGCAGCAGCAGATCCAACCCCTGGGTCGAGCTCTTTGAGGATCGCCTCGCCTACCACTTCAAGCAGTCGTACGGCTCGGGGCCATCCGTCATCACCCTTGACAACCCGACCGGTAGCGAACAGCCTCAGTACGAGTTTTCGGCTGATTCCGGCGCGAAGACCGCCTACTGCATGATCGTCTTTCTTCCGAATCCGACAAACACGGGCAACACGCTCATCATCGCTGGAACGGACTCGCAGGCAACAGAAGCTGGGGGAGATTTCTTGACGAGTGAGGATAGCCTCGAGAGACTCCAGGCTCTCTTGAGGCAAAAGCCGTTCCCCTACTTCCAGGCCTTGTTGCGAGTATCGCGGGTTACGGGAACACAACTCGAGTCCGAGATAGTCTCTTCGCGCATCGTTAGAAATTAATGCCGAGCGGTACACCCGCGAACCCTTCGAGAGGACCTATGCTTTGAATGCTCGTACGTCATTCGAAGTCGGCTCTTCCGCGCTCTGAAGACGATACGCAACCAGCTCCGCGATCGTGATCAGCTTCATGTTGTGGGTGCAGCAGAAGTTGATCAGGTGTGGAAGGCGCGCCATGGTTCCGTCATCGTTCATGATCTCGCAGATCACTGCGGCGGGCGTCCATCCAGCCAGCCGAGCGAGATCGATCGAGGCTTCCGTATGTCCGGTTCGCGTAAGAACACCGCCCTGTCGCCCACGCAAAGGGAACACATGACCTGGCCTGGCGAAGTCTGATGCGCGGGCATCACAGCACACAGCCCTGCGGATGGTCGCTGCTCGATCGTAGGCCGAAATCCCGCTGCCAACGCCATCGATCGCATCGATGCTCTCGGTAAATGCCGTGCCGAGACGCGCGGTGTTGTAGAGAGACATCAGTGGAAGCCTGAGGTGATCGGCACATGCCTCTGTAAGGCTCAGGCAGATAAGACCGCGAGCGTACTTCGCCATGAAGTTGATCGCCTCTGGCGTAACACAGTCAGCGGCCAGAACGACATCGCCTTCATTCTCGCGATCTTCGTTGTCGATCACGACGACCATCCGCCTTGCTCTCATCTCCGCAAGCGCACCCGGCACGTCCGTAAACGGTGACTGCTTGAGCGCGACGCGCCCCTTCGGCCTCATCGAGCGTCCTCGGCACCGATGCACTGAGAAAGTTCTTCGTGGGGAAGATGAGATTCCGGACACAGGGAGTCAGAATGGATAACATCAAAACCCGCTTCGAGCAGCGCAGCCGCGTGACGGCGCGAGTCAGCCAAAAGGGAGAACGCACTAACTCCCAACTCGCTCAGGACACCCGCTGCCCATGCGAGCGACCGGCCTTCTGTTTCGACATCGTCCGCCCTCAGAAGACCTTCGGTCAACGTTGTCACCTCATCATAAGGCATCAAAACGACGCCGGCACCATGTGCGGCGATTGCTTCGAGAGCGGCGCCCATACCGAGACGCGCACCACAGTGGACCGACCCGAACGTCTCACAGAGTCGGCAAGCCGAGGCAATAAAGACGACTGGGAATCGGTCCTTACGGTCTGCCAACGTGAACGCAACCATGCTGTAACCGTCCACGCGATCCAGCACACCGCTGGGTTCGAAGCCATGGATGACAAACTCCCCCCAGGCTGTTGGGATTCGGGCCGACGCGATCTGTGACATAGTGACGATGAACACAATCCCCCGATAGAACTCGAATCTGCTCTAAACCCTGGAGCCCCTGTTGCCAGGCTAAGCTGGGTGCATCATGATGTCTTCCACGGTTCTGCCCATGCAGTTATGACGAAATCGGCCAACTCTTTCCGTCCTCGCGCAGCAAGCTCAGGACCTCTCATCTTTTCGGGTAAATCCTGCGGGTCACCGAGATACCCAAGAGCAGTCACAATGCCGATATCGTAGTCCATCGGAATTGCGAAGGAAGACCTGGCCTTGTCCTTGTCGAATCCCGCCATCGAATGAGTGTGCAGGCCAAGGGCGGTCGCTTGCAGGCTGATGTGAGCCGTGGCCGCGCCAAGATCGTGCATCGCTGATGTATTTGGCTGGCCGCTGGCGGCGAAGACATTCTTCGCGATCGAGAGGAGGAGCACTGGCGCTCGCCCGGCCCAGAGCTGGTTGAATTCTATGAGGCAGCCAAGAGTCTTTGCATAGGTCGGATCTCCCTGCCGTCCAACCACGAACCGCCACGGCTGCTCATTGTAAGAAGAAGCAGCCCAGGATGCCGCCTCGAAGATGCTGCTTAAGTCTGCGTCGCTGACCGCTCGACTCGCGAAGGCGCGAGGGCTCCAGCGTCGAAGCATGATGTCCTCGATCGGGTAAGTTGTCTTGGCTCTTTTTAAGCTTTCGAGCGATGCCTCGTCTGACATACTCTCTCCTGTTTCGCGCTGCATGCTTCTAGTAATGGTGGTGATACCCGGGGAAGGAGAAGACGACCGTTGGCTTCATGTAAAGAATGACGCGATCCGACGCCCCAGGGTAAGGAACTGGTTGCACGACACCACGTAAGCTGGCTAGTCGATAGACGTGATCGGCCTCGGGGTCCGGCACGATCTTTTCGATGACACCGCGCACCTCAATGTACCGGTCCAGCACCGCGGGATCGGCGACCATGCAGACTACCCTGGGATCATTCGCGACCGTTAGCCCGGTGATGTGTTTGGTCGTCACGCTAAAGCGAAGATACATTCCATCAAAGTCGCACCACACGAGGGAGCAACGCGGTGAGCCATCGGCGAGGAGCGTCGTGAAATGAGGAATGTGCTTTCCTTGAAATAAATCCAGAAAAGCTTCCGGAATAGTTGCGGACTCCTCAAGACGAGGGCGCCAGGTCAGTTCTTGGAGCATCACCTTCTCCTTGCTCTCTTCACTTGCTTCCATTGAAGGATGTCGTCGCGGTCGGGCGCATCCAGAGGATGACGCGAGGGGCCGGGAGAACTGCCTGGGGAGCAAACTCATAGTTGTGCTTCTTGCCTACAGCGTAGAGCAGTGTAGCTTCGGGGTCGGGCTCGATCTTCTCGATAACTCCGCGTATCTCGAGATATCGCATGCCGTACTGTGGGTCGGCGATCGAAACCGCAACGTGAGGATTCGTGGCAATCGTTGTGTAGACGATGTGGCTGGTCGTCGCGGTGAACTTCAGGAATTCACCGTCGTATGAGAACCAGGCCGGGCTGGTCCGCGGTGTCCCATCGGGAAGCAGGGTCACAAGATGCGGCACCAATGGCCTCTCTAGGAGGTCCAACATGCTCTCCGGGATCGTTGCCGATTCCAGGGGTGCGCTTTGCTTCGAGTCTGCCATGGAAGGAATCCTCTCTTCTTGCTCGCTGATGGAAGCTCAGAACTCTCGGAGGTTGTCGCGCAGCTGCGTGTGCTCATATTTCTTGCGAACCAGTCCACGCTTCTGCAGGATCGGCACGAGCCCTTCCGTCACCTCGGTGATGTAGCGCCGCGTCAACGGTCTGCACTGCAGCAGGAAGCCATCGCCGCCGATTGCTTCCATCGCTTCCTCCATCCTGTCGGCCACTTGCGTTGGTGTGCCGAAGAGATCGAGCGAGCTGACCCCGCCGCGCCGCGCTAGCATCTCGCGGAAGGTCTTCTTTCCATCCCACGACCTGTAGAAACTGTTGAAGGTCGCCTGGTGTCCATCAAGCTTCGTGATATCGATGAACGGAAGCGGTTCGTCGAGATCGTATTGCGTCAAGTCGATCTGTCCAAGCCGTGACAACCCCTCAACCATTCCCTTGATGCTGGCCGGGGTGAGTGGAGGCTTGCGAAGATGCCACAAGCGTTCCGCTTCGGCCTCGCTCTCCGCCATGATCGGCGTGATCATGTAGAGGAGCTTGATCTCATCCGGATCGCGTCCGATCTTCACAGCCCTGGAACGAATGTCGTCGCGAATCTCTTTCATCACGCCGTAGTCGTTCGCGCCGCCTGTGGAGACCAGAATAGTATCGGCATACTTCGCGCTGAAATCCCGGCCACGCTCCGACGTGCCGGCCTGGCAGAGAACCGGCCGCCCTTGTGGTGATCGAGCGATATTCAGGGCGCCCTTGCACTTGTAATACTTCCCCTGAAAGTCGAGCCGCTTCACCTTCGACGGGTCCACATACTGCCCCGTCTCCTCATTCATGACGATTGCGTCCGGATCCCACCCGTCCCAAAGCTGACACACGAGATCGGTATATTCCGCCGCTCGCTCATAGCGCTCGCCATGCGATGGTTGAGCCTCCATACCGAACGCATGTGCCGCCTCATGCTCACTCGTCGTCACGATATTCCAACCCATCCGTCCACGGGTAAGGTGATCGAGAGAGGCTGCGGTGCGCGCCAGCAGGAAGGGAGGATAGAACGAAGTGGACATGGTGGCAACCACGCCAAGCCCAGTCGTCGCCTCCGCCATCAGTGGCATCATACTAATTGGATCCAGGCGTGCCGTTAAGCCGGCCATGTGATCGAACGCCACGTGATCTTCCAGCATGATGTAGTCGAAGCAGGCCCGATCGAGAGAGCGAGCCATATCGATCAGGAACTCGCCCGTCATCCACTCCGTGATATCGTTACCCGCCCATGGAGAGGCTTTTCCATCCATCCAGCCATGCGGCACTGCATTCGTAAACCACGCCAGATGAAATCGCTTGTCTCTTCCGCTCATGTGCTTGCTCGCTTGTAGGATGGATAGCGAGGGGGCAGCGTCGCCGACTCGATATCGACTTCACTATATTAGTTATGTTAACTACTTTACAAGAAAAAAGAGCGAGGCCCCGCTTCAGAGGGTGCAAAAGGTACGACTGACCGTCATCTCAAGGAAATTTTCGCTTTGAAATCCGCGCTCCAGCGTGCTTTCAGCCAGAATCCTGACTACTCAATCAGCTTCGATAATGAATCGATTGCATTCTCCAGCGAAGCCCGCTCCTGGCTGGAAAGCAGCCCCAGGCGACCCGCAAGCCAGTCGCTGCGCTGCTTGGTCGTCGCCGCGAGGATCTTCGCCCCTTCTGCTGTAATCACGAGAGACATGTGGCGCTTGTCGTCTTCCGGCTTGTTCTTCCGTCGCGTCACCCACTTTGCCTCCACCAGTCGCTTCACGTGAGCGCTCATGGCCGGTCGGCTCATCTGTTCAAGATCCGCCAGATCGGATACCCCAAGCCCGGGCTTGTCATGAACGAGCGCTAGAAGCTGGGCATCCATGGCTGAGAGTCCAACACGTTGGGCTTCCCGCCGCAGATGGCGACTTAATCTGAGAATGGCCGGGCGAAGTTGGTCTGCTAAGTGCGATACATCAATAGAATCCATGGTCATCAATACAGTGTTCCCGTCCGCGAAATGCAGGTTTGTTAAGAGACCTAATAATACATCGAACCCCGCACCCGCGAGAACAGGCTCGAAGCCTTAAAGGCAACCTGTGATTCTAGATACCGGTAACCCCGAAGCTTCGACGACATAAAAACAGCTAGAAAAACAAGCCTCAGATTCTGGCTCGAAAGAGTTCTCGATGTGCTATCAATTAGTTATTATAACTATCTTGTTTGCGGCAGTCCTACCCGGAAGGTGAGTGATCCCAATGGCTGTTCCCGAGACGTCGAAGCCAAGCCTGGAAGACCTGGACCCCGATTTTCGAGGTGTCGGCATATCCCCCGTGCCACGGCAACGTTTCGAGCAATACTCCCATGCCTGGCGGGCCCTTCGCTACCGAAACTTCCGGCTCCTCTTCATCGGCCAGGGAATATCGCTCATCGGCTCTTGGGTCACCCGTGTGGCCACAAGCTGGCTTGTGTATAAGCTCACGCACTCCGCGCTCCTGCTTGGCTGGATTGGCTTCACGACGGCGATGCCGGTCTTTCTCCTCTCTCCTCTGGCCGGTGTCTGGGTAGATAAGGTCCACGATAAGCGCCGTCTCACGGCGATCACCCAGGTGATTCTAGCGCTCACGTCTTTCGCACTCGCAGGTCTGGCCTTGTCTCGCCATGTCACCATCGCCGAGATATTTCTGCTGAACACCGTGAAGGGTGTAGCGAATGCCTTTGACATGCCGGCGCGCCAGACATTTGTCACCCGTACGGTGGATAACAGGGAGGTTCTCGGCAACGCCATCGCCCTCAATTCATCGATCGTGAATATCGCGCGACTGCTCGGCCCGTCCATCGCAGGTGCCATCATGGCCTTCAGTAGTGAGGGTTGGTGCTTCCTTATAGATGGCATTAGCTACATCGCGGTCTTATGGTCACTCTTCGCGATGCATTTCACCCCGGGCGAACGCGTGGCCCAACGCCCGGTCTCGGTGGTGCAGCAGATGCGCCAAGGTTGGACATACGTCGCGGGAACGGTTCCCTTTCGCAATATCCTGACTCTCTTTGCTATCTTGAGCCTGCTCGGCATCCCCTATACGATTCTCATGCCAATCTTCGCGAGCACCGTCCTGCATGGAGGCCCACAGACCCTCGGTCTGCTTCTCGGCGCCCCGGGCGTGGGCGCGCTGCTTTCCGGATTATCGCTCGCCTTACGCAAGAGTTCCGTGGGCTTGGTCAGGTCAGTCGCACTCTCTTCGACGCTCTTCGGGCTCGCCCTGGTAGCCTTCGGCTTCTCGCATCAGCTTTACCTGTCACTCATTCTCCTGTTCTTCGTCGGATTCGGCATGATGCAGTCGATGGCCGCCAGTAGCACCATCCTCCAGACGCTCACAGACGAAGACATGCGTGGACGTGTCATGAGCTACTACATCATGGCGATGACCGGCATGCTTCCCTTCGGCACGCTGCTCGCAGGGTGGATCGCTCATCGTTATACGGCGGCCATCGCCGTCATCTTCAGCGGCTTCGCGGTCCTTCTGGCTACCGCTTGGTTTTGGTCTCAGTATCGAACAACGCAGGAGAACGCAAAATCCATGATGCGCAACCTTGGGCTTCTGCCGTCCGATCGGGTCTCGGTATAAGCCTCAATCGAAGACTCTTTAATTTCTTCTTGCAATTATTAGTTAACATACCTACTCTATTGACATCGTCGCACTCTGGTCACACGCTTATTCAGCTTGCCGGTCCACTCCGGTAACCCATCACCCTCGCCAAAAAATCCTGACCACGGGGACTTCATTGACAGTCGGAAAAACCACCATCGTGATGTCCGAGACGACCGCCGAGTCTGAGGTCCCGGGTGGACTTCTGGAAGAGATGGTCGAGGCGGCCGACCTTTCTGCCGGTGCCGAGATCGTCGAGTCGTCCCACAGCAGTCTGCTTCTTCCGATGATCGTAGGCTTCGCCCTCTTCATGGGAACCCTCGACGGAACGGTCATCTCCAATGCATTGCCCACCATGGCGCGCGCATTGCATCAGGATCCTCTGATGTTGAACACCGCCATTACTTCCTATCTGCTTGCCTCGGCTGTCTTCCTGCCTATCTCCGGATGGGCCGCGGATCGCTTCGGCGCAAGGACCGTGTTCCGTGGTGCCATCATCCTGTTCGCGGTCTCCTCCGTGGGATGCGGCATCGCTCACGCGCTCTGGCATCTCGTCGTGGCTCGCCTTCTTCAAGGCATAGCCGGATCGATGATGCTCCCGGTAGGCCGCCTCGTTCTCCTCCGCACGTTGCCGAAGGCGGAGATGGTTCGAGCCATGGGTTTTCTTATCCTCCCTGGCATTCTGGGTACTGTGCTTGGTCCCCCGGTCGGCGGCTTTATCGTCACTTTCAGTTCGTGGCGTTGGATCTTCTATATCAACCTTCCCATGGGCCTCATCGGCGCAATCCTCACGACCATGTATGTCCCCAACGTTCGCGAGACGGAGAAGCAGAAGCTCGACCTGACCGGCTTTCTTCTTACTGGGTTTGGTCTCGCCGGACTGGTCTATGGCTTTGAGAATGTCGGTCGAAATATCCTGCCCGCGTGGGCGGTCAACAGCCTTCTGGGGGGCGGCCTTATCTCGCTTATTCTCTTCTATCTTCACTATCGAAGAGCCCGGGAGACATCCATCCTGGACCTCTCGATCATTGGAATTCCCACCTATCGCAGCGCGACCGTCGGAGGAATGTTTCTCCGGCTGGGCTTAGGCGCAGGGCCGTTCCTGCTCGCCCTTCTGCTGCAACTCGGCTTCGGCCTGTCCGCATTCCAGGCCGGACTTCTCACGCTGGCCGACGCGCTCGGATCCCTGCTCACCATGAAGTTTACCCAGCCTCTGGTCAAGGCCTTCGGCTTCAAGCGCATGCTCGTCACCAACATCGTAGTCGCCGCCATTCTGCAGGCATGCTATGCCTTCTTCCGGCCAGAGACGCCTCATTGGATGATCGTTGCCGTTTTCTTTGTTTCGGGCATGTTCCGGTCCACCCTCTTCACCGCACTCAATGCGCTCGCCTACGCCGACCTGCCCCAGAAGGCCATGAGCCGGGCGTCGTCGCTCTCCAGCGTTCTCACACAGCTTGCATCGAGTCTCGGTATCGGCGCATCGGCCGTCGTCCTGCATGCCGTGATGCAGGCTCATCACACGACGAAGATCTCTTCCGCCGACATCACGCCAATCTTTCCAATGATCTCCGGCGTGACTCTCATCTCGCTCGCCTTCTTTCTCAGCATGCCGACCAACGCCGGGGCGACCGTCTCCGGCCCGGTAGAGACCAACGCTACACCGAAGACCGCATAAGGAGTGACGATGACTAAGAAGAAATTCCATCTCGCATGGTTCACCAACGCCATCCCCCACGGCTGGAGGCTTGATGGCAAGGGAGCCGCAACTTGGTCGGGCAATGACACCACACGGTGGATGACGGGCGAGTTTCTCATCGATATGGCACGCTCGCTGGATCGCGCCTGTTTCGACTACATCATGCTGGAAGACCATGTTGCCTTCGGCGAGCATGGGTCGGCCCGACTCGACCCGGTGCCTCTTATGCCCCTCATGGCAAGCGCAACCAAAGGCCTCGGTTGCGTGGCGACCATGTCGACGTCGTTCTATCCACCGTTCATGCTCGCCCGCACCCTGGCATCGCTTGATCACGTCACGGGCGGACGTGTCGGATGGAACATCGTCACGACCAGCGAACACGAGGCCGCGCAGGCCTTCGGACAGGATCAGCAGCCGCCCCATGCTGAGCGCTACGAACGCGCCGCGGAGTACACCCAACTCGTACGCGAACTATGGGATGGCTGGCAGCCCGACGCCATCGTAATGAATGAAGAGACAGGAAAGTACGTTGATCCGGATAAGGTAAAGATCCTGGACTTCGAAGGCAAGTTTTACAAGTGCAAGGGTGCCCTCAACATTGCGCGATCGCCCCAGGAGCGTCCCGTCATCTGCCAGGCCGGAACCTCGGAGCGTGGCAGGGACTTCAGTGCCAAGTATGCCGACACCATCCTGGTCTCAACCGGAGGCGCCGATAGCTACGCGGCCATGAAGGAGATCCGCGACGACATCCGCGCGCGTGCCGAAAGCTTCGGGCGGTCGGGCGATGAGATCAAGATCCTCTACATGGTCACGCCCCTCGTTGCCGATACGCTGGAGGAGGCCGAGATCATGCGTCAACGTCGTCAGCCTATCCTCACCGACGAGCAGATCCGCAAGCGTCTTGAGGGCATGGGCCACATCGGCATGATCGACCTCTCCGGCCTCGATATCGATAAGCCCCTACCGGTCATCGATATTACGAAGCTCGAAGGGCACCAGGCGACCTTCGGCAACTTCTACAACCTCGGCCTCAACGGCAAGCGCACCGTTCGAGAGATCTGCAACATGCACAACTTCAGTTCGCTCGATCTCTATGGCACTGCGGCGATGGTCGCGGATCGCATGGAAGAAGCCATGGACGCGGTCGGCGGCGACGGATTCCTCATCCAGTGCCGCCCCCTCACCCGGCGATATATCACGGAGATCACTGATGGTCTCGTTCCAGAGTTGCAGAAGCGCGGCCTCGTTCGCACCGAATACAAGTACAAGCACTTCCGCGACAACCTGATGGAGTTCTAAAGAAGCACACAACGGAACACTCACACACTGGAGGTCTCCATGCCGGAAGAAAAGAAGCCCGTGGTCGTCATCGAACAGGCACTTATCCCCGAGACGCACCTTGACATGTTTGAAGGTTCCCTTATCCCTCATCTCACCACCCTTTTTGAGGATGGTTCGCCGAGATGCGCGCCCCTGTGGTGCGACTTCGACGGCGAGTATCTGCGCTTCACGAACACAACAAACCACATCGTCTACCAGACGATCACAAAGCGCCCCCAGGTGGTCGTCACCATCGCGGATCCCAGCATCTCCATGCGCTATCTCGAGGTGCGCGGCGTCCTGGAGAAGGTCGAGGAAGACCCCCAGGCGCTGCACCTCGCCTATCTCGCGGCGAAGCGCGGCGCCGGGCCGTTTCCAACTCCGGCCGCCCCCACCAACAGGGTCATCCTCTACATCCGGCCTACCTGGACCACCTCATTTGCAGGTGTCATCTAAGCACACACTCTCAGCCACATCGATTCCCGAGGCTGTCCCATGAGCGCTGCCGGCGTACCCCTCTCTACCAGTGACGAACCCGACTTCAGCGAGGACGCGTCCGTCGCTTCCGCGCCCCGGCGCATTGGTGCGATCCTTCTCGGCGAAGGCATCACGCCGGGCAACGTCTTCTCCTATGTGTACGTCGGCATCGCGACGATCTGCATCATCACCTTCTTTCCGCTGATGCAGCCGTATGTTCTGGTCGATCACCTCGGCCTCTCCCGCGAGCACCTGGGACAGACCGTCGGACAACTATCATTTATCCAGAACATGGCGGTCTTCTGCTTTGTGACGATCTTCGGAACCATCGCGGACCACGTGCGATGCAACCGCTTCGTCGCTCTCTCGTGTCTCATCATCACCGTCGCGGCGATACTCTATCCCCTCTCGACGTCGCTCGCTTCGGCACGGGCTATCATCTTTCTCCTCGGCATCGGACAGGTCGCCAACAACGTAGCTCTGGTCGCCACGACCATGTCCTACCCGGACAACAGATCAAGGGGGAAGTACGCCAGCCTGATATCCCTATGCATGATCGGTGGAGTTACGCTCTTCTCGGGACAGTTCGCGTCGCGCCTCCCCTTACTCCTCAAACACGCGGGCTACGGACCCAACCAGATGGTCCGTTACGCCTTTTGGGTCGTAGCTCTGCTTGGTCTCCCGGCAATCGCGCTCTCCATGTTCGGCCTCAAGCAGGATGTGCGCAAGCCTTCTTCAGGAAGCATCCACCTCGGCACCCAGTTCAAGACCTTGGCAACAAACTTCACAGAGGTATTTCGACATGCGCGGCGTCAACCACGCTTTCAAATGGTACTGTTCGCTGCCTTGGTCACCCGCAGCGACTATGCGGTAGTCACAACCTATCTCTCACTATGGGTCATAGCCTCCGGTCACCGGCACAATATCGACACAGCCACGGCCATGAAGCACGTCGGTGCAATGTACACCTGCATGCAAGTAGCTACGATCTCGGGGACGATGGCGACGGGATGGCTCCTGGACAAGTTCAACCGGACTATCCTGCTCGTGGCTTCACTGACGGCGGTCACGGGAGCTCTGCTCTCACCCTTGCTCGTAAAGGATGTCTTTGCAATGGGAGGCTATCTCGTCGTCGTCGTGATCGGACTCACCGAAGGCGCACTCTCGTCATCCATGAGCACCGTCATGGCTCAGGAGGCGCCGTCGGGTATCCGTGGCTCAACGGTCGGCATCGTGAATCTCATCGGCATCGTGAGCGTGGCCTTCATTAACTATGCGGGTGGAGTGGTATTTGACAGATGGAGTTATGCCGCACCCTTCGCGCTGATGGCGGCCTTGAACATCCTCGTTCTTTCAAGGGTTATACCCTTTCTTCGCCATCGCTAACTCGCTCGGGACCCTCGCGGCATCAAGGATCGGTGAATAAAATTATTTTTGTTGCGGTTAGCTTCCTTAACTAATAGCATGAGCCATGGCAACCAAAAGCGGGATATTCCTGAACGCATTCTGCCCGGGGTGGGTGTTCCCATGGGCATGAGTTCCAGTGTTATTCAACCGTTATCCCCGCAAAGTCCTTTGCCATCAGACGCTCCAGGCGAAGAGAACGGGACGCCCACCGCGCCGGTTACAGCCCGCGAGACCGAAGCCATCGAGGACAAGCGGCATTACATCGGACCCATCAAGCTCGGGGTTGGGATCCTTCCCCGCCATGTCGGGGCCATGTCCTACATCGCGCTTGCAAGTGTGGTGACGACCAACTTTTTGTCTCTCATGCAGCCGCATATTCTTTCGCAGCGGATCCATCTTCCGAAGGAACTGCTCGGCCGCACCGGCGGTGAACTTGCACTGACGATGAACATGGCCGTCCTCATCTTCACGCTCTTCTTCGGTGCCATCGCCGATCGGGTTCGCGCCAACCGCTTCATGGCACTGGCTTACGTCGGGATGGCAACGGCCTGCCTACTCTATCCGATGGCTTCATCGTTGAAGGCCCTCATGGCCGTTATCTTCCTCCTCGGAGTCTCGCAGACCATCACGCTCACCGTTGGCGGAGCTCACGGCTTGCAGTATCCCGATAACTCATCACGCGGCAAATACGGCAGCATGATGTCTATCCTGAACATCGGCGGCGTGGTGCTCATTGCCGCTCAGATCGGACCACGCCTCCCTGAGTGGCTCCAGCATCTCGGAATCAGCTCGCTCAGCTCCTTGCGCTTCTCTTTCTGGATCTTCGGCCTGTTCGTCGCGCCCGGCTGCCTCGTGGCCTGGTATTGGCTAAAACAGGATCCGCCAGTTCACCGTGAAAGCAAGCTCGACCTCAAGGCTGAGGTCGTAACTCTGGGAGCAAACCTCGTCAATGTTCTCCGCTATGCCAAGTCGAATAAGCGCTTTCAACTTGTCCTCATCACATCGCTTTTCATGCGGAGCGATTTCGCCGTCGTCAGCACGTTCCTCTCCTTCTGGGTTGCGGCCGCCGGACGTGAGCATGGCATCAGCACGACCGACGCCGTCAGGCATGCCGGTCAGATGTATTCCGTAGTCCTCGGCTCGCTCTTCGTCGCACAGTTCACAGTAGGATTGCTCGCCGATCGATTCAATCGTGTCACGCTCCTCCTGGCGGCCCTCCTCTTCGTCGCCCTTAGCTATCTCTCGCCTCTCCTGATCCATGATGTCTTCGCCCCTTCGGCCTATCTCTGCGCCGTTCTACTGGGCCTCGCCGAAGGATTCATCGTGATGACCCTGAGCGCATTGATGGGACAGGAAGCACCATCGCATCTCCGTGGCGCATCCATCGGCATCATCAATCTCATCGCCATCATCGGTGTTTCGCTGATGAACTACACCGGCGGAATCCTCTTCGATAAAGTAAGCCACGTCGCGCCCTTCGCCATGATGGCCGCCTTGAACCTGGGAACGTTGTTATGGGCACTTCCTTTCTTGAAGCATCGCAACGATACCGTAGAGGGAGATCTGATATGAGCGACACGCAGCATCCGTCGAACCTGGCAGGCGACTTCAAATCCGGAATGAGACGACTTGCTTCAACCATCACCATCATCGCCTCCGCGCACCAGGAGGAGTGGTCTGGCATGGTTGCTACCGCCGTAAGTGCAGTCTCGGCCGATCCTCCTTCGCTCGTCATTGGTGTCAATCAGAACGCAAGCCTTCACCATCCCGTCAGCGCTGGCGAGCTATTCTCCGTAAACCTTCTCGCCACGCAGCACAGTCATCTCGTTCGTCCCTTCAGCGGCGCTCTCAAGGGTGCGGATCGCTTCGCACTCGGTAATTGGAAGCTGCATGAGACTGGCATGCCATATCTCGCGGACGCGATGGTGAACTTTCTCTGCAAGGTCGACGCGAAGCTCGAATATGGAAGCCACACACTCTTCATCGGAAGTGTCCAGGCCATCCACATCAATGGAGATGCCGCCCCGCTTATCTGGCAGGATGGCGGCTTCGCTTCAACCATACCTCTCGACTGAAGTCCCAGGCCACGCTGCAGGAAAATAGCGCCTAACAGAAGACTGCGGCCCGCTACATCAATCATTGTTTACATAAATCGCATTTTATTCTTGCGAATAGTTAACTTAACTAATAGAGTCTGTTTCAGCCCCGCCAAATCTAAATTCACTTTATGCGCCGCACGGAGGTTCTGATGACTTGTATCCGAAACCAGGCCAGGATTCTATCCGCATCCTTGTTGCTCATGTTCACAGGCAACCTCTCTCTCTTCTCGCAAGGCATCACTACAGGCACCATCTCCGGAAGCGTCGTGGATGCGCAGGGAGCCCTCATAGCGGGTGCCCATGTCGTCATCCTCGAGACCTCCACGGGAGTTCAGGTGGGTCTCGAGTCAAATGAGAGTGGGGCGTTTGCGGCCCGCAGTCTGCCCGCTGGAACCTATAAGGTGACGATATCCCACGACGGGTTCTCGGCGCTCTCGGTGGAGAAAGTCGTCGTGACCGCGGGCGGGGATACAGCGCTCGGCCAGGAGCACCTCGCCATCGGCTCTTCGACAACGATGGTGGAGGTCACCGGTGGCACCTCCGCGATGCTTCAGACGGATCAATCTCAGATCACAACCTCGATCCCGACCGAGGCCATTCAGTCTCTCCCGGTCAACGGTCGCCTCGACAACCTCATCTCCCTCTCTCCCGGAACAGTAAAGGCGCACGATGGTGGAGGCGGTTCTCCTTCAAACGGTGATTCTTACTCCATCAATGGCCAGCGCTCCTTGTCGAATAACTTCGAGCTCGACGGGCAGGCCAATAACGATAACTACTCCGGCGGCCCTCAGGTTATCTTTCAGAACTCCGATGCCATCAAGGAAGTACAGGTCATCAGCTCAAACTTCAGCGCGCAATACGGCCGCAACATGGGCGGAGTAATCAACTACATCACGAAGAACGGCACGAACAGCTATCACGGCACGGCCTACGAGTACTACATCGGCTCGTTCCTCAACTCCATTCCCAACGCCAACAAGACCACTCTGAACGGATACTGCGCACCCGGGCAGACACCTGCCGCGAATGCCTGTAAAGCCGCAGCCGTTCCTCGCTTCAACGACAACCGCTTTGGCGGAACCGCCGGTGGCCGTATCCTTCGGGATAAGCTCTGGTACTTCGGCGGCCTCAACCTGGAGCGGACCCGCAAAGGTCAAAGCGCATCCAGTTCCAGTGTTGCCACTCCCACGCCTGCCGGTCTTGCCACCCTGCATTCCGCCCTCCCAACCAACAACGCGGTCAACGCGCTCATCAACCAGGGTCCATACGGTATCTCGGCCGGCAATCCCGTTCCAGTCGGAACCAAGACCTACCAGACATTCACCGTTGGCACGCAAACCGTATCGAATGTCGAGTTCGCCAACGTGCAGCGGTTCATACCGGCCGTCTATAACGACCAGGACTACATCGGGAGACTGGATTATCAGCCCTACGCGTCGGATCACTTCTTCATCCGTTATATCTACCAGAAGCAAAGCAACACAGCGCTTGGCGGGATCATTCCCACGGGTTACTTCTATAACAAGCCGCAGACCGCGCATTCTATCGGTGGAGACTGGACCCATACCTTCTCACCAAGCTGGGTCAATCAGTTACGTTACAGCTTCCAACAGAACAAGCTCGCGCAAGAGGGTGGAACTCAGGCGAATTGTCTCGCGGCAAACCAGAATGCCTGTACCTCGTCCGTTGGGATCTCCGGTTCCGTCGGATATGGATATGGGAATGGATCGATCACAAGCCGTATCCAAAAAGTCACGCAGGTGCAGGACAATGCGACTTGGGCACACGGTCGGCACCTTGTCAGCTTCGGAGGAGATTTCACGTACCAGAACTCACCCACCGTTTTCCTGTCTAACTACACCGGCGTATTCACATTCACGAGCTTCGCGAACTATCTGAACAACGTCGGGACAGTCAACCTCTCGGATGGCAACCCCTTGCTTCCCTTCAAGGAACCGGACTTCTCGCTCTATGTCCAGGATGACTTCAAGATCATGCCTTCCCTCACCCTCAACCTTGGCCTTCGTTACGAGTTCTTCGGCCAGGCGATCAATCTTCTACATGATCGCTCCGTGGCGCAACAAACCGGATCTAAGCCGTTCTGGGATACGAACCTGCCCCTGTCGCAGACCACCTATCCCTACACTCCGCCGCGCTGGAAGAACTATCAGCCCCGCCTTGGCTTTGCCTATAATCCCGCGGGTCTCACCAGCCTGGTCGTTCGCGGTGCCTACTCCATTCAGTTCGATCCTTCCGTTTACGTGATCTTCCTGAATAACTCCGCCTCTGCTCCCGTCATCAACCTCGGAACTGTGACCTGCTCGGCCAGCATCACCTGCATCTCCGCAGCCGGCGCTACCGCAGCCGAGACCCGCAGCCAACTCCTCCAATACATCCCGGAGGGCGCGGGTATCAATCCAAACACCCGTAACCTGACGAACAGCCCCCCGAACTTCCAGAACCCCTACGTCCAGACCTTCCAACTCGGCCTGCAATACAGCGTCAAGCGCCTCGCCACGGTCACGGCCGCATATGTCAGCAACCGCACCTCGAAGCAGTTTCAATCACTCAATGCAAACCCCTATCTGCTCGACGTAGCGAACGCGTTCCCGAGCATCATCGCCCCCAGCGCTCTCTGTTCGGACACCGCGGCTGGTAGCGTGGATAACGGTCGTCTCAAGTGCGGATCCAGCAACGTACGCCAGCGCGCGAACACTGCCTTCAGCGAGTACAACGGTTTGCAGACGTCGTTTCAGACGCAGAACTATCACGGCGTCACCGCCTTTGTGAACTACATGTTCAGCAAGACCATCAGCAACGGTGATTCCCTCGGCCCCGTCACAGCCGGAACCAGTACCCCCTCCTACAGCAGCACAGCCTTCGCCCAGAATCCGCTCGATACCGACCGCGCCGAGAGAGGTGTCGCCGACATTTCGTTCCCGAACGTCTTCTCCTTCGGCATCGTCTATACCGTGCCGGCCGCCCATTTTGACAAGAGCTGGATCAACCGCGCAATCAACGGCTTCACCGTCTCGCCGGCCTACTCCTACAACGGCGGCCAGCGTTGGACACCGATCCAGTCCTATGCCTCCGCCGTCGGAGGCACCACCGACAACACGAGCAGCTACTGCGACAAGAGCTTCGCGGCCGCCTGGATCACGTGGGATTCATGCCGTCCGATTCTCTCCAACAAGAAGGCCCCGATCGGCGTGGTGGGCATCTACGTCGCGGACCCCACATCCACGGTGTCTACGGGAGGCACCGGCTACTACAACTACAGCTCGAGCAACTACTACAACAGCTCAAATCTTAGCTGTACACCCGGTAGCGATCCAACCTGCCTCAAGAAGCTGGACAAGCCGATCGCCGCCACGGACGCTCACTACATCTACAACAACCGGACCATCGCCAGGATGATCGGCAATCCTTTTGGCGGAGTCAGCCGAGCCCCCGAAGTCGGGCAGAAGTTCAGCAACCTCGACCTCGCCATCGAAAAAACAACCCCCATCAACGAGCACCTGAGCACGAAGCTCTATCTCAACATATTCAACGTCACCAACACTAACTTCCTGGGCACGCCGGACGCCTTCATCACCGACACCACCTTCGCCAGCAACGGCTACAACAGCGGCTACTACGGCGGTGCGACAGGTGTTGCCGCCAACTCTGTACCCGCATCCCGCTACATCCAGCTAGGCGGAAAGATCGTCTTCTAACTCAACCCCAGGCGGCCGGCTTCTTCATGGAGCCGGTCCCGCCAACCTCTCATCGCCGAAGCAAAATCCAAAGGGACCGTCGCGCAATGAAGAAGAAATTCCATCTCGCGTGGTTTACCAACGCACGCCCTCATGCATGGATGCCGAATGGTCCCGATCAATGGGGTGGACGAGACGTCGAGGAAAGTGAGTGGGCGTCCGGACGTTTCCTCATGGACATGGCACGCTCTCTCGAACGCGCATGCTTCGACTACATCATGCTGGAGGACCACGTCGCAAGCGAGCCGACAGACAACATGGAGTCACGCATCGACCCCTTTCCGATGCTCCCCATGCTCGGCTCCGTCACCACCCGTCTTGGGCTCATCGCCACGATGTCCACATCCTTCTGGCCGCCCTATCTTCTCGCCCGGCTTACCGCCTCCGTCGATCACATCACCGCCGGACGCTCCGGTTGGAATGTCGTCACCACAAGCGAGGACTACGCCGCACGCTCCTTCGGCCTCGGTGACAAGCAGCCTCCCCACGACGAACGCTACGAACGCGCCGACGAGATGGTCGAGTACGTCAAGCAGCTATGGGATGCCTGGGAACCGGATGCCGTCATCGCCGATGCCAACTCCGGCAAGTACGTCGATCGCCGTAAGCTCCGCGAGTTCGAGTTCAAAGGCAAGTATTTCCAGGGCCTCGGCCCCCTCAATGTCTCCCGGTCACCCCAGGGACGCCCAGTCATCTGTCAGGCCGGCGGCTCGCCGCGCGGCATGGACTTCGCCGCCAAACATGCCGACACCGTACTCGCGTCATCCGGAGGCGCAAACGATCCTCTGGTCCTCAAGGACTACCGCGATAGCATTCGAACCCGTGCCGCCGCATGCGGACGAAACCCCGACGACGTCAAAGTCCTCTACCTGGTCAGCCCCATTCTCGGAGATACCGACGCGCAGGCACAGGAAAACTACGAGCGCCGTTACGCCATGGATGAAGCGCGCATCAACGCGTTCCACAAGTACGGCGGGGCTTATTACAACCTCGACTTCTCGAAATATGATCTCGACGCCCCTTTCACCGATCTGGACCTCAAGACCGAAGGACATCAATCGACCCTGGACGGATTCCTCCGTCACGCACAAGGTGGAACCAGGACGCTGAGGCAGATGATCGTCGCCTCCAAACCAAGCTCGCTCGAATTCGTCGGCACTCCCGAAAGTGTCGCGGACCAGATGGAGGTGGCGATGGATGCGATCGGCGGGGACGGCTTCCTCATTCAGTATCGCCCCCTCACTCGCCGCTATATCACGGAGATCACCGAAGGCCTCGTCCCCGCCCTACAGCGAAGAGGCCTCGTCAGAACGGAATATAAGTACAAGCATCTCCGCGAAAACCTGCTGGAATTTTAGAGGCGACACGTATCAAAGTGTCTACTTCCTTCGGCTGCTCCGTGGTTCCACTACCCACTCCACCGGTCCAATGAGCCCTGAAGGCAACAGGGGAGAATCCGCCTTGTATCGTGTGATATTTGTGGACGTATAGGTTCTGTCGTTGCCCGGCTGTAGATCGCCGATGATGCGGTTAGGCCACAGATTCGTGACTTCGACCTCGATCTCGTTCTCCCCTGGATGCAACAGCGAATCGACCCGCAGCATGTACGGCTTCGCCCAGACAGTACCCGCATCCTTCCCATTCACGCGAACCCGGGCAATCTCTCGAACGTCTCCAAACTGCAGGGACACGCCATCTCCCGGCGACCATACCGGTGCTCTCACCTTCGCCCGATAAGTCCCCGAACCCGAGAAGTAGCGCACACCCGCATTGGAGGATTCCGTCCAACTTGTCAAAGCGGGCATCGCGATCGAGCCCGGCGGCGCGCCCCGATTCGCCTGAAAGGTAACCGACCACGTTGCTTGAATAGGAGCCGTGACGATCGTCGGCAAGGTCGCTTCTGGCATGGGCGCCGCGTCGTTGAAGACCACAAAGGCTGACCCGAACGCTCCGAGAGAAAGCGGGACCGTCATGCGTCCATCCGTTGAGACCTCGCCCCGGACCGGTTGCATGGCCCCGCTCACTCCATCCCACACCTCGACTCTGCGCTGTGGCACGCGGAACACACCACGAAAGCTCACCGCTTCCTGGGACGCATTCCGCAGGAAATAAACCTCGGTCGAACCGATCCTGCGGTGCACATAGTCGAGCCCGCCGGAGGTCGCACCGTAGGATGCCTTCAGCGTAGCCCCGATCCCCACCACCTCGAAGTCCGGCTCTACCTTGAGCGCCGTCAAAGCTTCCCGCGTCTTGTCTGTGCAGAACACCAACCCTCGCCCAACCGCATGCGATCCGCCGCTGCCGCACCCATCCCACAAGGAATGAATCAGTGTCGACATGCGAGCCTCTTCCGCAGGCGTGGCATTGCCCGTGGACGACTCCACCGGCAGCCCCACCAGCACGCCCCCGCCTTGCACAAATCGCAAAGCCAGTTCGAGCACTGCCGCCGAAGCCCGACGCGTTCGAGGCAGGGCAAGCACGCGCCATCGCACGCCACTCGGCCCGACAAGCTCACGCCCATCGACCCGAATCGTCCTCAGGAGCGCATCGTCATCCGTCACATCGTAGTCATAGCCCGGCAGCACATGCGCCGGATCGTCCGCCTTCAGCCGCACAAAGTTCGGCACGTTGTCTCCGTAAAAATACAGGACATCGTCCACCGCGCTTCCCTGCTGCATCATGTATTGCGCTCGATTGAGATACGTGAAGAACGCTCCGCCCGCATTCCACCAGGTCACCTTGGGGTTAAGGTGCGTCCCGGCGAAGTACTCCTGCCCGGGCACACCCGTCACGGCTGGACTGGACGTAAACTCATGCCACACCAGCCGGTTCATTCCTTCCGTGATCGCCATATCGAAGGAAGGCTTCAGATCTGTCGCGAGGCTTTCGGACCATTGCGGGCCGATCGAGGTCTCGCCCTCCTGCGCCACGAATCGCTGCCCGTAGATGTTCGCCGCACTCGCGCCTTCCTTGGTGAAGAAGCGCTCGATGTCTGTGTTCCGGTGCGGGTTCTCGGACCAGAACTCTGTCTGCGGCACGGCAGCATGGCGGAACGTCTCAAGCGCATCGATCGGGGCTCCATGCGGCCCCCCGCTCTCGGCCTCCACGCCCATTCCGTGGGCCTTCGCCTTCTCGGCGAACACGTCGTAGTGCTCACTCACGATCAGGTCCGCCACGGTGCGTCGAAGGTCGGTCAGAAACCGCGTGCTCTGCGCCCGGTCTCCAACAACCCGCCCGGCCACGACCGGAAGCCAGGGCACCGGATCATAACCACGCAGCCTTCGGAACTGCTCGCGAAACTTCGGAGTCCAGTTCGTTCCGCCCAGCTCCCAGCTATCGGTCGCGAGGTACTTCAGGCTGGAGTAAGGCTTGGCGGCGGTAAGCAGAGGCTCGACCGTATGCTCCCAATACTGGTCGAAGGCCTCGCTGCTCATATAGTCGATCGCCAGCCCCTGCCAGGCGCCACTGGCCGTCGAAACGCGAGCATCGGAATCCGTATAACCGATTCGCAGCACTTCCCATGTTCCCGCGGGCGCCTTCCACCCAAGCACTCCGTCCGCACTGGTCTGCGCCGTAAGATCCACGACCCCACTGGCAGGCGTATCGGCAAACCCCGGATCCCCCGCGAACTGCTGTCCCAGCCCATCGTTCAAAAGCGCGGACCCGTCCGGCATGCTGAAGCCGCTCTCCGCCGCCGCCGACCGGAAACGCAGGGTCTGCAATGCCCTCGCTGCCGCGCGATCGCCAGCCTTATCCTGCGACACCTCCTGCTCCGCCGTATGCCGGTCACCCTGCCGGTCGTCGGGCTGCGCTGCAAGCGCGGAGCCATGCTGAAGCGGGTAAGCGAGCACGGCGATCTGGCGGTAGTACCCGTTGCGCGATGCCGGAGCGGCAAGCTTGATTGAATCCTGAGATTCGCCCTTCACCTCGGTGCGAGTCCAGGTCAGCAGCTTCGAAGCCTGTTCCGGAGTTACATCCGGGCCGCCAAGATTCCACCCGCTCGTGATGTTGAGCGTAATCTCCAACCCAAGCCGGTCTGCCTCCTTCAACGCGTGCGTGAAGAGCTCGACCCACGCCGGGCTTCCGAACGTTGGACCTGCGGGAACGGGATGATTGCCCACCTGATCTGCGCCGTTCGCGTCCACCAGCAACGCTCCACCAAACCCCTTGGCTTTCATCTCCTCAAGGTCGTGCGTGATCGTCGGCTTGTCCGTGTTCCCGTTCAGCCACCACCAATAGCAACGCAGTCGAGCCTCCGAGGGAGGTTCAAGGAAACCCTCTCGCAACGAAGACAACGATGGAGTCCGGTCTGTTCCATCTCCCTGTGGCTGAGCCGTCATCGTCCACGGCATAGCCATCCACAACGCAGCAGCCCACCACGCACGGTAAGGACGGAAGAGCGTTTTTGTTACGGACATGCGAATCCTCGAAAATCGAAAGAACGACGGAGACCCGGCATACGGGTCTCCGCCAGTGTACTGCGCGGTTAGAAGTTGATCCGGGCCGTGAGTTGGCCAATGCGGGGATCGTTCGCCTGCGTCAGCGTAACCACACCGAACGTAGAGCTTCCGATCGACGTCCCTGGGCCCCCGAAGTTTGGAGTGTTCAACACATTGAAGAACTCTCCACGAATCTCGAAATTCACTCCTTCATGAACGGCAAATTGCTTGAACAGCGAAGCATCCATCAGGGGATGTACCCGCTGCCGGATGTTCAGGTAAGCAGTATTGCTCTGCGTCGTATAGCTCAGCCGCTGCTGGAACGCCGGTGCCGTATCCTGCGAACAGCCATGCTGTACCCCCGATGCATCGAGATAGCACGTGTTGAAGTAGTGGCCGTACGTCGGATTACTGACGCTCGGGTTCGTGAGAATGTTGACGTTGCTCGGCGCCGAGATCAGGCTTCCGTTCTGCGCGCGTAACACGGAGTTGAGCTGCCACCCGCCTAGCAGGAGCTTCTGGTAAGCCGGACGGCCGCTAAGCTTCGGAAACTGGTACAGACCGAAGATATTCGCAACGAGAGTCGGTCCCGGATCCTGATTCGACTGAAGGTGAGTGTCGAAGGGATTGAGGAAGCTCGTGTGAACCATCGTCTTCGACCAGGTAAAGTTTCCCTGGATGCTGAAGCTATGGCTGAGTGGCTTGCTCACCGTCACCTGCAATGAGTTATAGGGCGCGCTGCCGATCGACGAGTAGTTTTCCGTGACCGATCCGAACTCCGGAAACGGCAGTAGCAACTGATTCCGGGCGATGGTCGCTGCATTCAACGAAGAATTCGGAATCGCCCCTGCCAGCGGATTCGCCACGGTCGCGTTCAGATAGCTGACTTCCGACGTGCCCAGGTTGTAATACGACGCCGGAAGCACGTTGATGTTGTGGTTGACTTCAAGCCGCGTAGGCCGCGTCCCAAGGTAGGCCAGCTGTAACACCATGTTGCCAGGAAACTGCGTCTGCGTACTCGCCGAATACTGCGTACTCTTCGGCTGCACATGGTTTGGGTCGACGAAGTTCACATTCTGGCCAAGCTGCGTCGCAAGCCCAAGGCTGCTTCCCGTCGGAGCATTCACCCCGGTTGGGAAGGGATTGCTCAGTGAGTTCGTCGGGTGCGTTCCATCGATCGTGGCGACATAGCTCGTCGACGCACTGAAACCCTGTGCGAACGGTGTCTCCAGCGTGTTGAAGTAGATCACGCCAAAGCCCGCCCGTAAAACGGTCGAAGGCGTCGCCTGGTAAGCCAGACCGACACGCGGCTGAAAGTTATTCAGATCGCGCGAATACTCAAAGCGGTTGTTGCTATTGACGAATTGCAATCCGCCGTTCAGCGTAAGTCCCGGAATGGACGCTTGCAGTGGGTTCGCGCACGTAGTGCAGAAGCTTGAGTTCAGGCGGTTATAGCGATCGGTAAAGGGCGACTCATAGTCCCACCGAAGGCCGAGGTTCACCGTGAGCTTGCTGGTCGCTCTCCAGTCATCCTGCACGAACGGAGCCACATAGAGCTGCTGCAGCGCGAACGCGATCTGGTTGTTATAGGTCTCGGAAGAGGGATAGCCAAGCAGAACCGAAGCATACGGATTGCCCGAAGCCGTATCCGCGCCAACAGTCGTGTTGATCGAGTTCTTCTGCGTGAACTGGCGATTGAACGTGAAACTTCCAAAGCCCGACTGCGGGTTCTGCACGTTGTATCGAATCAGGTTCCCATCGAACCCGAACCGCAGCGAGTGCGCTCCAAGCGTCTTTGTCAGCACGGCCGTGGTCGATCCCGTCGTGTTCTCGCTGATCTGCCCTGCCGCGCCTGCCGCAAGTCCACCATACTGATCCGTGTTCGTCGTAGCGTCGATTGCAGTCACGCCCGGAAAGGTTTGGAACGGAAGACCCGTTCCATTGATGCCGATATTTCCAAGGTTAAAGTTATGGTTTCCCGGATACGTCAGCCCGAATGGGTGGTACAGCAACCCGATGCGTGCATCAAGCACAAGCGAAGGGGAGAACACATGCACATCATCCAGGCTTCCACCCTTATTGTTCCGATAGACCGTGTACCCATATCCCGTCGCGCTGCTTGCCGGTCCGATCCCGCCCGTATAACCCTCAAGCGGATAAGCCTGCGTCAGACCCGAGTCGAAGAAGACCCCATTCATCTTGTTTCTCGTCCCGAACGAGTGATCGACTCGAATGATGAACGATGGATAGGAACTCCGGTACGACGTCTGGTTCGAGATATAGTTCACATTCCCCACCGACGCATTCGGCCCGGGATAAAGATTCAGCAGTGCCTGCCCCGCCGCATTGATGCGGCCGCTGAGATTGTTATTGAGGAACGGAGTGCGGTTGTTCGAACCATCGAGCGACAACGGATCGTAGAGCTGGACTCCCGCTCCCGCGGCACATACGCCGCCGACGAAGTTCGAGCAAAGATCGGAGAAGTCCCCCGTCCGCTCAGCGGCAGTAGGCACATGTGTGCTGTAGGGGAGAGAGACGTGCGATTGGTACCGCTCATACGCGACCATGAAGAACGTCTTGTCACGTCCGTCATAGATCTTCGGAAGAAACACGGGCCCGTCCACCACAAAACCCGTCTGGCTCAACTGGTCATTGCCGCGCGGCGTCCGCGCGAGCGGATTGCTGCTGTTCTGATTCGGTACCTTCTCATAGGTATTCGCATTCATGTACGTGTTCTGAAACACGTAGTATGCCGCTCCATGCAGCTTGTTCGTTCCGGTTCGTACGACCGTGTTGGTAATCGTCCCGTTGCCGTGTCCGTACTGCGAGTCGAAGATCGCGGTCTGCACCTTGACCTCCTGCACCGCTTCCGGAGACGGCACGAAGCCCGTATAACTCGCACCCGAAAACCGCTCCGCCGGATCGTCCGGAATGCCATCGATCGTCAGCCGGTTGTGCCCCGCGCTGCCATCTGCGGTAATCTGCACCGCCGTGCCACTGAAGGGATTCGTGAAGCTGCTCGCCTTGCTCTGGGAGTAGGCCGTCGTCGTCACACCGGCGGCGAGCGTCGAGAGCACAAACGGGTTGCGGCCAATGTTCGGAAGATCGGTGACCTCCTTGTTGCTCAGCGTCGTGCTCAGGTTCGCGGACCCCGTATCGAGCAGCGCCGTATCGGACGTCACCGTAACCGTCTCGGTCGCCGCACCCGTCTCCAGCTTGAAGTCCACCTGCTGATTCTGTCCTGCCGTCAGGACGATGTTGGTGCGTGTCTCCGCCCGGAAGCCGTTCGCCGTAACCGTGATCGTATACGTGCCCGGTTGTAGCGAAGGAACGTTGAAGGAGCCCGCATCGCCGCTCTGCGCCTTGCTTGCGAACTTTGTATTCTCTTCCGTCACCGTGACATCTGCGTTCTGTACCCTGGCGCCGGTCGAATCGACGACTTCTCCGCGAATCGTACCCAGGTACTGCTGTGCCTGCGCGCTGCCGCAAGCCCACAGCAGGCAGCACGCGGCCAGGAAGAGACTGAGAACACCTCTCGAACCGGGTTTGGAATGATTGATCTGTTGCATGAGACTACCTCCGAAAAAATCTGTTACAGGATTGGTTGCAATCAGCAGACCTGGACTGCAGGAATCTGCAGCAGGTCCGCCGTCTTCTTCAGGATCTCCGCCACGTGGCCGACGCCGATGGCGCAGTGATGTGCAGGACCGTGCGCATTCCAGCTTTCGATAAAGCGCCGTGCTCCCAGCGGAAACTTGTAGCGGCTATTGGTATTTCCAATCTCGAGAATTCTTCCAGGCACACTCTCTCCCTCGGCAATCAAAAACTGAAAGCCCGCGTCGCGATCCTCGACAATCGAGAGCAGCGTCACCGGACCGTGCCGCACGGACATCTCCACCGACAAGCCCCGTCCTACCTTGCCGTGATAAACCTCCAGCGGCCGAACCATCACACGGTCCTGCGCAATCAGCGAGTGACCCGGACCATCATGGCCCATCAGCACCAGGTCTTCCTTGAAGTCCAACGCATAGATCTCGGTGAAGGACCCACCCGCCCCCACTTCGCTCAGCACCTTCATCGCGATCGCGTTCTTCACCTCGTACTCGCCCGCCACCGGTACACCCCGCGTGGTCAATTGCGACGTCCCCAGGATGATCGAGCTCATCGTGTCTTCGTTCTCGGCGACTCCGGTGCCCTTGTAGTAATAGGCCAGCAGATCGATCCCGTGTTCGCCCACCATGCCATCGAGTGCCACCGCCGTCCGGGCCGCCCGTAGCAACTCCCCTTGTTCGCAATCCGGGCGAACGTCAAACTCCTCCGCGAACGCTGCCGCCCGCTCCTCAGTCTCGGTCTCGCTCACCTGCCGACGTCGTGCCGAAAGCTCATCCACCTCAAGCTGTTCGATCAGCAACCCGAACCGTCCACTCACCTGCGCGAGATCGGTCGCAATATCCAGCATTCCCGAGTAGTAGTGCCCCATCAGGCCAAGTTTGCTGTGCGCCAGGCTCTTCACCACCCGTGCCGCCGTCAGCCATGCGTCCAGTAAAGTCCAGCACGCGGGGTCGTCTTTCAACGATCCAGTCACCTGGAAGAAGGGAATATCAAGCCGGCGCAGCACATTGGCGATCTCGGGCACCGGGCAGGCACTGCACCACGCAAGCCATTCCCCGGTCATCGCCGTCCTGTCCCCGAGTCGGTTGAAACTCTCATAGTCCATCGCCAGCTCAGGCTGGAGGTTCAGAAGAATCACCGGAACCTTCGCCCGCTGCACGATCGGTAGCACGGTCGACGAGAGGGCATAGGTCGTGACATAGATCAGCAGAAGGTCCACGTCCTCCCGCCGGCACGCGTGGCCCGCCTCTACCGCCGTCGCCATGTCGTCGACCAACCCCAGCCGCACAACCGAGCGGCCAGCCCCCTCGATCATCCCCTCCACCACGCCAAGGTATCCCTCAAGCCGTTCCCGCAGACCCTCGAACTGCGGCCAGTAGGCCTTCAGCCCAAGCCCCAACAAGCCCACCCGTACTTCATTGCCTCCAACGATCATGCGAACCCTTCCGTCTCGATTCATTCAAGCGCGGAGCATAGGAGTACCAGGGAACGACTGCCAACCAGAAAGAAAGGCAAACATCTCATTTCGTATCGTGAAATAAAAAACCCTCGGGAGAGCGCCTTTTCCCTAACTCCCCAGCAAATGGGGAAGCCTGCGCATGGGCTGCTATTTCACAATGTGAAATAATTCCAACGGAGGGCTCGTGGAAAGAGCGAAGAAAGCCGTCACGAAGAAGTCGCTCCCCTCACCCGGGCTGGCTCCGAAGGAGGACTCCCGCGCCTCCTCCGTTCAATCCGTCGTACGCGCCTGCGCCATCCTCAAATGCTTCCGTAGCAATGCTGAAGTCCTGCAACTGGATGAGATCGCCACGCGCTGCGGCCTGCCCAAGCCGACTGCCTACCGGCTCCTCGCCACGCTCGTCGAATGCGGCATGTTGCAGCGGCCGGAGCGCAATCGCTATCGCCTTCCTGGCTCCTCCCCGCGCCGTGTTCGCTATCGGTTCGGTTACGCCGCCCAGAGCGATATCTCTTCCTTCGCCCGCATCGTCTCCGACAGCATACGCAGCAGCGCCTACTCAGCCGGCATCGACCTCATCGTTCTCGATAACCACCTCAGTGCAAAGATTGCGCTCCGCAATGTGAACGCCTTCGTCCACGAGCGGGTCGACTTCGTCATCGAATTCCAGACCGTTGAAAAGGCTGCAACCGCAATCTCCGCGCGGCTCCGCCTAGCCGGCATTCCATGTCTTGCGATCGAGGTGCCCCACCCTCAGGCCTTCTATTTTGGAGCGAACAACTACCGCGCCGGCGTCATGGGAGGGCGAGCCCTCGGGCAGGCATGCCTCGACCAATGGCGCGGCCAGGCCGATCAGGTCCTGCTCCTCGAGCAGCTGGCCGCCGGGGCGCTTCCCCAGGCTCGCCTGACCGGCACCATCGCCGGGCTGCGCGAGGTGCTTCCCAAATTCTCGGAGCAGAACGTCGAGTTCCTTGAAGGGCACGGTCGATTCGCAAGTAGCTGGGAGGCGGCTCGCCGTTATCTCGCACGCTCGCGCGCCCAGCGTGTCCTCATCTCCGGGGTCAATGACGAGGGCTGTCGTGGCGCGCTGGCGGCATTCTCCGAGGCTGGACGCGCCGAACATTGCATCGTCGTCGGCCAGAACGCAAGCATGGAGGTTCGACAGGACATGCGACAACCAGGCTCCCGCTTCGTCGGCTCGGTCGGGTACTTTCCCGAGCAGTACGGCGATGCGGTCGTCTCCCTTGCCATCCGTGTGCTTGAAGGCGACCCGCCCCCTCCGTCGACATTTGTCAAACACCAGCTCGTCACCCCGGAGAACGTCGACAAGCTCTATCCCCACGACGCACTCTCCGCGAAACAGGGGGGCGACTCGATCCTCTATAGCGGCCGATAAGAGGACGTCGATGTCGCCCGTGCGAACAAAACAGACCACTTTCCGAATACCGCAAAGTGACCACATTGACCGCACAACGCCCCACGTTCTACCGCTCAAAAACGTTCTGGTGAAACATTGGCAAATTCCTCTTCGCGTCTGCTAACCCCTTTGAAACACCACGATTACGGCAACGGCTTTCAGCGCCCCTAAAAAATACCACTTTATCCCCTAAATTCAATTCCGAGGTAGGACCTCTGAATTGATGAAGGGCGAGGATTGTCAGACTGCGGACCCTTCGCACGTGGCATTCGTCGGCAACAGGAAGTCCGTCTTAACCGTCGTACTCGTGAAAAAGCCACTTCGCAACCCCGGGCTATCGGCAACCGGAACCGCCCTGTACTGGTCATTCCGCGCCGCTTGCGATAGTCTGTGCACATGCAGACGATTGCCCAGCTGAACTGTTGTTGTCATGGCTCCAACACCATGACATGCGCTGGTTGTCGGCTGAGTTTTTTTCCTGCCTGAAAGAGTGAACTGCGAACTCTTCGCAGGACTTCTCGAAGCAGGACACCCGCTTGTCAGCACACGCTGAGGCGGGTTTCGTGTTTCTGACCGTCCGGCATCATCCCATAACATCCCATCCGGAATGCCGCTGATGTTGCTTCCCAAACAGGAAAACATTGGCTTCGAAAGGTTTCGCAGATGTCTTTACCAAGACGTGCTCCTGCGCTCAAGAGCAGTTCTGATGTAACTCTCCAACGTGGGCGATCCCTCGCACCGCTACCCTTCGCCCTGCTGCTCTTCGCGCTCCTGCTCATCGCCCTCCCTGCCCGCGTGGCGATGGCGCAGTTCGTAACCGCATCCCTCCGCGGCACCGTGCAGGATCCTTCCGGCGCAACCGTATCAGGCGCGAAGGTCACCGTCACTAACACCTCCACCGGGGTCGCCGCTCATGCGGACACCGACACCGCCGGCCGTTTTATCTTTCCGTCTCTGGCACCCGGCGGACCCTACCGCGTCTCCATTGAAGCGCCCGGCTTCAAGGCCGAAGAGCGTTCCGGCATCAACCTCGCCGTCAATCAGGTCGTCGACATTAACGTCCCCCTGCAGATTGGTGAGACCACACAGAAGGTAGAAGTGAACGCCGACGCCAGCCAGTTGGAGACCGACACCGCCGCCATCGGCCAGGTCATCGACAATCGCAGCGTCGACAATCTCCCGCTCAATCAGCGCAATGTCTACTCGCTCATGTTCCTCGTGCCCGGCGTCACCGGCAGCGTCACCTACCAGTACAACAGCCTCAACTTCTCGGTCAACGGAGGCCGTCCCGGTACTACGAGCGTCCTCGTCGACGGCATCCCCGCATCTCCGCCGCTCATCGTCCCCATCGGCGGCTTCGCCGTCTTTCCCTCCGTGGATGCAGTCCAGGAATTCAAGGTGGAAACCAACGCCTATTCCGCCGAGTTCGGCCGCAGCGGAAGTGGCATCGTCAACGTGATCCTCAAGCAGGGCACCAACAAATTCCACGGAAGTCTCTATGACTTCGTTCGTAACTCCGCGCTCGACGCAAATACCTTCTTCGCCAACCGCAATGGAACACCTCTGCCCAACTTCTCGCGCAACCAGTTCGGCGGCAGCCTGAACGGACCCGTGCGCATCCCGAAGGTCTACAACGGCAAGGACAAGACCTTCTTCCTCTTCTCCTATGAGGGCTTACGGCAAGGCACCCAGACTGAGCTCACCACCACCGTACCCACCGCGCTGCAACGCGCTGGGGACTTCTCGCAAACCTTCACAGCCTCCGGCGCGCCAGTAGTCATCTACGATCCGAACACAACCACCGCTTCAGGCACTGGCTATGTGCGCCAGCCATTTGCCGGCAACAAGATCACGACCATCGATCCTGTTGCGGCCAAAATAATCGGTTATTATCCGTTGCCCAATCAGGCGGGCACCGCCTTCACCGGCACCAATAACTACTTCG
Organism: Granulicella sibirica; assembly: GCF_004115155.1. Lineage (NCBI taxonomy): Bacteria > Pseudomonadati > Acidobacteriota > Terriglobia > Terriglobales > Acidobacteriaceae > Granulicella > Granulicella sibirica. The sequence goes on from NZ_RDSM01000003.1 coordinate 350,678, forward strand.
CTTCCGGCACGTCGCAGTTGAACATCGACACCTTCGACACCCGTGTCGACGAGGTCTTCAACGAGCGCAACCGGCTCTTCGTCAGCTACTCCCGGCGCAACCTGTCCTCGCCTCCCGCGCTCCTCTTTCCACAGACAAGTCAGGTCGCCGAAGGAGGACAATTCCAGCCGCAAACCTCCAACAGCGCAGCCATCGACTACACCCGGACCATAAGCCCCACCTTCATCGTCGACGTTCCCTTCGGCTTCTCGCGCACCTTCATCAACTTCACGCCCATCAGCGCCGGTTTCAACCCTTCCACGCAGCTTGGTTTCCCCGGCTACATCGCCTCGAACGCCGACCATCTGCTCTTCCCTGGCATCGCTCCCGCGAACTACTACACCCTCGGAGACGCTGCCCAGGGGCAAACTCGTCGTGGCGGCTTCAATATCTACCTCCTCGGGGTCAACAACACCAAGATCCTTGGACAGCACGTCTTGAAGTTCGGCGGAGACATTCGCCTCTTGCAGGCCAACGATGTCGAGTCAGGCTCTTCGACCGGAAGTTACACCTTCACCAACGCCATCACCCAGGGACCGAACCCGAACGTAGCCACGGCGACTGGTGGTAACGCCTTGGCATCGCTTCTTCTGGGAGTCGGAACCGGCACCTACACCATCGGCTCAAAGAATGCCGCAACCCAGAGCCGTTACTACGGAGCCTATATCCAGGACGACTGGAAAGCCTTCAATCGCCTCACGGTCAACCTCGGCCTGCGCTATGACCTCGACATTCCCCGCACCGAACGCCACGACCGCGCTGAGACCTTCGATCCCAACGCAGCCTCGCCACTCGCCTCTGCCTCCGGCATCGCGGGTCTCACGGGCGGCGTAGCCTTCACTGGGGCCAATGGCGCGAGCCGCCGCCAGTTCAACCCGCAGTACGCCAACTTCGGCCCCCGCATCGGCCTCGCCTATCAGGTCAACGGAAACACCGCCATTCGCGGAGCCTACGGTGTCTACTTCGGCCCCTCGCTGCGCTCTGCCGGTGCCACCATCGGCAACGAGGGCTTCAGCGCCGTCACCACCTACACCGGAAGCTCCAACGGCCTCACGCCTTCGGTCTTCCTTAGCAATCCCTTTCCAACCGGCCTGAACCAACCCGTCGGAAGCTCTCAAGGTCTCGCAACCGGCATCGGCTCATCCTTCGAGAATCCATTGATCGGGGATAACAAGGTCGGTTACACCCAGAACTACGACGTCGACATTCAGCGCCAGTTGCCCTTCAACATCCTCGTGGACGCCGCGTACGTCGGCAGCCACGGCGTACACCTTAACAAGTCCGGAGAGTCCGACTGGAACGCCAACCAGCTCACGCCCGCCGCACTCGCCCTTGGAACCCAGTTGCAGCAAAGCGTAGCCAACCCCTTCTACGGCATCATCACCACCGGCGCGGAGTCCGGCAAGACCATCCCACGCAGCTATCTCGCGGCCCCATTTCCCCAGTTCACCGCCGTTTACCTGTCCTACCTCAGCGGTGGATATGAGATCTACAACGCCTTCCAACTCAAGGTGAACAAGCGCATCTCTCACGGCCTCAGCGCCCTCGTCTCCTACACGGCGCAGAAGCAGATCGACAACTACTCCGGCATCCAGAACGTCGGCAACATTACCGGCGGCATCCAGAACATCTACAACCCAGGTGCCGAGCGTTCTATCTCGTCGAACAACCTCTCGCGAGTCCTGGTCGTGAGCGGGGTCTACGCTCTTCCCTTCGGGCGCGGGCAACAGTTCGGCAGCCAATGGAGCAAGCCACTCGACGCGCTCCTGGGAGGCTGGCAGATCAACGGGATCACCACCCAGCAGACTGGATTCCCGCTCTCCCCATCAACCCAGAACACCTCCAACTCCGGAAGCAACGTCCTTCGCCCGAATCTCACCGGCGTCAGCCCTGTCGTCCACGGCCCGATCATCTCCAGGTTGAACGGCTACCTGAACACCGCCGCCTTCTCGCAGCCTGCTCCCTTCACCTTCGGCAACGCTCCACGAACGCTCTCCGCTGTTCGGGGTCCCGGAACCCACAATCTCGACTTCTCGCTCTTCAAGAACTTCCACCCCACCGAGAAAGTAGCGCTCGAGTTCCGCGCCGAAGCCTTCAACCTGCTCAACCAGGTCGTCTTCGGAACTCCCAACATGACCCTCTCATCAGGACAGTTCGGCGTTATCAGCAGTCAGGCCAACACCCCGCGGCAAATCCAACTGGCAGTCAAGGCTGTCTTCTAACTCGCGAGTCAGACCGTTATCGTTGAAAATCGTGAAGCGAAGAATCCGCGTCCGCCGAATGCAAACACTTTGGAGAACAGTTCTATGAGCAACCCGAAAGAGCAAAATGCAGTCCACAAGGAAGCCGTCGAGACGCAGGGCGTCCCATCACGCAGAGAGTTCCTCCAGGGCGGCCTCGCCGTCGCGGGAACAGTCCTCGCCTCAACCGTAGGCGTTCCTGCCGCATCCGCCGACCCTGCTCCCAAACGCCCGAACCTCGTCTTCTTCTTCGGCGAAGGCCAGCGCGCCGACGCCCTCTCGATCGCGGGAAACAATATCCTGAAGACCCCGAACCATGACCGCATCGGCCGCGAAGGGGTTCACTTCAACAACGCCTTCTGCACCAATGCCCTATGCGCTCCCGCCCGCGCCGCCGCCCTCACCGGCATGTACTCGCGCTCGACCGGAGCCCTCTCGAACGAGCATATGAACGCTCCCCTGCCCTCCGACATCCCGCTCTTCACCGACCTCCTCCGCGAGGCCGGATACGAAGTAGCCATCCTCGGCAAGGTCCACGTCCGCAACGGCGTCGAAGAGCGCAACTGGGACTACTACTTCGGCCATAACAATCCAGGCAACGACTACGTCAACCCCTTCTTCAAAGAGGGCCGCAAGGGGGTCGTCGGCCCCGAGAAACGTTATAAGAACGTATATCCCGACGACCTGACCGTCGATAAAGCACTCGCCTGGCTCGAGGAAGATCGCGGCGACAAGCCCTTCTGCCTCCTGGTCTGGTTCGTCGCACCCCACGAACCCTTCTTCCGCCCCCGCCGGCATCTCGACCTTTACAACGGCGTCCCCGTGCCCAAACCAGCCACGTTCGACGATGACCTCAAAGGCTATCCAGGAAAAGCGAAGAGCTTTAGCGAAGGCAACAACAAGATTGGGACCACCTCCAGCCATGTCGCCGTAGGCTCACTCGAAGGGCTTACCAAGGACTACTACGCTGGCCTCGTCGCCGTTGACGAAAACATCGGTCGAGTCTTCAAGTACCTCGAGAAGAAGAACATCCTCGACGACACAGCCATCGTCCAAGGCTCGGACCACGGATACTTCCTGGGGGAGTTCCGCCTCTTTGATAAGCGCCTCATGTACGAGCCATCCATCCGCGTACCCTTACAAATTCGTTACCCGAAGCGCATCCCCGCTCACACGGTCCGAGAAGAGATGGTTCTCGATATTGACCTCGCGCCCACCTTCCTCGATCTCGCAGGCGTTGCCGCTCCCGCGCACATGCAGGGTAAGAGCGTCCTTCCGCTCGCAAAGAAAGCCGACCCCGGCTTCCGCAAGGAATGGCTCTACGAGTACTACGAATACCCCAACCCGGAGAACGTAGCCGTACATCGAGGTATTCGAACAGACCGCTATAAGCTCATCCACTTCTACAAGGACGAGCCCGAGGCCTTCGAACTCTACGATCTGCAATCCGACCCCAAGGAGGCCCAGAACCTCTACGATCGCCCCGAACATGCCACCCTTCAAAATCACCTCAAGACGCGCCTGAAGGAACTGCAGGACGGCGTACCGGCCCGTCCGGAGTTATCGAAAACAACAAGCTAAGGGGTTAGGGCGTCCGATCACCATCGATGAGTCAGATCGGGCGCCTCGATCCTCGTAGCTTGACGTGTGGTAGGACCCATGAGAACGTTAGTTATGCGCGCGAGAAATAGTTTCCAGATGAAAGCCCAGCTCTGTTGTTGCAATGCAACGCAGTCCTGTGGCGCGATTGGAATACTCTCGGCATAACCGAAACTACCCGGTTTTTGAGTTCACCCCGCCCACTCTCCGTGGGCGTTTTCTTTGTTCGTGCGAACGCGCTCACCCTCCCCATCCATCGGAGTTCGCATGCACAACCTAACACGTAGAAGCTTTGTCTGGACTACCCTTGCCGCTACCTCGGGCATAGCCTTTGGTGCCGGCAAGCAGCGCAAAGGCCGTCGTCCAAACATCATCTTTATTCTCGCGGACGACATGGGCTATGGCGACCCAGGCGTCTACGGCCAGAAAAAGTTCTCCACTCCAAACATCGATCGGCTCGCCGCCGAAGGCGTGCGCTTCACCCAGGCCTATGCCGGCGCACCTGTCTGCGCTCCATCGCGCAGTTCCCTTATGACAGGCCTTAATGGCGGTCACACCCGCGTTCGCGATAACTTTGCGCTCGCCGGAGGGCACGTTGGTCACAAGGGCAAACAAGAGATTCGCCGAGCCAGCCTCACGCCGGAAGACCACACCATCGCGGATTATTTATCAAGAGATGGTTACGCCACGGCTCTCTTCGGAAAATGGCACTTGGACGGTTACGATCCCCAGGCTACGCCAAACCGCCACGGCTTCGACACGTTCAAAGGATGGCTGACGCAGACGGGAAGTACGCAAGGCTACTTTCCTGCCCAGCGCTACGACAACGGACGCCTGATCGACCTCCCGGAGAATGCCAACGGAAAGCAGGGTCTCTACGCGACGAACATCGTGACGGACGATGCCGTCGCCTACATCCGACAACATCTCCAGGATCCTTTCTTCCTCTACGTCGCGTACGACGCCCCGCATAGCCCCTATCTCGCACCGGACTTCGGCTCCTACGCCCACGAATCGTGGGATGACGATGAGAAGACCTACGCGGCCATGATCGAATATCTCGATCGCGGAATCGGCCGCATCCTCGAAACGATCAAAACGAGCGGGCTCGACCAGGACACCATCGTCTTCTTTGCCTCCGATAATGGTCCACGCTCCGAGCCAACGCCGCAGCAGACCAGGGTCATCGACTTCTTCGATTCGAACGGCCCCCTTCACGGTTACAAACGGGATATGTACGAAGGCGGCATACGCGACCCACTGATCGTCCGCTGGCCCAGCCATATCCCCGCAGGCCGGACGAGCGACGTTCCCACCTACTTTCCAGACTTTGTTCCAACCGCGCTCGACCTTGCCGGAGCTCCTGTGGAACACTCCGATGGCATCAGCCTTCGTCCCTATCTCTTGAAACCTGATCGTAAGTTCGAAGATCGCTTCCTCTATTGGGAGTTCTACGAACCGAGCTTCGAACAGGCGGTTCGCTGGGGCAAGTGGAAGGCAGTTCGACATGGGCGGTCCGGCCCACTCGAACTCTACGATCTCTCCAACGATCCGGCGGAGAAGACCGACATCGCGTCTGCTCATCCGGACGTAGTTGCCCGTATCGAGCAACACATCCGTGCTACCCACACTCCCTCCGTCGAATATCCCGACCGAGTGGAGAACAGCAAGGAAAACCAGCCTTGACATCCAATAACTCCAATTCGGCGCAGGCCTCGAACAGCGTATTCCGTTGTTGCGAGCGCGTGCTTGCCTGTTGCTGACATCGAAGCTAGCCCTCTCTCTTCATCCTTCAAGCCAACATCCCTTCGGCCCCAAAGTGCGCCGCTCCCATTTCGAAAGGAAATTCCTGTGAACACCTTCCACTTCTTCACACGTCATCGATGGCTTCTCACCGCATCTACCTTGTTCCTCACGATCTCAGCGGCAAATGCCCAGTCCACCCAGGGAACCATCAACGGCGTGATCACCGATGCTGTCGGGGCTGTCATCGCGAATGCCGCCGTCGATGTGACGAACGAAGCCACCGGCGTGACCATCCACACCACGACCAACGAGGCCGGGAAGTATAACGTGCCTGCCCTCAATGTGGGCACGTACACCGTCGCGGTCGAGGAGAAAGGCTTTGGCCGTTACACCCGATCCGGTCTCACGCTCTCGACAGATCAGGTCCTCGGCGTGGATGCGCAGCTCAAGACCGGCTCCGTCGATCAGAATGTAACGATCACGAGCAGTGCTCCCGAATTGGAGACGCGCACCTCATCCATCGGTCAAACCATCGAGGCCAAGAGCGTCTCTGAACTTCCCCTCGGCAATCGCACCTCCATGAACATCGTGGCGCTCACCGGGGGCGCGGTCTTTATCGATTCCGCCAACTACAGTCTCTCGGGAGGCCGCACCAAGAGCTCCATGACCTGGCTCGACGGAGGCTCCGGCCAGAACATCCGCATCGGCATCGGTACAGCCGAGGTCTCTCCGCCCGTCGATACCGTCCAGGAGATCGGTGTCATCAGCAATAACTACGCCGCTGAGTTCGGAGGCTCCGCGGGAGGCGTCATCATCCAGAACACGAAGTCCGGGACCAACGGCTTCCACGGTTCACTCTACGAATTCCTCCGCAACGATGCTTTCGACGCACCAGGCTACTTCGCCGGTACGTCTGCTGATGGTTCAAAGAGCAAGCCCGAGCTTCGCTACAACATCTATGGAGGCACGATCGGAGGCCCAATCCGCCGCGATCGCACATTCTTTTTCTTCGGCTATGAAGGAGGACGCCAGCGCACCGGTTCGACCGTCACCCTCACGGTCCCTACGCTTCTTCAGCGAGCCGGCGACTTCTCCCAGACCTTCACCGCGGCCGGCAAGCTCATTCCCATCTACGACCCATCGACCACCCAAACCGTCAACGGGGTCAGCACAAGAACTCAATTCGCGGGCAACCGCATCACCACCATCGATCCCGTCGCCGCCGCGCTCATGCAGTACTATCCCCTTCCCAACCGCACGCCGGATAACCTGGCCGGGGCAAATAACTTCCGTGCCAACGATGTCGCCGGTAACAACACCCAGTTTTATCTCGCCCGGGTCGATCACGTCCTTACCGACAAAGATCGCCTGGCGTTCCGTTACATTCACACCAGCGGCGTCACCACGAATAACTCCGTGTACCCTCTACCCGCCGCCGATCCCACCCTCAACAGCACATCCACCGATGACATCGGCTACGCCCAATACACACACACCTTCTCACCCACGGTCATCAACGATCTTCGCTTCCTCTATGACACGCGCGTCTACCATCAGTATGCTGACGGGGTCGGAGGCTTTCCCGCCTCGCTTGGTCTCAGTGGTGTCTCAACCAATGCCTTCCCATACTTCGCTCCTGCGGGTTTCAGCCCGCTTGGCAGTAACTCGCAGGAACGCCAGCAGTATCCTGTGACCGTCTACCAGCTCGTCGATAACCTTTCCCAAAGCATCGGCCGTCACACGATCAAATACGGTGCCGAAGTACGCCGCTCCATGGACCACGAGGTCAGCCTCTCCACTGCTTCCGGGGCCTTCACCTTCGCCACGCAGGCGACCGCCCTGCCCGGCAATAGCGCAACGGGCAATGGGCTAGCCTCTCTTCTCGTAGGCTTCCCGACCGCCTTCAGCGCGGCTTCCACCGAGCCGGTCACACGCGTGAGCTGGTACCTCGCCGGCTTCGTTCAGGATGATTGGAACATCACGCCGAGGCTCACGCTCAACCTCGGGATGCGCTGGGAGACGGATACGCCGATCAACGATGAGAACAACCGAATGAACAGCTTCGACGCCAGCGCCATCAACCCCGTATCTGGCACCCCGGGCGTCGTCAAGTTCCTCGGCGTCAACGGATATCGCACTACGCCGTACGATGGGGATTACAACAACTTCGCCCCACGCTTCGGATTCTCGTATCAGCCCTTTGGTCTTGGTGCGACCGTCATCCGCGGAGGGACCGGCGTCTTCTTCGCCCATCCCTTCGACTCCGGCCAGCCCAACGCCGCAACCTCCGGTTTCAGCCTCTCCGAGTCCCTCTCCACACCCGACAATGGGCTCACCGCTCCCTTCTACCTGCGCACCGGTGTGCCCAACGTCTCCAACGCCGGAGCACCTCTCACGGACTCGTTTGGAGCCGTGCCCGTGGGCTCCGCCGCCACCACTGCGGTCAGCTACTATGACCCCAAGAAGCGCACAGGCTACACCACGCAGTTCAACCTGGATATCGAACAACGGCTGCCCGGCCAGTTCGTTCTTGAGGTCTCCGGCATCGGCAGCGTCGCGCATAAGCTCGCCGGTTCCACCCAGCAGATCAATCAGATCAATCCAGCCATCCTCAGCGCCGCCCATAGCTCGCAGAAGGACCGGCCTTTTCCGCAATTCGGCAATGTGAGCGTCGTTGTCCCCACCAACAGCGACTCCAACTACTACGCCTCCATGACCCGCATCAGCCGCCGCTTCCACAATGGCTTCAACCTTAACGCGACCTACACCTTCGCCAAGTTCCTCGATAACTCCTTCGCCGGCGGTTCCTCCTTCGGCAACGACGGTGGCACCTACGCCAACTACTACGACCGCGCCTCCGACTACGGCCCATCGTCGAACGACATCCGTCACCAGTTTGTCTTCTCGAGCGTCTACGAGCTTCCCTTCGGACCACACCGCGCTTTCCTGAACCAGGGCATCCTCGCCCATGCCGTCGGTGGTTGGACCATTGGCAACGTCACCCGGACCTATTCCGGACCACCTTTCACCGTAACCACCAACACAAACAACACAAACGCATTCTCCTCCGGCAACCAGCGCGCCAATATCACGGGCAATCCGTACATCGCTGCGGATCAGCGCGGCTCCTCGCAGCTTTGGCTGAACGCCGCGGCCTTCGCCCAGCCGGCGATCTACAACTTCGGCACACAGCGCCGCAACAGTCTGCGCGGCCCTGGCTTCGGCACGCTTGATTTCTCTCTCATCCGCGCTGTCAGCTTCGGCGAGGGCCGCTACCTGCAGCTTCGTGGCGAAGTCTTCAACGCCCTCAACCACACGAACCTGACCACGCCGTCCGCTGCCTACGGAAGCGCCACCTTCGGCACCATCACCTCCGCCTACGCAGCTCGCCAGTTACAGATCGGCGCACGTATCGTCTTCTAGCAGAAGCCTCGCTTCCTCGATGCCCTGACCATTGCTTCATCAGACCTACAGCATGTCCACGCCACCCGGAGCTACCATGCCGAAACCCACACGTCGCAGATTTCTCTCCCAGGCCGCAGCCACCGCTGCGGCCGCGGCCCTTGCAAGATCCGCACGCGCTGCAACCAATCCCCCGAACGTCCTCCTGCTCATGTCCGACGATATGCGCGTCGAGCTTGGGTGCTATGGGAGCCGCTTCCATGCGCATACTCCAAATCTGGATAGCCTCGCCAGCCGAGGTGTCCGCTTCGATCGCAACTTCTGCCAGTTCCCTCTCTGCAATCCATCCCGTTCCTCCCTACTCACCGGCCAGACCCCACTTCAGACCGAAGTGCTCGGCAATCGCACCAACTTCCGCGACACACGCCCTGAACTCACCAGCCTCCCACAGCTCTTCAAGCAACAGGGCTATGTCACTGCCCGCACCGGCAAAATCTTCCACGACATCTACGACGACGAGATCGCGTGGACCGTCGGCGGCGGCAGCAAGCTCCTCCAACCGCCCACAGGGATCGAACACAAGAAGGTGATCCCCCGTCCACCCGTTCCGCCACCCCCACCGGGCATCGTTCCACCCTTGCCTCAGGACAACCAGCAGGCGGCTCACTCCGATCAAATTCTCGTTCTTGATGGCGACGGCGATGGACACCCGGAGAATCGAGTCGCCGACACCGCTATCGAATATCTCCGCACGTACCGCAACCAGCCCTTCTTTATCGGTTGCGGCTTCTCGAAGCCGCACAGTCCGCCAACAGCACCGCAACGCTTCTTTGATCTCTATAACCCCGCGAAGCTTGAGCTCACTCCAGACTTCGCCGCGTGGCCCACCGTTCCCGCTGGCTTCCCCAAAGCCGCCATCCGCATGCGAAACGCCGACCTCTTCATCGGCCGCGGAGCAAGTCCAATGGAAGCTCAGGAAGTCATCCGTGCTTACCTCGCCTCCATCTCCTGGGCCGACTGGAACATCGGCCGCGTGCTGGCGGAACTGGACTCACTCGGCCTTCGACAGAGCACCATCGTCGTCTTCGTTGCGGACCACGGCTATCAACTTGGCGAAAAAGGAAAGTGGTCCAAGGCCGGCTCCCTCTTCGAAATGGGAACACGTGTTCCGTTGATCATTCACGACCCTCGCGCGGCGGGTAATGGCAAGGCCTGCACGCGGCTCGTCCAATCGATCGATATTTACTCAACACTCGTTGAACTCTGCAACCTCAAGCCCCCCGCCTCGGGACTCCAGGGTGAGAGTCTTTCATCCCTTCTCCACCGGCCGAACGCCCCGTGGGACAAACCCGCATACAGTATCTGGAGCGAGGATGGAAAAACCGTCCACGGAATCTCAGTCCGCAAGGATCATTGGCGCTATGTGGAGTACGGGCCTGATGGCGGCAATGGCCGGCTGCTCTTTGATGAGCACGCAGATCCGCTCGAAATGCTTAATCTAGCTGAGGATCGGAAATACGCGCCTATCTGTGACGGCCTCTCTTCGCTGGCTCGGAAGTACCTCGAGGAGAATGCGCGCGCATAGGGCCTTCCTGGCTAGATAAGAAAGACCAAGGTGATTGAACCCTCCTCACGATGCGAGCGCGAAGGTTACCGCGCTGGTTGACCGCGAAGACTGCCGTTTCCAAAGAGCCTTTGGCATTGCCCTTTCTCCAAGCCTTGAATGCTCATCGAGTCCCAGCTAGATACGGCAGAGATAGCGATCGCGGCTGTGAGGATGGCGTGCGACGGTTGCGCGAGCACCGGACGAGAGTTTCCCGCCCACCTAGCCACGTAAAGTGCTGTTGACAACGCGCTATGGCATCTCGTACAAAGTTGCCCTCCAGGACGCAGCTGGCTTTTGGGACTGAGTCAAAAGAATGTCTTCCCGGAGCGTTCGAATGCTCCGGAGACATGATGGTGCTCAGCGGCTGTCGTGCGATTGGACAGGAGCGAAGCAGTCAGCGCAGCACCATTTTGGAGGTAGCGCAATGATCAGAAAGTCTCGCGGCCAATTCAGCCAAATGCTCAACGCAGCTTCTCGCTATCGATCTCGCCTCTTCTTGCTTATCGCGCTGCTGGCATTTTCCGCCAATGCCATCGCGCAAAGCGGCGTCGGCGCTATTCAGGGCACGATTCAAGATTCAACGGGAGCTGTGCTGCCCGGCGCTCTGGTCCACGTCGTCAATCAAAGTACCGCTGCGGCTATCGACACCAAGGCCAACGACAGCGGCTTCTATTCGGTCCCATCCCTCTTCACCGGGAATTACACGCTGACCTTTTCAGCCCCTGGCATGAAGAAGTACGAGACGAGCCTCGAGCTTCAGGTGGCCCAGACGGCAATCATCAATCCATTGCTGACCCCAGGCAATGTTACCGAGCAGGTCACGGTCACTGGCGACGCCGTCCAGTTGGCCACTTATGACAGCGGCACGATCAGCGCGACACTGGACAACTCGCGTATCGCTGAGCTGCCCGTCAATGGCCGTTTTCTCCTGTCGCTTGCGGGTCTGACGACCCCGGGCCTTGAGGCGGGAGGCACGAGAGCGAACGGGCTTCTAGGAGAGGCGCTCGAATACGTGCAGGACGGCGCGCCGATGACGAATCGCAACTTCGGAGGGGAAGGCAACTCCACCCAGGCGCAACTTCCCGATCCGGATGGCGGTCTCAATGGATCGATGCAACACTAGCTTGAAGTTTAGCCGCCGGGGTTTCGAAGTCCAACGTCTTTCTCGGGCGCTGGTTTAGTTGAAGGGCTACCTTGTTGAGGTCGGCCTGGGAGTAGCCGGATAAGTCAGTCTTCTTAGGGAAGTACTGCCTCAGAAGTCCGTTTGTATTTTCGTTGGAGCCGCGTTGCCAGGGGCTCTGTGGATCGCAGAAGTAGACTTGCACCTTCGTGGCCACGGTGAAGCTTTTGTGTTTGGCCATCTCCAGTCCTCGGTCCCACGTCAACGAGCGCCGCAGAGATGCGGGCAGCTTTCGAACCTGGCGGCTGAGTGCGTCGACTACCGTTGCGGTGTCTTTGCCTGGCACTTTGACCAGGATAGTAAAGCGCGAATGCCGTTCCACCAGGGTTGCGATGTGAGTGTTGCCGGTGCCGGCGAGCAGGTCTCCCTCCCAGTGGCCGGGGATGGCGCGGTCTTCAACTTCTGCAGGCCTCTCCCGGATTGAGACGGCATCGACGATCTGGCCTTGGGAATGTCCGCCAACTCGAGCGTGCACCGAACGGCGAATCTGACGCCTGGACCGCAGGTGCTGTGCAAGCTCTTTCTTCAGCACGCCTCGAGCCTGGATGAATAAGCTGCGGTAGATAGTCTCGTGGGACACGCGCATGCTCTCGTTGTTGGAATATCGGCTCTTCAACCATCCGGAAATCTGCTCCGGCGACCAGTTCAGGATCAGTTTACTGGCCACGATCAGGCGCAGCTTTCGATGAAGAGCAAGACGGCACGGCCTGGGCCGCAGAGCCGACTTCCACGCCTGATGATCGGCTGCACTGGCTCGATAGACAGGACGGCCACCGTGGCGTGCCACCTCCCGGCTTACCGTTGACGCAGCTCGTCGGAGACCTCGGGCTATCTCACGAATCGATGAACCGGACGCAATGCCCCGCGAGATCTCCTCCCGCTCGGACAGTGTGAGCATTCGTGGCGAGCGTCGGCGCACGGCAGGAGCTATCCCGCCGTGCTGCGCTAACAAGAACTGAATTGAGCCATGGTCCTTGTTGAAGGCACGACCGATCTCATGGAGCGACTCGCCCAACTTCCAACGTCGCCAGATGTCCACCTTCTGATCAGAAGAAAGTCCAAACCGCCTTCCTTGTATCATCTACACCACCTCGAAAAGAAATCATTTCTATCAGATGGTGTTGCGTCGACCAGTTGAGCTCGCAATTCCATCCAGGAAGTGCGCCTGGAGACGACGAACTCGAACGCGCAGTTCGCAACACCCGCCACGGGCATCATCACTTCGAAATCAGGCACGAACGCGTTGCATGGTTCTCTATTCGAAACCGCTCGCAACAATGCAATTGGAATCGCCAAGGTCCGCCAGAACCCTTCGAATTTCGCCGCGCCGCACTATGTCCGGAATGAGTTCGGTGCCTCCGCGGGCGGCCCGGTCAGAATGCCACATCTATATAACGGCACCGATAAGACTTTCTTTTTCTTCGCTTATGAGCGCTACTCGCTGCGCAGCTTCGCCAGCGAACTTGTTTACGTGCCGAAGCTTGAATGGCGTACCGGGGATTTCAGCACGCTGACGAACAGCGCGGGAATCCTGCAGACTCTCTACGACCCCGCGACCACAAACTCGGCAGGCCAGAGAACACCCTTTGCCGGCAACAAGATCGACCCATCCCGGGAGAGTCCCTTGGCGAAGAACATTCTCGCCATTACCCCCCTGCCGACCACTGCGGACAATCCGAACGTCACGCCGAATCTCAATACAGCGGGAATAAACAACTCCACCATTCCGCAATATAACTTCCGCATCGATCATGCCGTGAACGAAGCGAACAAGCTCTATCTCCGGTACACGTGGATCGACCAGAATCAGGCAACACTAAGAAACTATCCTTCTAACTCCGCGCAGACGATCGCCGGCGCAGGCTTCCCTGATGGTGCCAGCGGCGCCCAGGTTCTTCTTGTGACGACGATCAGTTCCGCGCTTGGCTATACCCACATCTTCTCGCCGACGTTTGTATCGGAAACTAACCTGAGCCAGCAGTGGTTTCAGCAATATTTCGTCGGCGGCGGAGATCCAACCCTGAACTACGAGGCGGCACTTGGCCTGCCAAACAATTTCGGAGAGGTCGGCTTTCCAACCATCAACGGGGCGACCATGCCGTACGGTGGCACGCAGTTTAATTACAAGGAAAATCAGATCATCTCGAACATCGATGAAAACCTGACGAAGGTCCTCGGAAAACACCAGCTTCTCTTCGGAGGAAGGTATCGTCACGAGCGCTTCGGCTATCTTCCTGATCGAAACGGGGACACAGTAAACTTCGGAGCTTATGCAACAGCGAATCTTGACCCCACCACGGGCGCGAACTATTCAGGCGTCGCAAACACAGGCAACGGAAATGCCGATCTCTTTCTTGGGGCAGCGTCGAGTTACTCGGTGAACCTGAATGCACCCTTCGTCCACTATCGCGATATGGAGTTCGACACTTACATCCAGGATAACTGGCACGTCAACAAGAACCTCACGCTGAACCTTGGCCTACGCTGGGAGATTCACCCGGCGGCGCAGACCCATGACGGCATCACGGAGAGCTTCGATCTCGCGAAGAAAGCGATCGTCATCCCGAACCCCATCTCTTTCTACGTCCAGAAGGGCTACACCACGCAGGCGATCGTGACGAACCTGGCAAACCTGGGAGTGAACTTTGAAACACCACAGGCGGCAGGGATTCCGCAGTCCATGTTGTACAACTACAACTTCAACTTCGGTCCCCGCCTCGGCTTTGCCTACACCCCGTTCGACGGGAGGCGCGGAACGGTCATCAGAGCCGGATATGGCCGCTTTATCTATCCCGTGCCGGTACGGAACTCTCTGAAAATCACGGCTTCAAACCCACCCTTCACCGCGAATTACTCGCAGAGCTATATCAGTGCCAGCCAGTCTCCCGACGGCCTTCCAAACTACCTTCTGCGAGCGAAGCAGGCGGTCGTCGCCGGACAGAATAGTTCGGGTGTCGTGAACAGCGCAACCACAACTTCCATTCAGCCGGGCGTGACATTCAATACACTCGATCCGCATTACGCTCCGGACACTGTCACTGAGTTCAACGCGACCGTCGAGCAGCCGCTGAAGTACAACACCGTCCTCCGCGTAACCTATCTTTATGATCACGGAGCTAATCTGGATCAGAACAATTACTACAACAATCATCCATCGACTTATGTCTATGAGGCGGCCAACGGGATCGTTCCGCCGACCGGCCAGTATGCAAATACTGCGACGGGCCCGTACGACCAGACCACGTATGGCGGAAACTACATCTCACAGAAGAGTGGCTACTCCAACGACAACGCCCTTCAGGTAAATCTCCAGAGGCTTAAGAAGAATGGATACGCCTTCCAGATCTACTGGGTCTATTCCAGGGCATTTCGTGTTGGCGGAAATACGTTCCGCGACAGCCAGCTGTATCCGGCGGCAAACTACCTCCCGGGAGTTTTGCCTGGAACCGACCTGTCAACACTGAACCGGTTTGAAAACTACCAGATCGACAGCGCCATTCCCGAACATCACATCGGCTTCAACGGACTTGTCGATGTTCCTGTAGGACGCGGTAAGAAGTTCCTCGGGAATGCAAACTGGCTGGTCAATGAACTTGTTGGCGGTTTCCAGATTGCCGGAACTGGACAGGTACTCTCGCAGTGGTTCCAGGTGGCAGCATCGAATTGGGGAACGACGAATCCTGTTCAGGTCTACAAGAGCGCGCACGCGATCACGGATTGCCGCAGCGGTGTATGCCGGAATGAGAATCTCTGGTTCAACGGATATATCGCGCCGGGCACGATCGGAGCGGCTACCAATGGAGTCTCAGGGCTTCCTTCGGGTTATATGCCCTATGAGGCTCCCATCAATAACGTCCCGGGAACAACAAACTATGGCAACAACAACGTGCCACTGACGCTAAAAAATGGGAGCGTGGTCCAGGTGGGCTACTCAGCCGGTCCAAGCGGAGCGAACAGATTCTCCCACACCTTTCTCCAGGGGCCCATCAACTACAACGCCGATCTTTCCATCTTCAAGATTTTTCCTATCACGGAAAGGGTCAATCTCAGAATCAACGCCGACGCCTTCAACGCGTTCAACATTCAGGGATATACCAACCCAAATACTACAGACGGCACCCAGAACTTCCTGAACTCGTACTGGACCGGCCGCCAGATCCAGCTCACGGCAAGACTCTCTTTCTAAACACGCCAAGGCCCTGCAGTTTGCTCTGTGGGGCCTTCTCGCGACCTGAAGACACGTCCTTTCAGGCCGACCGAACTTCAACCGTGTAAGTTCCCTTGCTCACCTGGCCAGTCGTGGTAAGCAGAACATGATAGAGCGCCTCGCCCCAGGCATGATGGAAGGACGGATCAGTCAATTCGACTCGCTCGGAGGTCGCCGCTAACTGCGAAGGGCTGAAATGCAACACAGCGCCCCCGAGCCGCACATGTCCCACCTCGATGACCGGCTGTTTTGGCGTGAGAAACGCCATCGCAACCGTCTGCGGCTTGCCTAACTCAAAAACCTCTTCAAGAATGATCGCTCCCGCTTTTCGATCGAGCGTGGCCGTCCGTATCCAGCGTTCAACGGCTGCGTCCGCCGGATATGCCGGTGCCAGGTTCGCAGACAGCGAGGTCACTCCGCCCGCATCCGTGTACCGGATCTCGAAGGCTTTGTAGTCAACATGACCCGGCCCCGGATGGTAGCCTTCGTGCTCACCAATGCCGCCGACTATGGGAAGGTTATGGTACTGCGATTGCATCGACCAGATCGTGTACCGTTCCTTCGAGAAAGTCTTGGCTTCATAAGTACCGACGCCCGCGTCGACAATGAGAGGCTCGCCGTTCTGAAAGACGAGAATGCTGCCTGAGTCATTGTGGCCATGACTCCGCGCGTTACTCGCCGCCTGCATCGCAAGGTAGAAACCCTCGACAGAATCTTCCTTCTGGCGCGCGGCCATCAGCGGAAGATTGGGATACCACGCCGTTCGCACGAGCGCATCTTTCCCGGTCGCAGTGCGAATCTGCTTCGCCACAACGAGCGCGTTGAGAGCGCGTGTGAGCGAAGCAACACCTCCAACGTTTTCCGCCATGGCCGACCTCAATGGGTCACCCGATGCCGCCATTCCATGATTGGCTGAGAGGAATGCGCCGAAGGCCTTGAGACCCTCATCCCCGCAATCATGGCCGTAACGGTATACCAGTTCGGGTGGGGGATCCGCCTGGAGGTGGGCGTCTCCGTAGTTGCAGTACATATCGCCCGCAATGTGGGCGTTGATGATGAAGCGTCCCATCGCCCGCGTGAAGGGGTGACGGATCACTTCGGTACCTTTACCACCGTGCGCCGAAACAAGCATCTGGCAGCAATCGAAGAAAGTGCCCGCAGAGCGTGTCCAGTAAGCCGGCCCCTCTTCGCAGGCCCCATCGGGCGAGTAGTCCGCGAGGTACTCATCGGTCGAGTGGCATACCTTCAGCACAGTCGCGGCCCGGCGCGTCGAATCGCTCTCGAGTAGCAGCGTAGTCGTGAGAATGTTCGAGTTGATCCAGGAGTTCCAGTTATTCAGATGGTGCGGACCCCCCGTTAGCCCCATCCAGCTAAAGTCGTTACGCTCGAGAAAGGGGGAAAGAACCCTGGCCTCCGCCTCACGCACGATGCGCGGGATCAGGAGAGGAGAGACGGTGTTGAGGCGGTCTCCAAGCAGGTATACGACCAGCGCCAGGGTGGCTGCGGTCTCCGCGGCAAACAGGTCGATGATCGGCTCCGCGGTGTCTCCCAGCCCCACGCCTGCTTTCTGTACGCCAAGGTGGGCCTGCGCGCCCCAGAAGCTCTCCTCGCAGCGATCTGATCGAGATATTTGCCCTGATTCTCAAGACACTCCCCGAAGACGAGATCAATCAGCCTCTCGCGTCGGCCGAAGTGCAGAGCCTCAAAGCGTGAACGATTCCCGTTGCGCTGAAACTCAAGTTCAAGCGTGGCTAAAAGCTGTGGCCAGTCCCCGGTGTTTGCCGCAGCAGCCCGGGCAGAGAGATTTTCCCTTACATCTTGCGGAAGGTCACTCCAGAACTGCCGTCCCGTGATAGTCGGATAAAAATTCCACTTCGTCTTCGCAACCAGGCTCGATTGAAGGGGAGAGAAGGTCGCGGTCAATGAAGGCTTGCCCATGCCTGGCTCCTGCTTCCCCTCCTGCGCAAAAGAAGGAGAGCCTCCGCTCAGTATGGCTGCCCCCGCGGCGGCGAGCGACGATGCAACGAAGGTGCGGCGATCGATCGGCGGCAAACATCTCATAGCGGACTCCTCATTGTGCTATCGCTCTGCGGATTACGGTTTAGTTCGATCTTGCGGCGAACGAAGACATCAGACCGGACCGGTTGCCGCAAACCATGCCAGACGAAGCTCAGCATCAAGGCGGAAGCGGTAAGCTTCTCTTGACCGGCGGCTGCGACATGGCGACTGAGAAGGCCTTGCCGATTCCCGCCAAGGTAGAAGCCCGCGTGTCGGCTCTATCGTCAAAGTCGCCGTCGTCGTCTCCAGTGCAGCAGCATAAGCCTGCTCCCGCGTCGCATCCTATGTAGCAGCTATCACGAGTCAGAGGCAAGCGGCAGGCGACAGAAGTTTCGCTGACTCGAGGCGATTTGTCGGTCACATCGAGCACCAGACACTACAGCCGTCTTAGACCGTGCGGCATCTCAGCCGCCTTGGGAAATCCTGCCTCCACGCTTCTGCTTAGTGTCACGCGGCGCGGGAAGGACCGTATTCCAAGGCACGGGAGACGCAAGAATCATCGACGTGTTCGTCGCAACGTACGGCATCATGCCATCGATCACCGTCTCCATGTGCCCGACATCGCGTACCGCCACCTGCACCATGAAGGACTCCGCACCGGTCACGCGATGGCACTCCAGCACCTCGGGCAGCGTCTTGATCAGCGCCGCGAACTTCGTCAGCTTATCTCCCGCGATCGTCACCTTCACAAACGCCCGCACCGGCAACCCAACCTTCGCCGGATCCACCATCGCCCTGTATCCAAGGATGATCTGGTTCTCCTCCAGCCTCTTCACCCGCTCAATCACCGCTGGCGTCGAAAGCCCAACCCGCCGCCCCAACTCCGCAAAAGCAATACGCGCATTGGTCTGCAGTTCCGCCAGGATGTCGCGGTCAATCCCATCAATGGAAGAGTCAGCAGAAGTCGTCATCAGTCTCCAAGGTACCGCCAAAGGCCGAATCGAGCGGTCTCTTCATTTTATAAGGCCAACCGGCCTCACAACAGATCATTCTCCCGCACTCTTCTTCAAATACAACACAACCCTCATTCACCCATAACCCCAGCCTGACTATGATTTGAGTTGTCATCGCCTGGAACCCGCATCGCTGGCCTCAGCCCGCGAACAGGACGAACACACAATCTCAAGCAGCACCAGCAAGGAGCAACTCCCGTGGCCACGAACGAAAACCAGCGCACCGTCGGTGATGCAGCAGCACGTCAGTTAGCCAATACAACAAAGACCGCACCTCAGCTCGCGGCCATCACCCCGCGCTGGCTCGTGCAGCTTCTCTCGTGGGTTCCCGTCGAATCCGGCACGTATCGCGTCAACAAGGTCAGGAACGACGCCGAGATCGAAGTCTCCTGTGGCTCCCGCGACGAACGCCGTCTCCCCGAGACCTTCGTCGACTACGAAGAGAAGCCCCGCGAGTACACCCTAAGCAGCATCTCCACCATCGTCGACGTCCACACCCGCATCTCCGACCTCTATAGCCACCCGCACGACCAGATCCGCGAGCAGCTTCGCCTCACCGTCGAGAAGGTCAAAGAGCGCCAGGAGTACGAACTCATCAATAACGCCGACTACGGCCTTCTCTCGAACGTCGATCCCGCCTTCAAGGTCCAGACCCGCAAAGGCCATCCCACGCCGGACGATCTCGACGAGCTGATCGCAAAGGTCTGGAAAGAGCCCGCCTTCTTCCTCGCCCATCCCTCCGCCATCGCGGCCTTCGGACGCGAGTGCACCCGTCGCGGCGTTCCCCCGCCCACGACCACCCTCTTCGGCTCACCCTTCCTCACCTGGCGTGGCCTCCCGCTCGTCCCCTCGGACAAGCTCGGCGTCAGCGCCGAAGGCAAGACCAACATCCTCCTTCTCCGCACCGGCGAAAAGAAGCAGGGCGTCGTAGGTCTCTTCCAGCCTGGCCTCCCCGGCGAGCAGACCCCTGGCCTCTCGCTCCGCTTCATGGGCATCGATCGCAACTCCATCGCCTCCTACCTCGTCTCGCTCTACTGCTCGGCAGCGGTACTCACCGAGGACGCGCTCGGCGTGCTCGAGAACGTTGAGATCGGCAACTACTATGACTACAAGTGATCGCAGCAGCGCCGCCGGCTTTCCCTCGCTGACCGATGAGGGTCTGTCCCCTGGTCCTCGTGATGTTGCCCCTCGCGGCACAGCCCCCTCCGGCACACCCGACCTCGCAGCCCTTGCCCAGATGGCGAACGATTTCTTTCGTGCCGCCCCCGGGCAGTCCGGTCAGGTAGGACAATTCGGCGGCGCGCAGTCCGCGGTCACCCCACCCAGCATGGCTCCGCAGTTCGGAGCCACGCCCACCTCACCCTTCCCGGCGCCAGGAGCCGACAAACTCCCCAGCGAATCCAGCGCGCAGCGCCTCTGCGGAAGCGGCCCATCCTTCTATCAGCCTGAAGTAGCCTCCGCCCCGGCCACGCCAAACCCCGCGCCCTACGCACCCGCAGGCGTACCGCAGCAAAGGCCAACGCCGTCCACGCCGTCGGCACCATCCTTCCTGTCCTCGTTCTCTCTCTTCGAGCCCACCCTTCCTTCCCTTCCCGGCTTCGGCGCACTCCCCACGGAAGACGAAGTGAAGGCAGCCCTGAACTCGGTCTCTTCCCTCTACTTCCTCGAAGACGCAGGAGCACTCTCCAAGCCCACATCCACGGCGTCAGCGCAGAAACCAGCCGCCGCCACAACCCCAACCCTGCTGCCCGACCTCCATCTCCCGCGCAAGCAGTTCGACATCGACTCCATCCGCCGCGACTTCCCCATCCTGCAGGAGCGCGTCAACGGCAAGCCCCTCATCTGGCTTGACAACGCCGCCACCACGCAGAAGCCGCAGAGCGTTATCGATCGCATCTCGTACTTCTACCAGCACGAGAACTCCAACATCCATCGCGCCGCGCACGAGCTGGCCGCCCGCGCCACCGACGCCTACGAAGGCGCACGCAGCAAGGTAGCCCGCTTCCTCAATGCGCCCTCCACCAACGAGGTCGTCTTCGTCCGCGGAGCCACCGAGGCCATCAACCTCGTCGCCAAGAGCTGGGGCCGCCGCCACATCGGCAAGGACGACGAGATCGTCATCAGCTGGATCGAGCACCACGCCAACATCGTCCCCTGGCAGATGCTCGCCGCCGAAACCGGTGCCCGCCTCCGCGTCGCACCCGTCGACAACGATGGCCAGATCCTCCTCGACGAGTTCGAGAAGCTCCTCAACCCGAAGACCCGTCTCGTCTCCATCACCCAGGTCTCGAACGCCCTCGGCACCATCACGCCCACCCGCCAGATGGTCCAGATGGCCCACCGTTACGGCGCGCGCGTCCTCGTCGATGGAGCCCAGTCCGTCTCGCACATGGCCACCGACGTCCAGGCCCTCGACTGCGACTTCTTCGTCTTCTCCGGCCACAAGGTCTTCGGCCCCACAGGCATCGGCGTCCTCTACGGCAAGCCCGACGCACTCGCCGACTCGCCTCCATGGCAGGGCGGTGGCAACATGATCGTCGACGTCACCTTCGAGAAGACCATCTATCACGCACCACCCGCACGCTTCGAAGCAGGCACAGGCAACATCGCCGACGCAGTCGGCCTCGGCGCAGCCATCGACTACGTCGAGAGTCTAGGCATGGAGAACATCGCCCGCCACGAGCACGACCTGCTCATCTACGCGACGAACCTCCTCAAGACGATCCCCGGCCTCCGCCTCATCGGAACCGCGAAGGAGAAGGCCAGCGTCATGTCCTTCGTGCTCGAGGGCTATAAGACCGAAGAGGTAGGTGCCGCTCTCAACAAGGAAGGCATCGCCGTCCGCTCCGGCCATCACTGCGCCCAACCCGCGTTGCGCCGCTTCGGTGTCGAAACATCCGTCCGCCCATCCCTTGCCCTCTACAACAACTACGACGACGTCGACGCCCTCATCGCCGTACTACGCAAGCTGAAAAGCAACAACGCATAAAGCCTTCTCCATAGCAGGCACAGCGCAACGAAGGCCGTTTCTGAAAGGGAAACGGCCCTCACTCTTTTGCGGCCTGCATGACTGCCTGCGAAACAGACCACTTTGCAAGATACCGTCCGCTGTCCACAGTTACCGCACTTCGCCCCACATTCTGCACACCAAAAAGTTTGTGGTGAAACATTGGCAAATATACGACGAACTCCGATAACCCCTTTAGAAGACCACGATTACAGCCACACCCAAAAATCGGCAGAAATAGACCAATTTTCTGTGACTATTCACACGAGAGGTCCGACCTTTCGTGTGAGCGCTAAAGCCCGAATTGACCCCACCGCCAGGCTCAAGCCATATCCCCTCGCGTCGAACGCCATGTCTTCGGCGATCCCGGCTAAGGAGCAAGGGCAGCCTGTTCCGGAGGGCGAGTTCCTTGAAGAGCTTTGACTTCGTTTCTTGCCTCGACTAGGAATTTGGCATTGGCGTCCGCGTGCGACCAGAGGCTGAAGAAATGCTGATATGCCTCCATGGCTGGCCCCGCTTTGCCTTCAGCGGCCAGGGTTCGGCCGAGGCCGAGCCAGGAGAGCGGTATCTCTATTACCGCGGCGGCATGTAGCGGACCTTCAACAATCCGTCGGTACTCTCTTTCAGCCAGGTCGAGGTCTCCATCGGCGAGGTAGGCGTCAGCCCTGCTCATGGGGAGGAACAGCGAGCGCCCTTCTATAGGTCGGCTGCGTTCCAGTGCTGCGATGGCATCTTTTGGTCTATGGGTCGCCATCGCAAGGAACGTCTCCAGCAAAGGTCCGCGCTCGTCATTCCAGAGCGTTCCCTGGGGGAACTCGGCCTGCGCTGCGTGGAGGATGGACTTGGCCTGAGTAAAATCTCCCACGCGGGCCAATCCCTCGACACTGAGCCCGTCCTTCGGATCGATGGGCACGCTGCGGAAGAGACTCGCACCCTCCGCGAGATCGCCGGCCTCGATTAGATTGATGGCTTCCGAGCGAACGAAGTCATCCGCTGCGCCCATTCCCCCGCGGCGCATCAGATCCACGACCTGCGCGATGAGATGGTGCGCGTCGGAGATACGGCCCTCATCGAGCGCGATCTCCACCTCCTCGGCTCGCACAAAGACTGCGTCGGGATGTCCTGTCTCCCAGTCCCGCTGCTTCTGGAGGAGTCCCGCGTCATGCAGGTCGTGGGCCAGACGGAGGTAAGGCTGGCGAATGTAGTCGCCGTCGAGACCTTTGGCGACGGCTAGCTCACAGGTGGCGAGAGCTCCCTTGAGATCTCCCGTCTCCTTTTGATCGTGGGCGAGATTGACATAAAGGCCCAGGATCGTTGGCCTCAGATCCAGAGCGCGCTGAGACGCGATGGCCGCGTCGGCATTGTGGCCAAGGTCTCTCTCGACCACGGACAGGCCGTTCCAAGCCTGCGCGGAGCGAGGATAAACTTCGGTCCAGTTCCGGTAATTGCGCTCCGCTTCATATAGATCTTGGGTCGCGGCGGAGTGGTAGAGAGCAATGGTGGCCAATCGGCTTGGCTCGCTTGCGTAATCGCGCAAGCTGTATGCCTTCAGAATTGCCTCTCGTTCGGAAACCGAGTCCATCGTCGACCGGTAGTTGGCAGCGAGGTCGTAGTAACCCTCCGCGAAGTTCGGATCGGCAGCGACCGCCTTTTTTAAGAGTGCAATCGCATCCAGATACTTGCCCTGACCTGCCTGAACGGTGGCCTGACTGTAGTCCTTGAGCGCCTCGATCGACGCGGTGTCCCCCGCGAAGAGCGGTACGTCGAATCGAGCGATACTGCGCCGGGATTCGCCGAGCTTCCGCCTCAGGCTTTCGGCCAGATTATCGATCTCACGAGGCAAGTCCTCGGCGTTGGACGCTTCATACTTCGCATCGGCCAGAGTGGCTCCGTTAACGCAACTCGTCGCCTCCTCGGTCAGGAGGAAGTGTTGCCCGACACGCGCGACATTCCCTTGAAGGACCGCCTGGCTGTTGGTCCGCTCGCAGACATCCCGGGCAATGGCCGGCGTCATGGCAGCGTCGGGATTCTGCTTCATCTCGGTCAGGGTCGCGCGAACCCTTGCCCCGGAGACCACGGAGACGAAGGGGCTCTGCGCAAGATCCATGCGCAGAGCAGTGGTCAGGGCTTGATCGAGAACCGGATCGCCAGTGTTTCCGCTCGTCGGGGTAAGTACGACATCCACGGGTGACCCGCCCGTCTTGTCGAGCCAACGCTGCCAGCCGAACCAGCCCGCGACGAGCAACACCAGCATCACCAGTGACCCGGAAAGCGCCCACGCGAGATGTCGGGATTTTCGAGGAGCACCTTCAAGAACGCGCTGGCCAACGCCTGGCTGTTTAGTCAGGACTGTAACTTCGCCAACCGTCGAACCTGCCGATGGACTTCCAGCGATAGGGGAGGCCGCGACAGAGTCCTCCTCCTCTTCCACTGTGATCCGCGTGATGGACTCGGTGGCGCTCAGGACCATGCGTTCGGCTGGCGCATCGCCTTCTATTAAGGGTGCGGTGAAGCGATAGCCTCGCCTCGGCACGGTCTGGACGATCGTCTGATCGGCTCCGTGCGCCGAAAATGCTTTGCGCAGAAGGAAGACGTGCTGCGTGAGATTGCTCTCCTCCACGAACTGGTCCGGCCAGAGTTTCTCTAGCAATTCCTCCTTCGTCACAAGCCGATCCCGATGATCGATGAGGTACAGAAGAAGGTCGAAGGTCTTCCTGTTGAGGGGAACAGGCTCGTTCTGCCATAGGACGACGCAACCAAGTCGATCGATAGAGAAGTCGTGAAACCGGGCCGAGTCCATTCGTTTCAATGACATAGGGAAATTGAGGGTAATTGATTCTTTATTGAGGGTGCAATTGAGGCCGAGACGGATGGCCCGTGACATAAATGCGGACATGCGAAACGACGTCCGATCGAATGAGGCTGTTGGGCAGAAGCATATCAAGACAGAGGGGAAAGCGACCCATCAAATCGCTCCCCACTGCCCGGTGCCAGTCAATACGGACTGCATTGTGGTGCCTGGCTCCTGCTTTTCTGAGCGTCTATCTAGGCGCACCGGACTCCCGGAGATACAAATCACGGCAAATGAACCCGCTTGGGCTGGACTATTTGTTCTGTCGTGTCGCGTCTGTACTAGGCCGGGACCGCCTTTGCCAGTTACGTTCTCGCATGGAAAGACATCATCACCTCGGACGAAAGGGCGGCCGAGCGCATGAGCAAAATCCGACGCGTGTCCGTAGAGGTGATACGCCGCGAACTAAGCCTTTCGATAAGTCGACCGGTCACGACAAATGACGAAACAAGCCCGGATGCCCCTGCCGCGGCCGGACAGGGCGACCCGATCAATTCTTTGCAAACGCCTGCCTGTCCAGAGTGCGACTCTCCGTCGTTCGCGCTGCCGGCAGGAGACGGCACGGGACCAGCCATCGTGCAGCGGGTCCTGCAAGCACACGGAATTCACCATCAACTGTCGTCTCGCGGTGAGCTCCTCGTCTGCGGCAGGTCCTTCGAGCTTCATTCAGGGGCTCCCCCCGTAACGAAAGCGGCCGAACCGACACGATCGCAAGAACAATCCAGCGAGCCTCCTCCCATACAGGATTCACGCCATGACTAACCCTGCCGCACGCGCGACACGTCGCGGAGCCGCGTCGGCTTCAGATCGCGCAGATGTCTGTTTCAACCCGGTTTCCTTCCATCCGGTTTCAAGGAGTTCCTCGATCATGCATCGTATCGGTATTCTTCACTCCCGTAATCGCACAGTAACCGTCCGGTTAGGAACAATTGGCTATGCACTATTGCTCATCACGCTTCTCGGAACGGCGTCGCGCGCCTTTGCAGCCGCGCCGCCCGTAACCCAGGCAGGGAACGGTGCGGCACGTGCAGCAGCCGCAAAGTCGCTGTTGCGGATGCCGCTCCGCTTTGAAGGCACGGCGGACGGGCAGGCTATGGCCACTCACCTGGGAGACCGTCAACTCCGCTTGGGCAAAGCGGGCGCTGTCGAATCCAGAAGCACTTCTGGGGATGTGCTCTCGATAACGCTCGAAGGCGCGAACCAGGACGCCGCCCCGGTGGGACAAGCCCAGTTACCGGGCAGAAGCAACTACTTCCTCGGCCGCGATCCCTCAAAATGGCGCAAAGGGGTCGAGCAGTTCTCGCAAGCTCGCGTCAAGGATGTCTACGACGGCATCGATCTGCTCTACTACGGCAACGGCAACGGCCGCGATCTCGAGCACGACTACGTTCTTGCGCCGGGCAGCGATCCGGCACTGATTCGCATGCGAATCCGTGGAGGCAACTCCCGGATCGATGACGGGAGCGGTGACTTGATTGTGCGCCAGGGAGATGGCGCCCAGGAACTGATGCGTTTGGTCCGGCCCGTGGCGTACCAGACACAGGCGGATGGCTCGCACAAACCGGTCGAAGCCCGTTACACGCAAAACGAGAACGGCTCTTTCGGCTTCACACTCGGCACCTACGATCAAGCTCTCCCGCTGACGATCGACCCGGTCGTCACCTACTCCACCTACTTTGGCGGAAGTAACAACGACGAGGTCAACGACATCAAGACCGACGCCGCCGGCAACCTCGTACTGCTGTTAGCGACCTCCTCGACCGACCTTCCCGTGGTTTCGCAGATCGCGAACGCATGCGTTGGCCCCTGTGGCCCGTTGAATCCAAGCCCGAACGGCGGGGCCCCGCGCACGTACGATTTCTATCTCGCCAAGCTGGACCCGACCGGGCAGACGCTGCTTTATTCGACCTACATCGGCGGCAGTGGCAGCGACTTTCCGGGGGCTCTGGTCATCGCGTCCGATGGCACCCTCTATATCGCCGGGACCTCGGATTCGACCGACTTTCCCGTGGTGAACGGGTACCCGAGTGCGATTCCGGACTACCGGTATTACAACAGCGCCACGTTGACCAAGCTGAGCGCGGACGGCAGCACGATTCTCTATTCGTCGTTGATTGGGGCTGGCCTTGTCGAGGCTTACAACTACTCCGCCTATAGCAGCGCTCCTGGATCCTTGGCTGTGGGGACCGATGGAACCGCTTACGTGATCGGCAATGCATGTTGCGGTCTAGCCTCATTTCTGGATGCAAAGAACACCACCTTCACCGCAGGCGGAGGTTCCTTCATCGCAAAGTTCGACACGACAAAGTCCGGAAACGATTCTCTGCTCTATGCCACGACGTTCGGGCAGCCGGGAGATATTGGAGGAGAGAACCTGCAGGCGATTGCGCTCGATTCGAAACAAAATCTCTGGGTTGCCGGTGAGGCCTACGGCAGCTATGCAAGCCAACCTATCCCGACCCCGGACGCTGTGCAGCCCGTCTGCGACGGTGGCGGGCAATGTGGCAACGCTTTTCTCCACGGACTCACACCGGCGGGGACGATCTTCTACACCACCTTCCTCGGTGGAACAATGAATAGCGGCGGTGGTCCGGGGTTCGAGACACCTATCGACCTCGTCATCGATTCCACGGACAACATCTATCTCTCAGGCACCACGGAGTCCGTCGACTATCCAATCAAGAATGCGGCGTTTACGACGATCGATACCGAAACCAGAAGTAACTTTCTGACCAAGCTCAGCCCTCTTGGCAAGAGCATTCTTTACTCGACTTACACGCCCTTTGTGCCTTTGCTGGCGACCCTGGCGAACGGCGAGATCGCGGCGGTCGGGAACGGTATCGTGCCGCAGGTCAATGCGATCCCACCCAATGCCCTCACGGGGGAATATAACGCCGATATCGCCTTCGAGGTGTTCGACACAACGAAGGCGGGCATGGACTCGCTGCTGATCTCCAGCTACCTGGGAAGCCTGGCACTGCCGAGACCCGAGGCGGCGAGCGTGGATGCGCAGGGGAACCTGCTGATTGCCGGTCTGATAGGAACCAACAACTTCCTCCTGGTCAATCCGTACCAGAGTTCCTGCGCCACCTGTGGCTATCCCGACTTCGCGCTGGACGGTTTTGTGACGCGGGTGCAGCTTGCGAGCGGCTCGCTTACGCTGACGCCTTCGACGCAAAGCTTCCCCGACACGCCATCCGGCTCCTCCAGCCCGACCCAGACCTCAACCCTCACCAACACCACCTCTGCCACGATCAGTCTCTCGGCGGGAAGTTTGACGGATGCCAATGACTTCAGCGAGAGCGACAACTGCAACAGCAGTATCGCAAGCGGCGCCTCCTGCACCTTCACGTTCACCTTCAAGCCACAGAGCGCGGGCGCGTTGAGCTCGACCTACTCCATCTCTGACGTGAGCAATCCGTCGTCGCCGCTGACTGTGGCGCTCTCGGGCACCGGGACCACGCCACCCGCACCAACAGCTGTGCTTAGCCCGGCAAGTGCGGACTTCAGCAACATCGCGGCTGGAAGCACAAGCGCGGCCAAGACCTTCACGCTCACCAACAGCGGCAACGCCGCGCTATCGATCACCTCAAAGGCACTCGCTGGAGCCGACGCGGGCAGCTTCGCCATCCCGGACAGCAACTGCGGCAGCTCGCTTGCGGCGGGAGGCTCGTGCGCGATCCTGGTGACGTATGCCCCGGCATCGGCAGGAACCGCAGCAGCCATGCTGACCGTCACCGATGCCGTGGGAACGCAGACGGCGGCGCTGACAGGCACAAGCTTCGCCGCCGCGCCAAAGGCAACGGTCACCCCTGCGAGCATTGATTTTCAGACCTTCACCCTGGGCATTGCGGGGAATCCCCAGACCATCACGCTGACCAACACCGGCAATACGGCGCTGCCCTTCAACTCCTTCGCGATCACGGGCACCAATGCAAGCAGCTTCCAGGTTCGTAACGGAGGCTGTCCTAAATCGCTGGCAGCCGGCGCGGCCTGCCCGATCGACGTGATCTTTACGCCGGCAACGGTGGGCACGTTTGTGGCGAGCCTGACGTTCACGGATTCGCTCGGGACCCAGAGCGCCACGCTGACTGGCAAGGCGGTGTATGCCTCGGCAACACTGGTTCCGGCTCCCGGCAGTCCAACTAACTTCGGAGACGTGACAGTGGGGGCCCAGGCTGTCTCCGCGATTCGCGTCAACAACACAAGCCAGGAGTCCATCTCCGTGACCGGCGTATCGATCACCGGTACGGGATTCACGGCGACCGGCGGTGGAAGCTGCAGTGGGCAGATCGCACCCAACAGCCTGTGCGAGGTCTCCGTCACCTTCAGCCCGACCGCCCTGGGAGCCGCCGCGGGAACGCTGAGCGTCACCACCGACTATGCGGGTACGCTGACACTCAACGTCACAGGCAATGGGATCGAGCCGACAGCAACGCTGGACCCGGTGAGCTATAACTTCGGCAAGCTGCCGCTCAACACGTCCTCCGGCCCGATCCCGTTTACCTTGACCAACACGAGTCCGGTACCCATCAAGCTGATCACGAGCTCGGTCACGGGGAGCGCCTTTCACCTGGCGGCGAAGGCCGGGACGCTTGCGCCGGGTGCGTCAGGGAAATACCTTGTCGCCTTCGAACCGACCGCTCTTGGGGTAACAAACGGGATCCTCAGCGTCGTCTCCGACGCGGGCACATTCACGAGTACCCTGACGGGGACAGGTCTCGCGCCGCAGGCGACCCTGACGCCAACCACCAAAGACTTCGGCAACGTGACCGTCGCCGGCGAAAGCCCAACCGATACTTTCAGCCTGACCAACGCCGGAACCGCGCCGCTTTCCATCAGCTCGATTGCCCTGACGGGTGCGAGCTCGACCGGCTTTGTGATCAGCGAGAACCAGTGCGGCACCTCGCTCGACCCCGGTACGTCCTGCACGATCGGTGTGACGTTCCTGCCGACGCAGGTGGGCCAGGTGGTCGCGACGCTCGCGGTGGTGGACTCGGTGGGCACGCAGAGCGCGGCGTTGACGGCAGTGGGCGTGCTCCCGGTGCTGACCCTTACGCCTCCACGCCTGAACTTCGGCGCGGTGACCGTTGGGACCACGGTTACGAACAGCATCACGTACGCCAACAACAGCCCCGTATCGATCCAGTTCAAAAGTCAGACCGGCACGGGGGACTTCTACAAAGCCTTCAACCAGTCTGGGGATGGTACATGCACGCCGCGGAGTGGAGGACTCAATATCACCTCCGGCGGGTCCTGCGTGTATCAGTTCTCGTTTACCCCGACGGCGGCGGCGAACTACTTCGGAGCGCTAATCCTTACGGACACTGCCGGGACCCAGACGATCTACTTCACGGGGCAGGGCGTTCCGCCGACCCTGAACATTACACCAACGACTGTTTCCTTCGGAGACGTCGCCGTTGGGAGCACGGCGAGCCAGACGGTCACCTTCACCAACGCAAGCGCGGGGCCGATCAGTTTTTCAGGCAACGCGACTCCGTCGGGAGACTTCGGGACTGTCTTCACCCCGGCTTTGACGGGCAATACATGCGCCGGGAATGCCATAGCCGCCGGGGCATCCTGCACGCTCGCCTTCTCCTTCGCGCCAACAGCTACGGCTCACTACTCCGGAGATTTGTCCTTTACCGACGACGCCGGAACCCAGACCCTCACCTTCACCGGCACAGGCGTCTACCAGGGGCCAAAGCTCGTCCTGAGCCCCACCACCTACACCTTCGGAGCAGTCCCCGCAGGCTCCACTCCAACTGAAACCGTCACTCTGACAAACGCTGGCAGCGAAGACGCAAACTTCGTCTACGGCAGCTCAGTCGCTTCGAACGGTCTACAAATCGCAGCGACCGGCAACACCTGTGGGACCACCCTCGCCCCCGGCGCAAGCTGTACCATCCCCGTCCAACTCACAGGAGCCGACACCGGCTCCGCTCAACTCACCATCGACATCGCCGGCAACTCCGGAACGAACTCCGTCGCGGCATCGCTCATCGGCTTCGGCGCGACCGGCGGACCTCCACCCACCTTCATCGACCTCGGCAACGGCTTTACCACTGGCGCCCTGGCCCTCAACGGCCCCGCAGCCGCCGCCAACGGCGTCCTGCAACTCACCGCCGATCAGGCATCCCAGACGAGCAGCGCCTTCTACTCCACGCCCGTCTCGGCAACCACCTTCTCCACCGACTTCGCCTTCCAGTTGCTTGATCCTCTCGCCGAAGGCCTCACCTTCACGATCCAGTCGAATGGTGCGAACGCCATCGGCACCGGCGGCGGTGGACTCGGCTACCAGGGCATCGCCAAGAGCATCGCCCTCAAGCTTGACCTGCACGACACCGCCGGAGAAGGCGACAACTCCACCGGCATCTACGTCAACGGAGCCGCTCCCACCGTCCCCGCCACCTCGCTCGCCGGCTCCGGCATCGACCTCCACAGCGGCCACGTCTTCACCCTGCACATCGACTACGACGGAGCCACCGAGTCCATCATCCTCACCGACACCGCCACCCAGGCCGTCTGGAAGACCCAGGCAGCCGAGGATATCCCCACCCTCCTCGGAAGCGACACCGCCTACTTCGGCTTCACCGCAAGCACCGAAGCCACCGCCCCGGACGCAGGCGGAGCCAAACCTCTGGCCGCAGCCGCGAACGCGACCGCCAACACCACCACAAGCATCCTCGACTGGACCTACACCACCGCACCCTCCCCAGCTACCCTCACCCCCGCATCGCTCGACTTCGGCACCCACGTGGTCGGCGGCCTGAGCCCCAACCAATCCGCCATCCTGACCAACACGGGCGTCGCTCCGATCCAGGTCGTCTCCGTCACGCCAAGCGACCCCCAGATCCAGATCCCGGGTGGCAGTGGCAATTGCATCGGCACCCTCACACCGGGACAGACCTGCGGGTTCTCGCCGTTCTACTCGCCCTTCGTGACCGGTCCGTTCTCAGGCTCGGTCACCGTCAAGTATTTCCTGGGCGACGGTACGAAGGCGAACGAAAACTTCATCGCTTCCGTGAAGGTAACGGGAACCGGCGTCCCACTCAGCCTCGTCCGCATCTCGCCGTTCCCAGCCGACTTTGGCACAGTCTCCGTCAACCAAACGGGCTCACCCCAACTCTTCACCGTAGTCAACGACGGTGGCGAAGCAACAACCCTCTCGGGGATCACTACAACGGGCGCTTTCAAAGTCGTGAGCGGAGCCACCTGCATCAGCGGCACCTCGTTGGGGTCGTTGAAGTCCTGTACGGTTCCTGTGGTGTTTGCTCCGGGGTCGCTAGGAGCGAACTCTGGAACATTATCCCTGTCCTACACCGATACGGACGACCCTGGGAAGACGCAGATGGCGTCCACACCTCTGACCGGCATCGGATCGCCCGAGCTAACCTTTTCACCCAGCCTTTTTGATTTCGGCACCGTTACTGTCGGATCGCGGGCCGCAGCCGCTGTCACCCTAACGAACCCTAGCACCCTGCCACTTATCTTCACAGGTGAATCCTTTCCTGACAGTCCTTTTTATTCATATGGAGGGAACTGCGACCTGGTATCTCTTGCTCCCGGCGCTTCCTGCACCCTATATCTCGGGGTCTATGCATCTGTGAAAGGAGACATTACCGCGAACCTCATTCTGAACTACATAGGGGGGTCAACGATAATCCCCCTCATCGTGCATGACGTCGCTCCCGTCGTGAGCGTCACCTCGCCTCATCTTGACTTCGGCAATGTTACCGCTGGCTCCAGAGCCGGCATGACGGTCACTCTTACCGCAACGGTAGGCCCCATCGAGTTCATGAACGTCGCTGGAAATCCTATGAAGGGAGACAACAACTTTTACATAACTTCGGATACCTGCGACCCCGTGTCTCTGCCTTCCGGGGCTTCGTGCACCATCGATTTCGGGGTTTATGTTGGCGAAGCAGAAGACGTCTCTGGAAGCTACACCCTGAGCTACCAAGGAGGGGCAACCACGATTACCTTCATCGCGCATGGTGTTACGCCAATCATAACCGTCACCCCGAATAAACTTGATTTTGGTGATGTTATGGTCGGATCCCGCGCCGGAGTAACGGCCGGTCTTACCGCGACTCTCGGCCCAATTCAGTTTATTAATTATCATGCGAATCCTCTTTCAGGAGATCCCAGTTTTTACATAAATTCCGACACCTGCGACCCCGTGTCTCTTCCTTCCGGGACTTCATGCACCATCGATTTCGGGGTTTACGTTGACGCAGTAAGAGACATTTCTGGTAGCTTCACCCTGAATTATCAAGGAGGCTCAACAACAATCCCCTTAATTGTGCATGGAGTGCCTGCAACTGCACCCGACTTCACCGTCACCACGACCAACGCCAGCCTTAACGTCATTCGAGGCTCCTCAGCGAAGCTTGTCATCGATCTGGGTCCATCGAACGCCAATCCATTTACCGCTCCTGTCAGCTTCACCGCCTCCGGCCTTCCTGCCGGGGCCACGGCCACCTTCGCTCCCTCCACCCTGACCCCAGGCACGGGCACAAGCACCACCATGACGGTCTCCGTCCCCGCCCTCGCCGCCCGCAACAAACCCTTCGCACCCTTCCCGCCCGGAGGCCGCAACGCCGCCTTCGGCATCTCCGCCGCGGCCCTCATCGCCGGACTCTTCGGCTTCCGCCGCAGGCTCAACCCACGCCTCCTGCTCTGCCTCTGCGCCCTTAGCCTCATCGGAGCGATCACCGGATGCGGGAGCGGCGCGGGCTTCACCATCCCCACCACCAACTCGAACTTCACCGTGACCGCCACCAGCGGCTCCATCACCCACACCATCTCCGTCACCCTGACGGTCCAGTAGCCGCCAGCCCAAGGAGACACACCCAATGTTCCGAATCCAGTCCCGCACGCATTTCCTTCTCCCAATCCTCGCCGCCGCCCTGACGACAGGGGCGGCAGCCCAAAGCAGCCACCCCATCGACCTTGGAGCCAACTACACCTACATCCGCAGCAACACCGGCCCCGACTGCGGCTGTTTCGCCCTCAACGGCGGCGGAGCGCTCGTGCAATATGGCCTCTCGCGCCACCTGGCGGCCGTAGCCGACCTCAACGTAACCCACGCCTCTAACATCACGACGGAGGGCTACACCCTCACCCAGACCGCCTATACCTTCGGCGCACGCTACACGCCCGTCGCCCCCGAGTACCAGATCCAACCCTTCGGAGAGTTCCTCGTCGGCGCAGCCCACGCCTCAGGTACCCTCGCCCCATCGAGCACAGGCCTCGGCGGCTCCAACACCTTCGCCCTCCAGACGGGCGGAGGCGTCCGAGTCCTCCTCGGAAACCGCTTAATGGTCGAACCAATTCGAGCCGACTACCTCATGACAAAGTTCGCCAACAACACCAACGACCGCCAGAACGACTTCCGCCTGTCCATCGGCGTGCTCTTCCGCATCAAGCGATAACCATTGAAACGGAGCCCTCAAGCAAAGCACAATCAGGAGCCACCATGTCACTTCCACGCCGCCACTTCCTGCGCAACGGACTCTTCTCTCTTCCGGCCCTCGGCCTCGCGTCTCAAGCCTCACCAGCCGAAACGACCCAGCCCGGAGCCTTCATCGTTCCCGCCGGCAAAGCCCGCATTGACGGCCCATGGACCGTCCACGGAGAACCTGCCTTCTACGACAAGATCGCCTCCGCCGACACCGGTGGCCGCCTCTCAGTCCTCGAGGTAACCACCCCACCCAATCAAGGCCCTCCCATGCACATCCACCTCGAACAGAACGAGTGGATGTATCTTCTCGAAGGCTCCTTCGGCATCCAGTGCGGGACAGACAAAAACGTCCTCCACAAAGGCGACAGCTTCATGGCTCCCAAAGGGATCCCCCACTCCTACGTCGTCCTCGGAACCACCCCGGCCCGACACCTCAACATCTACGACCCCGCCGGAGAGATCGAAGCCTTCTTCCGCGACTACGAGAAGAACCACCCAGCCGGAGCCCGCCCCGACCCCGCCAAAGCAGCGGCATCGGAAGAACACTACCGGATCCGTGTCGTAGGACCGCCAATCAAAGCGGCCCTGTTCGCCTGAATCTCAACTGCAACGACACCTTCTTTCAAAAAGGAAAGCCATCTCATGAAGACACAGATCAAACTGGCAGCCGCCGTAGCCTTCTCCCTGACCCTTCCGCAAGGCGCCCTTTTACATGCTCAGGAGTCAACACCCGAGACCGCAGCCATCCGCGCAAAGATTACCGCCGAGCGCGTCGCCATAGGCAAAGCGATCGCCACGCGCGACGCCGCCACCCTCAGCCGTTACTGGTCCCCTGACCTGATCGTCAACGGTCCCGGAAACACGATTGTCTCGCGCTCACAAATCCTCGGAGCCCTGAACCACGGCGGCCTCAGCTATACCAGCCTCAAGGGTGTCCCCGAGTATTTCACCGTCATCAACGGGACAGCCGTCTTGATGAGTCACGAAGACCTCGTTCTCGCCGGCGGTCCCATGGCAGGCAAACACCTTGTCCGCCGAACCACCGACATCTATCAGCCCTCTGGAGACGACTGGACCCTCGTCGCCCGCCAGGCCACCTACGTCGGCCTCGACGGCGCTACCATCGAAGGCTCCGGCGCCAGCACCTTCTCGCCCCCATCCTCCACGCCAGCGACCGAAGCGATCCGTACACAGATCCAGGCAAACGGTCGCGCCGTTGGTCGCGCCATCGGCACCATGGACTTCGCAGCCCTCGAAAAGGTTTGGTCACCGGCCATGGTCGTCAACAGCCCAGGCAACAACATCCTGACCCGCGACCAGGTCTTCGCCGCCATGCGCGAGGACAAGCTCAAGTACTCGAGCGCCAGGGCGGTCCCAGAGGCCTTCTTCGTCGTTCAGGACGTCGCCATCGAGATGGGTCATGACGACATTGTGATGTCCAACGGACCGATGGCTGGCAAGCCGCTCAACCGCCGCTTTACCAACGTCTGGCAGAAGGCCGGCGACCAGTGGCTTCAGATTGCCAGGCAAGCCACCTATGTGGGTGTCGATGGCGGTGCGGTCTACGGCCATCCTGATCCCACTCTCGGTTCCATGTCTTCCGCAACGCCAGCCGCCCAGCCAGGTGCCATCAGCGGCTCTCCAGAGGACATCAAAGCCATCGAAGCTCTCGTGCACTCGAATCCCTCCGATCATGTCACCGAAGATGTGAGCTTTACGAACATCTTTGGCACCGTTCGCTTTGGCCGCGAAGACTTTATCCAGCGGCATAAAGAGATAGGGCAAACCTTCTTTAAAGGAACGACAGCAAAGAGTTCTATCACCAAGCTGCGCTTCATCCGGCCAGACGTTGCGGTCGTGGATGTTGCTGGAGAGCTCAGCGGATTTCAAAAGGTTTATCCCGGGCTGCCGGTAGGCAAGGACGGAATCCTTCGGAACAAACTGCTGTTGGTCCTCGTGAAGGAGGGTGGCGTTTGGTGGATCAGCGAATTTCACAATGTAGCGCAGACGCCCGAGGTCTAGTCCGAAGAGCACACAGGGCTCGCAAGGCTGTGACTCGAGACTCCCGATAGCCCGTTCCCGCTGATCCTTCCTATCTGAACTTGCACTTACTCCATCCTCCGCAGCAGTTTCCAACGACTTTACCTTACGCTCACCTTATTTTCCGGGAGCATCTCCCATGTGCCACACTCCGAAGCTGCTATCAAAAAGCGCTACATCGCCCACAGTTCAGGGCTCGGCCCCGTCACCACGCCGGACTCTTGTCTTCTTCCTAATAGCCGCATGCCTCCTGTGCACACTCGCCGCCGAAGAATGGCTTTCGATTGGGCACCTCTCCATGAGCTACGACGAGGGCGCTCACCTCTACGCTGGCTATCAGCACTGGACCGCAAGGGACTTCGGCGTGAACCCCGAACATCCCCCACTCGTAAAGCTGGTCGCGGCAGCTCCCTTGCTTGGCATGACGATCAAGCCAGCGGCTCCGCCACGATTTCTCTTCCTGGTGGAGCAATACACCGGCGGCCAGCAGATGCTTGCTGAAAACGGTGATTATCGTTTGCTGACCCGGGCACGCATTGCTGCGAGCCTGTTTACCTTTGCACTCGCGCTCTTGATTTTCGCTGCAGGATGGGAGATGTTCGGCCCACTGGCAGGCCTGCTCGCCCTCACCCTGTTTACCTTCGAGCCCACCATCCTGGCACACGGTGCCCTGGTAACGACGGACATGGGCGTAGCCTGTTTTACCTTTGCTTCTGTCTACGCGTTTTACCGCTATCTCAAGCGTCCCGGATGGTTGAGGGTTGTGCTATGCGGACTAGCCGTTGGCCTCGCGCTCTCGGCAAAGCTAAATGGAGTCCTCGTCCTTCCCATCATTGCCCTGATTGCGCTTTGGGAGATAGCCACGACTCCCTCTCACCGTGCCCAAAGAGCAGCTTCGCTGTTCTCTGCGGTTCTCGCCGTTGGTCTCATCGGTTATGTCGTGCTCTGGAGCTTCTATACCTTCCGCTACGAGGCCCGGCCCAACGGACTGACCCTCGGCCCTCCACTCGCGGCCTTTGTGCACATGGGGCCTTCTCCGTGGCAAGCCAGCCTGGTGACACACCTTGCCGCATGGCACCTGTTACCGGAAGCCTATCTCTTCGGATGGACCAAGCTTGCTACCTCTTTTACCGAAGGTGCGGGATTTCTCTTCGGGCATATCTACCCGCGAGGAACATGGCTTTACTTCCCAGCCGCGCTGCTCATCAAAAGCACGCTGACCTTGATCCTACTTCTCGTGGCCGCGACCTTCGCACTGAAGCGGTTCCGTCGCGAAGCCGTGATTCTGGCGATTGCTCTGTTCACCATCCTTATTGCCTGCCTGCCTGCACACGTCAACATCGGCGTACGTCATGTGCTCGCGATCTATCCCTTCGCAATCCTCCTCGCCGCCGCAGCCGCTTTGCAGATAGCCCGCAGGTCTCGTTATGCCGCCGCCATAGTCTCTGCTCTCTTTGTCTTCCAGTGCGCCACATCGCTCCACGCCTATCCGGACTACCTGCCTTACGCAAACGAAGCGTTCGGTGGCTCGTCCCGAACGTATCGCATGCTCACCGACTCGAACGTCGATTGGGCGCAGCAACTCAAGGAAGTCAACGCGTGGACCACGTCGCATCACGTCACGGACTGCTGGTTTGCCTACAGCTATCTCAGTGGCGCTCCCCCCTACGACAAGACACCGTGCCGGCCGCTGCCGACTGGCCTTGCCATGCTGGCGGGACAACCGAGCCCCGTGGTCCCTTCACATCTACAGGGCACCCTTCTCGTCAGCGCCGAGGATGCCGCAGGGGTGCTCTGGGGGCCAGGAAGTCTCAACCCTTATAGGCAATTTCAGGATGGCCAGCCATCTGAGCTGATCGGCCATTCTGTCCTCGTC
The DNA here is from genome assembly GCF_004115155.1 of Granulicella sibirica. Classification (NCBI taxonomy): domain Bacteria; kingdom Pseudomonadati; phylum Acidobacteriota; class Terriglobia; order Terriglobales; family Acidobacteriaceae; genus Granulicella; species Granulicella sibirica. The sequence goes on from NZ_RDSM01000003.1 coordinate 388,948, forward strand.
TACGAGGGGTCGTTCGATGTGCCACTGCTTGCGGCGGAGTCTCACCTGAGCCAGGTCCCGTTGCTCATGCGAATGGGAAACTCAGATGCTGCGCTCAAGGAAGCTGAAGCAGCGATCGCGATCGCTCCCCAAGCTCCGTTGATCGAGGCCGCTCTTGGAGGCACACTTCTACAGCTACACAGGGTTCCGGAGGCGAAGCAAGCTTTCGGCAGAGCGATGCAGGAGAGTGCAGCACTTTCCAAAGAAGACTCGGACGCAACAGCCGTCAAGATCGCTCAGATGGAACAACCCCCGCACTGAGCTCGCGCCATTGCGAAATGAAAATCTTCGTAACTTATATTTACAAAGGCTTTGGTTAGGCTGAACGCTTAACCTGGAGGCAGGTATCGAAAAACCGGGGCAGATAGACTTCGATATCTGTCTTCACGGATTGAGAGGGCGATGCGAATCCACTTTCCACTCTCCAGCGTGGGTTCGAATCAAGGTGTCAAACACTTCGCCTATGAGCTTTCGCGTCGTTCTTTCAGAAGGCTGCGATCCTACAACCCGTTGCCGCAAAGCGAGTCCATGCGCGAAGCTGCTCATGGCAAGCACGAAGTTACTAGGAGACATCTTGCATAACAGGCTGCCATTCTCAATGTGTTCTGTCAGCCGATTGACGGAGTCCTGAACCATCGCATGGTAGAACTGCCGGTATCGGCTTTGCATCTCCTTGTTTCGAACAGCTTCAGACTGAAATTCCGCCCAGAGGATCACCCACTCTGGGTTGACCAACATATCGATATAGGTAGTCCGGAGTTCTTGGAGCATCTTCTCTGAATCTCCGTTGTCGCGATAGATCGCCTTATAGAGCTCACAATACCGCTGATGCTCTTCCTGCATGACAGCGACAAAGAGATCTTCCTTGCCTGCGAAGTTCGAATAAAGCGCGCCGCGGGAATAGCCCGCCTCTTCGGCGATCTTCTCCGCTACCGCGCCACCGAGCCCATAGGCAAGAAAGTGCTGCCTCCCTACCTCGATGAGGCGGGCACGTGTCTGACGCTGACTCTCCTCACGGGAGAGTCTCCGTGGCGAAGAGATGGTCCGGCTCGGCGGCTCGTCTTGGCGGGCGGCGAAGTAGCTTGTGGCTTTATGCGAGGCTGCTCTCATAGTGCGTCCCATCAATTCTTTTAGTGGACTGCTTCGCCTGCCGGGGCACCCTGGCCGGGTCTGTTCTTACTGAGCAATAAGCCGAATAGAACGAGAAATACCGACATCCAACAAAGGACGCGGTAGATGTCTTGATACGCGAGCACCGTCGCCTGCTGGTTGAGCTGCTGATAGATGTTTGCCTGAGCCATATGTTGCGCATCATATGCGTTGCCCGTGTGACCCTGGAAGAAGCCACTCATCGCGGTCATCTGCGAGTTATAGGCCTGGCTTCCCGGCAACATGTAATTCTGCAGCCGGGCCTCATGAAACGAGGTACGTTGCACGACGCCCGCACCTGTCAGTGCGATCAAGATGCTGCCACCGACATTTCTGACAAAATTGATAATGCCCGAGACCTGATTCGACGCCTCCCGCGGCAGACCCACATATGCGGCGTTTGTGATCGAAATAAAAGCAAATGGGATTGGCAGCACCTGCAAGATCCGGAGCAGAGCATTCTCGTTAAATGAGATATAGGGTGAGATGTGGGTCGATGAGAAGTAAAAACTGTACGCGAAGAAGGCGAAGCCGATCATCACCAGATTGCGAGCCGGAAACTTCCCGACTGCGATTCCTGCCAGCGGCATCACAACAAGCAGCGCGAGGCCTCCGCCAGTCAGCGCTTCACCGGCCTTGGTAGCAGTATACCCAAGCAACTCCTGCATAAACTGCGGCTGGAGAACGGTCGCTGCGTTTAGAACGCCGCCCACCAGCAGCATCAGGAGGCAACAGATCGCGAAGTTCTTATATTGGAAGAGTCTTAGATTCATGATTGGGTTTTTCACCTTGAACTCCCACCAGATGAGACCGATCATGCCGATCGCGAAGAGGCCCGCGAAGACGCGAATGAACTCGGAGCCGAACCAATCCTTCTCCTGCCCTTTATCGAGAAAGATCTGCATGCCACCCATCGCGAGGGTGAGGAAGCTGAGTCCGACGTAATCGAGCCTGCGCAGATTATCTCGGCTCGGCTTGATCCACGGCGGATCCTCCACGAGGCGCGTGACGAGGATAAAGGCAAGAATGCCGACTGGCAGATTGATATAGAAGATCCAGCGCCAGGAGTAGTTGTCGGTAATCCATCCACCTAACGTAGGCCCGATTGATGGTGCAAGCACCGCTACGAGTCCATAAAGAGCGAATGCCTGTCCTCGTCTCTTCTCATCGAAGCTGTCAGCCATAATGGCCTGCGCCATGGGCTGCAATCCGCCGCCACCCGCACCCTGAACAACGCGTGCGATTAGAAGAATGGGAAGAGACGGCGCGATGCCGCACATGAAGCTTGCTACGGTGAACAGGGTGATACAGGCGAGAAAAAAGTTCTTGCGGCCAATGACGCTGGATGCCCACGCGCCTGCAGGCAACACAATCGCATTTGCCACCAGGTAGCTGGTGAGCACCCATGTGCCCTGGTCCTGGCTCGCGCCCAGGTTTCCGGCAATATGTGGAAGGGCGACGTTGGCAATGGAGGTGTCCAGGACCTCCATGAAGGCAGCCAGGGCCACGGTTGCCGCGATCAACCATGGGTTGACCCTAGGTTTCCACCTTTGCTCCATCCGTGTCTCCTGATCAACATCCGTTTCAGATACTGTATGTATCTGGATGCATTGCGAATAGCAATTGGATGCATTTGGCTCCCACGTGTGCCTGAATACGGCATCGGGATCGAGACTGGGAGCAGTAGTCGCCTGTTTCTCGTCGGAAGAGCCACGACGGCGACAACAACGCGAGCCGGATGGGGTGGCAAGGCTGACTGCATTGGCATCTGATGAACCCAGCCCCTCAACACTTTGCTGATTTTTCCGCAAAACGATCTGGAACCGAGCTGGTCTACTCTTCGTATCCCAACCAGCCGTTCAAGCTCAGGAGAAGTTTTAATGCGACATCTGTTCTTCGCGGCGGCACTCTTGCCGGCGTTAGCTGTTTCCTTGGCCTCACGTGCCCGCGCTCAGACACCGTGCCCTGGCAAACCCCTCACCGGCACGGTCCAGGACAGCACCGCCGCCGTGATCCCCGGTGCCCGCGTTCAACTGGACGGTAGCCCGAGTCAGACCAGCGGCGGCGATGGCCGTTTCCGCTTTCCGTGCGTCGGCCCTGGCCCTCACCACCTTGCGACCAGTGCCAACGGATTCGCGCCTCTCGAGCAGGAGCTACCCTCGCGCTCGACAAACGACCTCCACATCACCCTGGTGCCCTCGGATTCCATCACCGTCACCGTCGATGCGGGAGATTCCGGTACTCAGCCCGTGCTGGGTGGACTCAACGGGGGCACGCTCTCCGGGGACCAGCTCACGACCCTGGCGGACGATCCCGACGACCTCCAGCGCGAACTCCAGCAGTTGGCGGCGTCGGCCGGTGGACCCCCCTCCGGAACCGTTATCTCTGTCGACGGCTTTCAGGACGATAGCCCGCTACCTCCCAAGTCCTCCATCGCCCGCGTCGAGGTCAATCCCGACCTGTTTTCCTCTGAGAATCGCCAGCCGCCCTTTGAAGGCGGTCACATCCAGATCTATACCAAGCCCGGCGCGAAAAACTTCCATGGCTCGCTCTTCACCACCAACTCCTCGCAGTTTATGAACGCCCGCGATCCCTTTTCCGATGCACCTGCCGCGATAGGCAAGCAGCGTTACGGCTTCACTCTCAACGGCCCCGTCCGCAAAGAAGGCTCCAACTTCTCGTTCGCGCTGGAGCACCGGTCGATCGATGACTTCGCTGTGGTCAACGCGATCACCCTGGACTCGGCTGGCAATCAGACCTCTACCGTCGCGAATGTTCCCCTGCCGCAGCGCCTGTGGATCGGGAGCGGCCGTTTCGATGTGCAGCTCGGCCCGAAGAACATCGCCTTCGCCAGCTACTCTGCCAATGTGGACCATCTCTCGAACGTTGGTGTCGGTGGAACCACACTGCTCGAAAGCGGCTACGACTCCCAGACCTACGATCACGTTCTCCGCTTCAGCGATACCACCACGATCTCTCCGAACCTCCTGCACGAAGGCCGCGTCAGCGTCGACTTTCGCGGCGAGATCGACGTTCCCACATCAACTGCGCCACAGATTCAGGTCGCAGGTGCCTTTACCGGAGGGGGCGCCAATATCGGCAATCAGCGCATACGCCAGATCCGCACGGAGTGGGACGACGACTTCATCTACACGAAGGGCAGGCACTCGCTCAAAGCCGGTCTCCAGTTCTTCGATTACGTCGAGCACCAGACCCTCACCACCAACTTCAATGGAACGTATATCTTTGGCGGAGGCACCGCCCCTGTGCTGAACGGCAACACCCCAACCGCAGCCACGGAGACCATCAGCGGTCTCGAACAGTATCGCCGAGCCTTGCTTGCACTTCCGGGCGGAACCCCAAGCCAGTACTCCTCCGTTTCCGGCAACCCGCAGGTTGACCTCACCGAGCTCTACAGCGCCTTCTTCTTTCAGGACGACATGAAGCTCCGGTCGAACCTCACGCTATCGCTCGGCCTCCGCTACTTCGTGGCGAATCATCCGTTCCAGGCCGACGGCGTCAGCCCTCGCGCAGGCGTATCCTGGGCACCGGGCGGCAGCAAAACGCTCAACCTTAATGCCCACCTCGGGCTCTTCAGCGGCCATAGCCCCAACGGTCTCGCCTTCACGCAAGCAGAGCTCCTCCGGCAGGACGGCACGAATCGCGTCACCTCGCTTGTCTACGATCCCGTCTACGGCACCCCTGCCACCACCGGCAGCTCCGTCGTCCAATCCATCCGCACTCTCGCACCCAACTACGGCAGCAACCAGACCTTGATGGCGCAGGTGGGTGCCGACAAGACGCTACCCTTCGGGTTCTCCCTCTCTTCGAATATCATCTACATCCGGGGCTGGCGCCAGGAGCGCACCCTCAACGTCAACACGCCTCTGAGCGGCTCACCGACCGGGCCCCGTCCCGGCGCCGCCAACCTCGACGTTCTGCAACTGCAGAGCTCAGCGGATGCTGCCGGGGACATCGAATTCGGTGGTATCGGCAACCAGAAGCTCAAGGCAGTCCAGTTCTTCGTCGGGGCGGTGAGGATCCACATTCTTTCGGATACGGATGACAACGCCTTTCTCACTCCGCAAAGCTCCTCGACCAACGCCGGGGAGTATGCCCGTGAGACCGGTAACTCACTCTGGCAGAACTTCGCCAACGTCACGGCTCATCTACCCGGGAAGGTCGTCCTGAGTACCAACTACTACGGCAACGGCAACTCTCCCTTCAACCTGACAACTGGCTTTGATAACAACGGCGATGGCAACTTCAACGACCGCCCTCAGTTTGCTCTTCCCGGCCAGGCAGGGGCTGTTAGTACTCCGTTTGGCACCCTTGTCGCAACCGGAGGCACTGGCGTTCTCGCCCGCAATATTGCGAGCCTTCCCTGGAGCTTCCACGTTGACGGCAACATCCAGCGCGTCTTCAACATCACTCGCGACCCGAAAGCGGACCATCGGCAGACCCTGACAGCGAATGTCCGCTCCTCGAACCTCCTCAATCACACGAATGTCACCTCGGAGGGCGGTGTGCTCGGATCGCCCTTCTTCCTGGTTCCTTATTCCGCAGACAACGGTCGACGTATCGAAGGGGGACTCCGCTACAACTTCTAGTGAGCTACGGGGCGGCTTGAAATCCCAAGTTGAAATTACCGGATCCCGCAAGGCGTAGGTAGCCGCAAGGGAAGGGACCGACGGGTCCGTGCAGAAAGGCACACGATATTAGGGTTAGACTCTTTTCGGTTGGCTTGTCCTGGACCTGGCTCCTCGTGGACCTCGCTACAGCATAGGCGCATGAAGGAAAGCTTCCGCGGCGCTTAGACGCCGCTCCTCAGAAGATCCCGACACCATGGACTTCGACGTCTTTCCCGAAGGAACTTGGAGGCGGGCCAAAACGACACCGTCGGCATCAAAAGGCGAGTGGCCGTTCTTCGACATAATCCCGTGACACGTATCGCATCCGGTCGGAGCCTGCTTTGCCGAATGGCAGGCAATGCAGCTTCCCATGTTTGTGGGATGTTCAAGTGCAATGGCAGTCCGCTCAGCGACCGGCCCATGGCACTCCTCGCACTTGTTGCCCGCTGCCGTGTGAGTCTTGTGGCTGAAGGTCACGAACGAAGGCACACGGTAGACGCGAACCCAGGGAATGCTGTCTTCATTCTTCGCCGCGGCCGCCAGGCGCTGAATATCCGGCTTGTCCGTCGCAACCGACGCATGGCACAGCATGCACTTCGGGGGCTGCGGCATGCTGACCGTCGAACCGTCACCGCGAGATTCATGACAGTCGTTGCATTCGAGCTTCGCAGTCTGAATGTGCAGCTTGTGGTTGAAGGCGATGGGCTGCGCCGGGGCGGCCGGCTTAGACGCGCCACCGTCCTGCGCGCGGAGACCAGCGCTCAGGCCGAAGAGTATGACGAACATCAGCAGCAAGTTCCGCACGCAAAATCCCTTCTTCTGGAAAACAGCAGTATCTTATGACGTCGAACGTTAGACGTTGCCCTTCCGCATCTCCTCGGCGAGATAATCCGAAGCACGCATGGCGAGCGTGCACATGGTAATCGTCGGATTCTGCCAGCCCGCACTTACGAAAACGCTTGCATCGGTGATGAAGAGGTTCTTCATATCGTGGCTCTGATTCCACTTGTTGACGACGCCCTTCTTCGGATCGTCGCTCATGCGCGCTGTGCCCTGCTCATGAATCGAGAAGCCAGGCGGGTTGAACTCGTAGTTTTTGACCAGGATATCGAAACCAGCGTCTTCGGCCATCGCCGACATGGTGTCGATATAGTCCTTGGTCATGTTGGTCTCGTTGCTCGTGTACTTCGTATAAATGTTGAGCGTGGGCATGCCCCAGGCATCCACGACATCTTTGTTGAGCGTAACGTGGTTCTCGTAATGCCCAAGCGTCTCGCCCATGATGTTTGTCGAGAAGGAACTCCCGTTATAGCTTTGCAGCTTCTTATCCAGTTCCTTGCCATAGAACGGCAGAGAGCGCGCGTCGAACGGACCGTTATTGTTGGAGACGTTGACGGCATAGCGGCGAAGAAAGCCATCGCTCTTCGTATCCAGGTTGCGAAAGCCCGGAATCAGCGCGCCTCCGCCCATCAGGCCCTTGCCGCCCTTGCCGTCGCGTGCCTCTGGAACCGAGCAGATGATACCCGCGCCATAGATCTGGTCCGTGAGATAGTGCCCGAGAGCGCCACTCGAGTTGCAGATATTCGAGATCATCAGCAGACGGGTCGTCTCCAGAGTTCCCGCGGCAACGATCACCACCCTTGCCTTCAAGACCATCTCGCGGTGCGAGTGGCGGTCAACAAATAGAACTCCGTCAGCTAGGCCAGTCGCCTTGTCCACCGTGATCTGCCGAACGATCGCGTTGGGTATCGTCGTCAGCTTCCCGGTGGCCACCGCATCCGGAATCACCAGGTTGATGGAAGCGGCCATCCCATCCTTGCCCAGCGCCGACCGCGCCTTCGTAACCGGCACACCATGCTTCTTGCCGGCGTTCACAAACCGCTGCATGGCCCCGGACCAGGGAGAATTATCTTCGATGAACTTACCGTCAGGATACTGCGGCAAACCATCGGTGTGTCCCGTGACCCGGAAGATCTCTTCCACGCGCGGATAATAAGGCTCCAGGTCCTTCAGCGAGATCGGCCAGTTTTCGCCGAAGCCGTCATGATCCTTGCTCTTGAACTCGTAGTCGCTGTGGCGGAAAGACTGACGTCCCCAGAACGGCGAACGTCCACCAACGCTGCGTACCCGAACCCAGTTGTAGATCTGATCAGGCGGATGGTAGTAAGGAATGGTCTTCTCATCCACCCACATGTTCGCGTTGAACTCGCTCGCCTGGAAGACGTGCGGCAAACGGCCCGGCGCATCGAATCCTCGGTAAGGAAGCTCGTGTACCGGCTTCAGCTCGCGATCCTTCTCGAAGTTCAGCATCGGACCGGCATCCAGCATCGTGCAGGCGATACCTTTTTCCGTCAGAATCTTTGCGGCCATTCCGCCGGTATGTCCCGACCCGATGATGAGGACGTCCACCTTCTTCTGTGCCATGCTCTCTGCTCTCTTCTCTCAGGATCCGAATCTTAGGAATGCTTCTGTTTCGAGGTTGGTGTGGCCTGCGCCATGCCGTTGCTCACCCATGTCTGCGTGCCCGGATCGATCGGATGCCAGTAAAGTCCCACGCCCGGCGTACGCTCGCCGAGCGCCTCAGCTGCCTTCGCCCAAACCGGCGAGTTCATCGTGGCCGTCCTAATGTCGCGGTGCGCCAGGTTAACGAAACGGATGTGACCCTCCGTCGGCGGATGATCATTCATCCATCCCTTCAGATGAGGACGGATGACGGCATCGGCCTGCTTCGCGTCAGCCTTCGCAAACGGAATGTTGAACTGCTTCATGCTGTCGGCGTTGAGGCGATCAAGGCCGTTGTTGTACATGGCCTGTTGTTCGCGGGGCGACGCCCCGATATAAAAGTCCAGGAACTCCGGCGTACCGGCTTTCAGGGCGCTTGGATAGTCGTCACCAGCCGGCATGAACACCTCGCAGAGATGCGTCAAGGTCGCGAAACGCACCGGGGTGAAATAACGCGTCTCCGTGATCGCCACGTCATCCGGTTGCGAGATCGGGATGTTCGGCGTCCGGACCTGCGCATCCCGCTGGACGCGGGAGATTGCCCGCGGACTGGAGGCCGCTGACGGGTTGACAGCCATCGTTCCCTGATCGACTGTGTTCGTAGCCGGAGGCGGATTCTGCGCCTGCGCGCCCGAATTCTGCTGTCCAAACGCTGTACTTGCCGTTGCCGTGGCGACAGCAAGGCCCTTCACAAAGTCGCGCCGTTTCATGCGACAGATGCTACGTGGTAACGATCATCATAGTCAATCGCCTGGTTTAGGCCGTAGCCATCCACTCGTCACTCGCGGCGAATCCAGCCAACTTGCCGGCGCAGGTAGGTACCGTGAAGGAGAAGACCGTACCTCTCTGAGGAGCGTCGGAGATCCGGATCCGCCCACCCTGTCTCGTGACTAGGTCTTTTGCTATATGAAGGCCCAGTCCGAGTCCGTTTCGGCCAGATCCGTTTGGTTCCCCCTGGCCGGCTCTGTCGATCTGGTAGAGATTCTCGAAAACCCGCCCCCTCTGCTCCGGTGGAATTCCGCATCCCGTATCCGAGACCTGCACGAGCAGGTAGCCGGCACTCTCTTCCGAGACCTGGACGCTGATTGTGCCACCCTCAGGGGTGAACTTGATGGCATTGTCGAGAAGAATGATCAGGATCTGGCGAAGACGGGTAGGATCGGCATAAGCGTTGTCAATTTCGATTTGACACTCCGACCGAAGCGAAAGGTTCTTGCGAGCGGCTGCGCCCTGCATCGTGTCGATGGTATCCGAGACGGCCTCCTGTGCCGAGATCGCCTGCGGATGGATGCTCAGCTTGCCTTCCCTCATTTGCGTGACGGTTAGAAGATCCTCAATCATGAACTGAAGCTGTTCGACATTCTTGAGAACGATGCCAAGATATTGCTTCTGCTCTGCCGTCGTGCTCCCGGCAAGGCCGTCCGCAATGATGGAACTGAAGGAATAGATCGACGTAAGCGGAGAGCGTAGCTCGTGCGAGACGTGCGAGAGGAAGTCATCCTTCAGCTTCAACTCCATTTTGTCCACGCGTCTCGTCTCCGCGATCAGGCTGCGCTGTTCGGTCGCATCGTGAAAGACCAGCACCGCTCCGCGAAGTTCACCTCGATCTCCGAGAATAGGGGCCGCCGAGTCCTCGATGCCTAACTGGCTTCCGTCGCGGGAGATGAGGTTCGTATTCGGTGCAAGGTTGGTAGCGCTTCGGCTTGCAAGGCACACGACGACCGGATTGTTGACGGCCGCACCTGACTCGGCATGAACGATCTGGAAGACCTCCGTGATCGGCAACCCGATGGCCTCGCTGACAGACCATGCGGTCATCCGCTCGGCGACGGGATTCATCCAGGTGATGTTGGAATAGGCGTCGGTCGTGATAACACCGTCTCCGATGGACTGGAGGGTGACACGGAGCAATTCGTGTTGCTGAGCGAGCGCTGCGGTCAACTGCCTCGATTCAGTGACATCCCAGTTCGCTCCCACCATGCGAATCGGCTCTCCGGCATCATCACGGGATATCTGCGCAGTCGCGCGAATGTTGTGGATGCTACCATCCTGCCATAAGACTCTGAACTCCATATCGTATGGCTTTCCACCGGCCAGTGCGTCGTGGAGCGCACCCACAACAGACTCCCGATCGTCAGGATGAAGTTGTTCGCGCCACAGCATCTCGTCGGCGGGCTCGCCGGTGTATGTCATGCCGTGAAGACGATGCATCCACCGGTCACAGTGAACAAACCCCTTGGCGATATCCCAGTCCCAGATACCGATCCCACCACTATCGGTGGCGAGCGCGACTCGCTCGTTGGCGTCCCTGAGCGCCGTGCGTTCTGCAACCCTGGCGGTTACATCCTGGAAGGCCCCAGCCAGTCGGATCGGAACACCATCCTTAAGCTCCGCCGCTCCGACGGTGCGGACCCAAATGCGAACGCCGTCGCAGCGAGTGACGGAAAGCTCGAGGTCCCATCCTTCCCCACCCTCGCATGCTCTCTGCACCGCGGCGGTAATGATCGGGCGGCACTCGGGCGTGTAGAAAGCGAGTCCTTCTTTGAGCGTCGGCTTGTAATCGAGCGGAACTCGATGGATGCGGTAGGTTTCCGCCGACCACGTTACTTCGTTGGTAACAAGGTCCACCTCCCAGCCACCAACGCCCGCAATCGTTCCAGTGCGCTCGAGGAACTCCTCGCTCTTTCTCAAGGCTTCACTGCGTTGCTGGTCAGACACGAGAAGGTCAAAGAAACGCGTGATGTTTTTCGCAATGGCCTGCGATCGCCAGGCGAACAGGATCCCGGCTGGGATCGACGCGGTGGCACAAATGATCTTCAAGGCAATAGAGAACTGGTAGAGAGGGAACCAGATGTTGATGATGCGGATCAGGATCGTAGCGCCACTGGCAGCAACAAAGATCTTGAAAGCGGCAAACACCCAAAGGTGAGCTCTGATTCCCGGTATGTGCTTGATCCTCGATAACAACCATCGAAGCCCGAGAAGAAATGAAGCATACGAGATCACCGTCAGCACATCGGACAGCACGTTTGTCCAGAGCAGCCAGGGGTGCGCCATGTAAAGCGCGCGCCGGGGCGAGTACTCTGAGGTGAGCAAAGTTTGAACAGGACCCGAAGAGAGAAGAAGCAGGAGCGAAGTCGGCTGCATGTCAGGAGTGTGTCGCAACTTTGCAAGCGTCAAGGTCGTAGACGACCGAATCGGGATCCGATCCTGATTCGAGTATCCGCTCGATCGAGCGCAGGAGCTCGGCGTTCTTGACGGGCTTCTGCAGGAAAATTCGTGCGCCGCAGTTGAGAGCGCGATCTTGATTCATCAACCGATTCCGTCCAGAGACAACGATTACAGGGATCTTTGCCAGCTCATCGAGAGCCTAGAGACGTTCGAGAACAGTAAAGCCGTCGCCCGCCGGAAGGCCAAGATCGAGAAGGATCAGGTCGGGCTGGCGCCGCCGCGCCTCCGCAATGGCTGAAACGCCGTCCTCCGCCGCCTCTACCTCGTAGTTGTTGGCGCGCAGCCTGATCTTCAGGGCAAGGCGCATCTCCGGATCATCGTCCACTACCAGGATCTTCTTCAGCTTCATTTGCGGTGGCCTCCGCAAGCTTCGACCAGCAACACGTTCTGCCCTTGGTGTCTGGGTGCGATTTGCTCGCTCACGCTTCTATCGGGACCAAGCGCAAGGCCGTTCAGGCGTATCCAGCCAAGCTGACTGCAACGTTTGGGGAATGCTTCGGTAAGTGGGGAATACACACTCATAGCGTCCGTGCCCCGTTTGTGTCATTGCGGTTAATTCGACGAACAATCACACTCGTCGAAATAGCCTCCTTCCAGCAGGAGACACGCGCGCCGAAGACCGTGGCATCGCGATGGATGATTAACGAAGTTATTGACGGCGATCGAAGCAAGAAGATGGTGAGAAGCGATGGGCTATCTCCGGAAAGTTCGAGTGCGGCGAGCGAAGTATCTCGCAACTTTACTCATCGTCCTCGTCTCCTTCTCGTCTGTCATCTTCGCGTCGGAATCCAAGCTGACGCAATATACCCAGACGGAACTGACCGATAGAAACGGACTCCCGCAGAATTCTGTCGCTTCGGTGACGCAGACGCGCGACGGCTATCTCTGGTTTGGCACGCAGGAAGGCTTCGCCCGCTTCGACGGAATTCGATTTACCGTCTTCAACACACTCAATAGCCGAGGCTTGAAGGATAACTATATCCAACTCCTCGCTTCGGGTCTGGATGGAAGCGTTTGGATCGGGACCAGGAGCGGGCTAACCCGCTATAGAGAGGGTGTATTTCGCAGTTACATTACGGCCGATACCCCGCTCACTACGCTCTTCGCAAGCCGCGACGGAAGCATCTGGGTCGGAAGTGCGGGACGGCTGTACTCGGTCAAAGATGATCAAGTTCGTCTCTACGGAGCAAAGGACGGGTTGCCGTGCAATGATATCCGCGGCATTGCCGAGACTCCGGACGGAACCATGTGGTTTGCGACGGCCCAGGGGCTGATGAGCCTGAAAGATGGTCGCTTCCGGCTCTACACAACAACCGACGGTCTTCCGGATAGCAACATTCTAAGAATCGTCGCCTCCCATAACGGATCTCTGTGGTTGGCGACCCCCAAAGGGATCGCTCACTGGGATCCAGGTCATGGCCTCCTCGAGAATATAGCCACAGCCAGCATGCCCTCACACGCGCGCATCAGTTCCCTGCTTGTGGACCATGAAGGAATGCTGTGGGTCGCCTTCATGCACAGCGGAATTGCCTCATTTTCCAAAGGCTCGCTCACTGGCTATACGCATCGCGACGGCTTGCCCTCGGATGATGTGTCCGCCATCTACGAGGACCGTGCCAACCACCTTTGGATTGGACTCGCGGAGGGTGGCGCGGTGGAACTCCGAGAGGGGCTCTTCGAGAGCTTCGGGGAGAAGGAAGGTCTCTCCGAGAACATGATCTGGACCGTCTTGCAGGCCCGCGACGGAAGCGTCTGGGTCGGCACGAACAGCACCGGTCTGAATCATGTCACGAAAGATGGAAAAGTACGCGTATTTACAACCCGGGATGGCTTGCCCGATGGGTCGGTGAATGGCCTCAGTGAGGCGAGGGACGGAAGTCTCTGGATCGGTTCAGAGCACGGTATTCTCAGCCGGCTTTTCAATGGCCACATTACCTCCTTTCGAGACGCCGAGAGCCCCGACGCGCGGATTGCTTCGATCCTCGAGGATAGAAATGGCGATCTGTGGCTCTCGTTCCACGAACTCAACGGACTCGTGCGGTTTCATGATGGAAAGTTTGAGCACTACAAATCACCGGGGCTGCTGAATACGTCTGTCTTCGCTCCCGATGGTTCGATCTGGCTCGGCTCGGATCATGGGGGAGTAACTCACTTCTCTTCTGGAACCTTTACGAGCTACACCACGGCAAATGGCTTGTTGAGCAACTTCGCCCAGGCGATCTATGTCGATCCTGAAGGAGTCACCTGGGCGGGAACATCGCCTGGCGGCTTGAACCGTATCAAGGATGGCAAGATTACGACGTACTCTGTCGCCCAGGGCCTGTTCGATCTGACAGTTGGTGCGATTGTCGAGGACGATTCCGGCAACCTCTGGATGACGTGTAACAAAGGTATCTTCCGGGTAAGCAAGAAGGAACTCAATGACTATGCGGATGGAAAGATCTCTTCCATCCATTCCATCGTGTATGGGACCCCTGACGGGATGAGGGTTGCTGAGTGTAACTTTGGCGCAAGTCCGTCGATCTGGAAAGGCGAGAATGGACGCCTCTGGTTTGCCACGGTTGCTGGCGTCGCTTCGATCGACCCAAGGCTCGGCCAGGTCGTTCCTTCTCCGCCGCCCGCGACGGTCGAAAGCGTGGTGGTCAACCAGAAGGTAGTTCCGTTCCAGCGGGAGGTTATAGCTGGGCCAGAGAGCACCGATCTCGAAATCCAGTTCACCGCGCCTGACTTTGTTGCTCCCGAGCGCATCCGATTCCGCTACCGGTTGCGTGGATTCGACCCGAATTGGGTTGAGGTAGGACCGCGGCGACAGGCGTTCTACACCAGACTGCCGCCAGGCCACTACTTCTTCGAGGTGCAGGCAGCACATGGCGAGGGGGAGTGGGGACCGAGCGCTCCGGGAATCAAGCTTCGCATGACACCGCACTTCTGGCAGACGGGATGGTTTCGTCTCTCCTGCGGATTGCTCCTCATTCTGATCTCGGTGGTGACCTATCGCATAAGGACAGGTTATCTTGTACGCCGTAACGCCGAGTTGGAGCAGCGGGTCTTGCAAAGGACGGCCGAGCTCCAGAAGGCGACCAGGGCCGCGGAAGCAGCTCAGGCAGCCCTGCATGAGCAGGCCACGAGGGACGGCCTCACAAGGGTGTGGAATCGCCGTTCCATCTTTGAGATTCTGGAACGTGAGATCGATCGATCCCGGCGAGAGGACGGCGACGTGTGCGTCGTGATGGCCGATCTAGATCACTTCAAACAGGTCAACGACACGCACGGACATCAGGCCGGCGATTGTGTGCTCCAAGAGGTGGCCCGGCGAATTTCAGGTCTTATGAGACCGTACGATTCGGTTGGCCGCTATGGCGGCGAGGAGTTTCTGATCGTACTTCCAGGTTGCACGCAGGCCGACGCCTTCACGAGAGCGGAGGAATTTCGCCAAGCCGTCTACGGCATTCCGATACCGTTTGGGCAGAAGAGTGTTACGGCGACCTGCAGCTTCGGACTCGCGGCAGCGGTCAACGCGGCGAACTGCGAGGAGATGGTGGCTGCGGCGGATGAAGCCCTATACGTAGCCAAGCGAACCGGTAGAAACAAGGTTCACGTGTACGCCATCGAAGAGAGTCTTTCGACGATTATCTTCAACTAGCAAGTTCAACTTCATCATGCGCGTTCCTTCGTGGTCGCGGAGATGATCTGAGGCTATTCGCTATATAGCTCTCAGCCGGCACGGAAGTGCTCTGCGCCTGCAGCCTCCAAAACAAGGATAAGTCTCCGTTCCAATCCAGAACGCCCCGATGCGTCGTCTGAATAATTATGGGGAGAAAGACATCCCCCTCCCATGCCTGACGTTAATTCGGGGCCGAGCCGATCACGCGAACGAGCCTCGTTGGCTATTTCGCCGTTCATTGCGATGCATGCAAAAAGTGCTACTGATTGTTCCGGGCTGTCTTGCTGGTTGAGACGGATGTAACGCTGTGTTACCTTTTCCCACCATCGTTACATGGGCACAGGCTACGGAACGCCCCACCCTTTTGCAGGTGATTTGCTATGGCGCAGCGCTCCCTCATTACTGGTATCGTCGCCGCCGGCATCGCCGCCGCGGCCATGCGTGTCGGCACATCGGGGCCGTCCCCTCAACTCGGCGGCAGCAGTGGCTCCGCGGCGACGGCATCGTCCCATCGGCACACGAGCACGCTGGAAGAGACGATGGCGAAGATCGACTGGACCGAAGATCTAAAACGCCATCCAAAGGAAACGGGACAACGGTCCGCGGCAAAGGAATTAGATGATGCCATCGCTGACTTCTACACACCTCGCGGAAGCGAGGGAGAGTCGGCCCCCAAGCCATCATCCACTGCGCAATGCAGCGATCTCGAGGTCATGATCGCCATCGAGCCGGACCCGGCACACACCCGTCTCGCCCTCTGGTTCGACCGCGATCTCGACACCCTCGGCGATGCGCTCCAGGAAAGCGGTTACCAGTACCAGGGAAACTGGATGCCCTGGTCCGCGGAAGGCTCATCAAGCGCCCCCGGAGATCGCTTCCTCGACCGTCAGGAACAGCGGCTTTTCTTCGAGGGCCGCGAGCAGATGCCCGGGGTTCTTCTCTATAGACCAGGCCGAACGAAGGCTACTGAAGGCGCCTGTCCACCAAAGTCTCTCGAAGTGTTTGTCGTAGGAAATTCGCCGACATCGGGAATTAACGGAACTCAGTTTCGCGAAGCCATTCGCCAATTTGCCAGACGTTCGAATCAACAGGAGAAGCTAAAGATTCTTGGCCCAAGCTTCAGCGGATCCGGGCCCTCCTTACGATCTCTGATTGAGGAGATACCCACGCTCCTCGCACAGTCAGGGTCGACTTCATCCACGCACTCTTCCCCCACACTCAAGTCGGTCGAAGTTGCAAGTGGCTCCATCACGGATCCTGACTGCTCTCACTTTCTGCCGGGCGCACAACAAGCAAGCGGCGGCTGTAGCGTCATGACCGGCAACATACAGAGCAGCTTCGTCTCCTTCGCCCCTGACTCTTATTCGGTCATCAAGAGCACAGAAGACTTTCTCACCGACAACGCACACGGAAACATCGAGCCGTCGCGGATCGCGGTGCTCACCGAGGATGAGAGTAACTTCGGCCTTAATATCAGGGACGCCAGCAAGCCCACCGCCAATGGCTCCGCAACCAGATCAGCCGCGGGGACGGAGGAACGCAGCAAGGTCCTTAACGTCACCTACCCACGCGGCATCTCTCATCTTCGCACTGCTTACCAGAAGAGCAGTATCTGGGGCTTTGGCGGAACAACGGAGGGCTCCGGAAGCGTCAATCTCAATCTCGATTTCGATGAAACAACCATCGACGAGGATTCCGTCCCTGTCTTCGCCCACCAGCAGATGCCGGTTTCGCAGGAGAGCAACGTCTATCAGCTCACCACAATGCTGCGCGAGCGAGGCATTCAGGCAGTTATTCTCAGCGGCACAGACGTACTCGACGTAATCTTTGTCGCCCAGATCCTCGCGCGACAGGCTCCGAACCTGCTGATCGTCATCTGGGAAGCTGACGATCTGTTCCTCCGGTCCGCGACCAACAGTGTCTTCCGAAACATCTACTTCGTCGGGTCATGGCCTCTCATCTCCGAGAACTACTTCTGGAGTCTTCCTGCACATCAAGCGGGAGGACCGCCCGCCACCCAATTTCGAAACTTCACAAGCGATAACGCCGAAGGATTTCACACAGCCGTCCACTATCTCCTCAGGGACAGTGCTCCGCAAGACGGCTCGCCTGTTCTTGACCTTCCGGACTACCACTCGCCATTCCGGCGGGAGACGTTCGGGCATCCCCCGTTGTGGCTATGTTCCGAGGATAATGGCCGATTCTGGCCGGTCGCTCTGCTTGACGCGAACGCCGGTGATACGAAGCGATCGAACTTCCACCTGCCTGACCTCAAACTCTCGAGAGAACCGGCCGGTCTTGACCAACCCCTTCCTCCCCCCGCCTCGCAACGGTTCTTTCTGGTCATTCTGTCCCTGTTAAGTTTGGCTCACCTCTACTTCTGTCTTGACTTCAAACTCCCGAAGCCGCAAGGCGTCGAGGCTCACTACCTGACGAACGATAGAACGACCCGCACCGCTAAGCTCCTGCTTCTTCTCGGCATCAATCTGGTTGGCGTCTTTATGCTCGCCGTTCTTCTTCCTCCGCCTGCCCGGCTTGGCTTACTCAGTGCCTCGACAGCGCTTCCCTTTGCCATCAGCATGCTTTGTCTCTCGACGGCCGCAACTCTTCTCCTGGGCCGGTTGCCTTCGACCTCTCCCGGGAAGTGGACGTACGTGCCTCTGTTCCTAGTAGTTGTTGCGGGAACGACCTCGTTCTGGCTCCTGCTCTGGCGGATTCTCCCCCCGTCGATGGGAGTCGATGGAATGCACGCGCTCTTCGCCTACCGCGTCACGCAGCCTCTGAGCGGAGCCTCGCCCGTTCACTCGTTGTTTCTTGCTTCCGCAGGTCTTGCTTATGTCCTCTACAGCCATCTGGGACGTCTCAACTTCACCAGCCAGCTCGCCCCGCGGCTGCCGGACAATAGCGGCTCGATCCCAAACATCCCGAATCAGCAAGGCTCCAACCGGGTCACCTCCTTGCTGCACTATCCGCCCACGCGGAAGCAGTGGGGCCCTAAGGCTCTGTCGCTCGCAATCCTCTCCGTCACCGCGCTCCTTCTCTGCTGCGCCGCGGATGTCTCCCCTCGTGTCTTCGATGGCCGAGCAACTCATGTCTGTCTGGAGCTTCTCCTCTCGCTCGTCCTCGTCGCCATCCTGTGGGATCTCGCGATGGCATTTGCCATCTGGTCGAACCTCAGTAGCCACATCCTCCAGCCGCTTGAGAACTCCTCCCTCCGCCGGGCGTTCAACGCCATCGGAGGTCTTACCTGGAAGTCTTTCTGGATGCCACAGAACTCTGTCTCCCAGTACCGCGCGATCTTTCGCCTGTTGGAGCAGGCGGAACGGAAACCGCTCCTGCCTGAAAGCCAGACCATCGTCTCCGGAGGAAAGAATCTCCAGCAGAAGGCAGTTTCTCTTTGGAAGGAATACAAAAGAAGTCCGAGGTTGAGCCCGCCCGTCCTGCAGGCCTTCGACGATGTCCAGCAAGGAATCCAGACCTTGGCCGACTCGCTCCTGGACAAGCTGCACATCCATTGGAGTCGTGAGGTTGTCTCGATTACTGCCCCCGATCTCGAGTCCCCCGAAGAAGGCTGCAAATGCCCCGAGAAGCCCTCGCCCACCGAAGCGAGGCATCTGGCACGCGAGGAATGGGTCGCCCTTGTCTATCTGCATTTCAGCCGCATGGTCCTCGCCCAGATTCGTTCCCGCCTCATGACCGCCGCCGTGCTCTACTTTTTCCTCGTTTGGGCATGCACCTCCTACCCGTTTCTCAACCGTCACCTGATACTCATCGCCCTCTCCGTGACTCTCGGCATTCTCTCCGCGGTTGGCATCACCATCTTTGCCTCCATCAACCGCGATGCCGTCCTCAGCCGCGTCACCAAGAACACACCTGGGGAACTTGATTGGGACTTCCTGATCAAGACCGCTTCGCTCATCGGCATCCCAATCCTCAGCTTCGTCGCCACCCAGTTCCCAGAACTCGGTTCCTTTCTCTTCTCCTGGATCCAGCCAGGCATGACCTCGCTCAAATAGTGATCCCGATGGCCTGGTCACTGGCCGCCCAGAAAAGGCATCAAAGTTCGTTGGCGAGGACAACGATGGCGAAAGAAGACGACGCGGAGTTGCTCGAAGTAAGTGGCCGTATGGTGCGCATCAGCAGCCCGTCGAAGGCGTACTTCACACGCGGTGTACATCTCACAAAACTGGATATCGTCCGCTATTTTCTGGCCGTGGCTCCGGGTGCACTCCGCGGCATCCAGGATCGCCCTGTGGTCCTGAAACGTTTCGTCAATGGCGCGGAAGCAGAGCCCTTTTACCAAAAGCGCGCGCCCAGTGACCTGCCCGAGTGGATGCGAACGGTGACCCTCTCGTTCCCCTCCGGTCGCACCGCCGAAGAAGTCGTTGTCGATGATGCCGCCGGCATCGCCTGGATCGTGAACCTTGGCTGCATGGAGTTACATCCGCACCCGGTGCGCACCGGCGACCTCGATCATCCCGACGAGCTACGTGTCGATCTCGACCCACAGCCCGGCGTAGCGTGGACCGACGTCCGCGCTGTCGCTATGGAAGTGAAGGCGCTCCTCGACGAACTCGGCCTCGTCGCGTGGCCCAAGACCAGCGGCTCACGAGGCATTCACATCAACGTTCGCATTGAGCCGCGCTGGGGGTTCACCGAGGTGCGCCGGGCGGCGCTCGCGCTGGCACGCGCGGTCGAGAAGCGCTGTTCGCTTGCCAGCAGCAAATGGTGGAAGGAAGAGCGCCATGGCGTCTTCCTGGACTACAACCAGAACGCGAAAGATCGAACGACCTGCTCCGCCTATTCGGTCAGGCCGCTCCCCGATGCGCGCGTCAGCACGCCCCTCCGCTGGGATGAGGTGATGACCTGCGACCCTGCCGACTTTACCGTTCTTACGGTGCCGGATCGCTTCGCGAAGATCGGCGATCCACACGCCGCGATGAACGACTACGCCGGGGTGCTGGACGCCTTGCTGGAGCTGGCCGCACGTGACGAGTCCGAAGGCCTGGGCGACGCGCCTTGGCCGCCACACTTCCGCAAGATGGACGGCGAGCCTGCCCGCGTGCAACCTTCGAAATCGCGCGTCTCCGCCACAAGGAAGAAGCCGGCTCAGCCCGGCGGCGAAAATCCTGAGCCTGCGGCTGGTCCCCCCAAAAAAGGCCGCCGCCAGCCGGCCATGCCTCTGATCGTGATCGCGCAATCTCCTGACAAAGCTTCGGCGGAAGCTGGCTTGGAACGCTGGAAGCAACAACACCCCGAAGCTGCGGCACTTCTCGCGCCGGATGACATTCTGGTCGACCGCATGAGAGGCGCGTCCTACGTCTGGTATCGCATTCGCGTCAACCTGCGGCATATTCCGGAGACTTTGCGTCCCCCGCAGGGCACCCCTGATCCGGATGATGATCCAACGCGCGCCTGGCGCGAAACCAGGGAAGAGTCATAAGCATCCGCTAAGTTCCTTCCGAAAAGATGCTCATCAACTCGTGCGGCGGAACGACTTCAAGCTGCTCATACGTGCAGTCCTTCGGTGCCTTATCGGCACGCCAGCGCCGAAAGTGCGCAAGGTGACGAAACCGGTCGCCCTGCATATGCTCATACGCTACCTCGACGACAAGCTCGATACGCATCGGCTGCCAGCTTAGGTCTTTCCGCGCGTTCCATCGCGACTGCCCTCCGGGCATCCGGCCGCTGGCCTGCGCGGCCTCGTCGGCCCAGTCCGCCCACGGATGATCGCGCAACGCATCCTCACGATACGGCGCGAGGAATTCCACAAGCTCCTTGCGCTTCGCAGCCGTAAAGCTCGCGCAGACACCGACATGCTGCAGCTTGCCCACACCGCTGTAGAGGCCAAGCAGGAGCGAACCAATGGCTACCCCATCGCCATCTTTATGCCACCGGAAACCCGCCACGACACAGTCGCAGTCGCGCTCATGCTTGATCTTCAGCATGGTTCTCTTATCCGGCGTATACGGTCCGGAGATCGCCTTTGCGATCACGCCATCGAGGCCCGCTCCTTCAAAGCGCTTGAACCAATCCTGCGCCGTCGCGCGATCCTTCGTCGCAGGGGTCAGGTGCAGCGGCGCCTCCGCCTTCGCGAGAACGCGTTCGAGGTCAGCACGCCGCAGATGGAAAGGCTCATCGCGCAAATCGCGGCCCTCAAGCTGGAGCAAATCGAAGAAGACGACCGACGCCGGCGACGCTTCAGCCAACATCTTCACCCGAGTAGCCGCAGGATGGATCCGCAGGGTCAACGCATCGAAATCCAGGCCGCCATCGCGCGCGATGACCACTTCGCCATCCAGCACGCACTGTTCAGGCAGTTGCCGCAGTAACGGTTCGCGAAGTTCCGGAAAGTAACGATCGAGCGGCTTGCCATCGCGGCTTTGTATCAGCAGGTCGTCGCCGTTGCGAAAGATCACCGCGCGAAAGCCGTCCCACTTCGGCTCAAAGCTCCATACATCTGAGACTGAAGGAATCTCATCGACGCGCTTGGCGAGCATGGGCAGAATCGGTGACGGCAACGGCAAAGCCATGGGTCGTTGGATGCGTTCCGCGCGCGCGGCTGGAGATACATATTTGCGATTAACCGGATCCTCGCTATTGCGAGGATCCCGTATTTGACGTTCCGATGGAGTTGGTGAGGGTGACAGTGACGCCGGTGATGGTGCTGGCCGTGCCCGAATCGAGGGTGAAGCTCTGGGTGTAGACCACGGTGGACCCGTAGGGCGCGGATGCAGCGGAGCTGTACCAGGTTCCGAACAGCGGGTTGATGTTAGCAGTGAAATCAGGCGTGTTCAGGTCCGCACCTGACGCGGCGGTGAAATGGAACTTCGCCTGTGTGGCCTCGCGGGTGTTCGAGTAGCCCGTGACGACCACATTCACTCCGCCGCCCGTAGAGTTCATCGTCACCAGGCTGACGACAGGTGCGGCTGGCGGGATGACGATAACCACAGGCGTCAGACTGGCAGGAGTGACATCCACTCCCTGCGCGGTGAGGGTCACCGGAACAGTGATGGTTCCCGCTTCGGTCCCCGCCTGGAGCTGGATGGGAGGCGTGACGACGGAGTTCGCGGCGACCGTGAAGGTATAGTTTCGCCCACCGCCTGCAAACTGGATAGCCGGGTCATCGACTGCCGGTGTGGTCGCTGGGGTGAACAGGAGGTTGAACGATGCCGTGAGCGGTACCGGGTATGGGTTGGTGAGCTGGAACGTCAGAGTCGGCTGCTGACCCGAGGCAGGCGGGGTCGTGGGCCCGGTAAAGACGACGGCAGGCGTGTTCGAGACCGTGATCGTCAGGGCATTTGAGGTGGTCTTGCCGATCAAGTCACTCACGGCAACCTGGATCGTGCCAGCCGTCGCGAGCGCCGAAGCGGGGATGACCGCCGTTAGGGTTGTCGCGTTGACGAAGGTGGTAGCGATGGTCCCGGTGCCATTGAGACGTAGCACGTCGACTGAGTTGAAATTGGTTCCGGTAAGGGTAATCGTAGTGGCCGCGCTCCCGAGGGTAATTGCCGCCGGAGTGATCCCGGTAAGGGTCGGTAACGGGGCTCCGGAGACGGTGAAGCTCTGCGTCACGCTGGGAGCGGCGGCATACGTGGTATTGCCCGCCTGGCTGGCCTGGACGACGACCGTTCCGGTCGCTCCGGTTAGGGTGAGGGTGTTGCCGGAGATGGTAGCCGGTCCGGAGACAAGCGTGTAAGTGACGGCTAGACCGGAAGAGGCAGTAGCTGACAGCGTGAATGGGGCGTCCTCAATGGTGTGGCTTGCAATCGCCGGGAATGCAATCGTCTGGGTGGCGAGGGACACCACGAGAGTCCGCGGAGCGCTCACGCTGGCGGCATAGTTCGTGTCTCCGCTGTAACTTGCCGTAACGCTGTACGTGCCAACCGGAATCTGGCTCGTGCTGAAGCTGCCAGCCCCGCTCGCTCCAAGCGTGATGGTAGTCGTCCCAAGGCCTCCGCCGCTACTGGCGAGAGTAACGGTGCCGGTGGGGACGGGCGTGGTCTGCCCGGCACCGGCGACGCTGACGGTGAAGAGGACGTTCTGGCCTGCGGTGGCCGCGAGCGGAGCGATCGTGAGGCTGGTTGTACTCGCGACAGCCACTGACGGTGCGGAGACGAGCGGAATCGTCGGGGAGACGCTTGCCGCGAAGTTTGCATCAGCCGGGTAGCTCACATCCACGTTGTGCGTTCCCGCAGTGCCGGTGACATTCACCGGAGTGAGGGTCGCGGTTGCGGTCTGGGTGACCTGGCTGAGCAGAATACCGGCGGTGCTATCGCTGAAGTCCGAGATGGCGAGATCGGGATAACCGTCTCCGTTGAAATCAGCGGCCACCTGTCCGTACGGGAAGTTCCCGGTTGGGTACTTTATCTGGGCCTGGAAGGTCCCGTCGCCATTGCCAAGGAGATAGCTTTCCGTCAGGTCGGTCTGCGCGGCAGTGCCGGTATTACCGGTGGAAAGGTCGAGGAAGCCATCGCCGTTGAAGTCGGCGATGACGAGGCCCACGGGGTCGATGCCGACAGGGTAGGTCACCTGCGCCTGGAAGGTGCCGTCATCCTGGCCGATCAGCACGCTGATCGTGTTGTCGCCGCTATTGGTGACGGCGATATCCAGGAATCCATCGTTGTTGAGGTCTGCGACCTGCACGCCCTGTGGCCTGGAACCAACCGGGTAGGTGACCTGCGGCTGGAAGGTGCCATCGCCGTTGCCGCGCAAGATGCTGATGGTGTTGTCGCCGAAGTTGCCGATGACGAGGTCGACATTGCCGTCTTTGTCGAAGTCTCCCTCCGCCAGCGTCTGAGGGGTGGTCCCGGTCTGATAGGTGACCGCGGGGTGGAACGTGCCATCACCAACACCGAGCAGAATGCTTACCGATCCCGTGTAGTAGTCTCCCACGGCAATGTCGGCGATACCGTCGTGGTTCAGGTCCATGACGCCGAGGCCAACGGGCGATGCGACGGCATAGGTCACCTGAGGCATGAAGGTGCCGTCGCCAACACCCAGAAGGATGCTGATGCTCCCGCTCCCGGTGTTCGCGACCACAAGATCGAGATTGCCGTCGCCATTGAAGTCAGCGACGAGCACACGCTCCGGCAGGTTGCCTGCGGGGTAGCTGACCTGCGGCTCAAAGGTTCCGTCGCCGTTGCCGAGCAGGACACTGACGGATGCGCCGTCGTAGTTCTCGGTGACCACATCCATGAACCCGTCACCATTGAAGTCTCCGCTTGCGATGCCATAGGGATGAGTGCCCACCGTATTGGGAGAGCCGGTCGCAGGCGTGGTCGTAAAGGCGAGTGTTGCGGGAGCGAGTGAAGCAGTTCCAAGCACCGGAGTACCGGTATTGCTGGTGTCACTGAAGGTGAGGGTTCCCGTCGGCCCGGCGGTGCGATCTCCCAGGCCTACGACTGTTCCGAGGAGGCTATAGGCACCGACGCCCCCGGACGATACAAGCGTTGACGATGACGGATAGATTCCTGTCACGGCAACGGTCTGCTCGGTCGAGACGCTGGCGGACGCAGACGCGGTTGCTATGAAAGTGGCCGTGTAGCTGTGACTCCCGATCGTTCCAGCAGCAAGCCTCAACACGGCATTGCCGGCCGGGTTCAACTGGACAGTGCCCAGATTGGAGTAGGCGTTGCAGCCCCGGACGGCGAGATCGCAGAAGTACACCTGCCCGGTCGTAAGAGGAGCGCTCGAGGAGTTGGTGACCGAGGCGGTAAGGGTGATGGGCGACCGGTAGGCAACAGTCGCTGGAGCGGCGGTCAGAGCAACGGTCGTGGCTGCAGACGAAGTGACGATGACCTGTTGCCCATTACTTGTGCTCGTCGCATAGTTGGCGTCGCCACTGTAGACCGCAAGAATGGAATCCTGGCCGACGGGAAGCGTGGTGGTGGTAAGAGTCGCGATTCCTCCCGTCCCGGTAGACGTGACGGGAGCCGTGCCCACAACGGTGATCCCGAGGACGAAGTTCACCGAGCCCGTCAGGGCAGGAGAGCTTGCTCCTGCGATGGTCGCGGTCAACGTAACGGGCTGTCCGCTCACGACGGTGCTCGCACTGGAGGTGAGGTTGGTCGTCGTGGGCTGGGCGGTAGGTCCGCCGTTGACGACAAGAGTCGTCGGGCCGCTGGTTCCGGCCCCGACCGTCGTCGACCCGTTATAGCGGGCGTGGACAGTGTAGGTTCCCCCGGCCAGGGCGCTCGTAGTGAACGTCGCCTCCTGGTCCCCGTCACCTGCGGTAGCCAGCGTTCCAGATCCAATGACAGTGTTGTTGGAGTCGAGGAAATCAACCGTGCCGGTAGGAGTCACATTCGTGTTCGTGCTCCCGTTAAAAAACTGTGCGGTGACGACCGCGCCGAACGTGATCGCCTGCCCGAACGTCGCCGGGTTCGGAGAGACAAAAAGTGTGGTGGTGCTTTGCGGAGTCTGACCGTTGAGTGTGTACGAACTCGGCGTCGCCGACCCGTTCCCGCTCGTCGAGTCGATGGTGAGGGTCGCGGTGTAGGTCTTCGGAGTGGTGGGCGAAAATAGAAGGTTGAGGATGCACGTCCCACCCGCCTGGAGAGCGTTGTCGTCCACCAGGCAAGTTGTTCCATCTGGGTTGACGGAGAAGGCGGGGTCGCTGAAGGTGAAGCTGCTGAAGGAGAGTCCGTCTGTGCCGGTATTCGCGACGTAGATCGATCCGACGGTGCTTTGTCCCACCTGGGCGCCCACGGTGAGGGATCCGGTGCCGCGGTTGACCCTCGCAACAGCGCTGGTCGCGGATGAATTGAACCCTTCGTAGATATTTCCCTGCGGATCGATGGCGACGGAGGTCGGACCGTTGAAGCCGGTGCCGAGGCGACTCTGGAAGCTGGAGATCACGTTGAGCCCGCCGCTCGCGGCGATGGCGACGCTGCCCCCGGCGTCGACAGCGATCCCCTGGATGGTGCCGAAGTTGCTCTGACCGATGGTGACCCGGGCAGACGTATTCCCGCCGGGGTATTCGTAGACCGTGTTGATCGTGCCTGCCTGGGCGTAATAAATGTCTCCGGCTGCATCAACGGCAATGCCCACGAGGCTGGTAAGGCCCGTTGCTACAGTTGTTTCTTCCCCAGAGTTGTCGAGTTTGATGATGCGGCTGTTGCCCGCGTCCGCGATGTAGAGATCGCCCATTCCGTCGACGGCGAGCCCGATTGGGTCGGAGAGGGGCGTCGTCGGGACGGGGTGCTGCACGCCATGCTGCGTCTGCCCATAGACGAGATTATTCACCCTATCGGCGACGTAAACGTTATCCTCGCCATCGACAGCGATGGCTCCGGGACTACTCAGGCCCCGGAAGCCAGAGGCCTGTTGGTTGCTTCCGTCGGGATTCGACACGAAAACATCTTTGGAGGATGTACTGGAGATGTACACCAGGCCGTCGGGGCCAATCGTGATTCCACCTGGATTGGCCACGCTCGGCGCGGCGTTGGCGAAAGATCCAAACGTGAAGCCGATCTGCGCACCGATGCCGGTTCCGTAGAAGTATTGCTGGAAGACCGGGACGCCGTCGGAGTTAGGGTAGAAGATCGAGTCGAGACGCAGTCCGGGAGCCGTGGGGGCGAAGGTCACGGTCGCACTGCAGTTGTAGTTTGGAAAGGGGCCGGTGCCGCCGGCCGGGGTGCAGGTTGTCGCGGATGCCGTGAAGTCTTTCCCGAAGGAGGTAGAAAGTTGCGTACGGGAATTATTGGTAACAAACGTGACGGTCTGCGTGGTGCTCTGGCCCACGGCGACGGAGCCGAACGATTGCGAATCGCCTGTCTGGGCACCGGCTGAGAGATTCGTTGAAGCGAGAAGAAGACCGAGCAGAACCGGAAACGACAGCAACCTGGGGAGCGAACTCATTCGGGACCTCGAGCGACGACCGCTCGTGCTTTTGGGATGATGGGAACGTGCAAACGCCGCGCCCACTCTCATGGGGGAACGCTTGCACCTACCTGTATACATGGCCCCCTTAAACAGGGACAGATGAATTTACGCTTTTGGCAAATTTTTCTGCCCGTGCCTCAGCTTCTCAGCCCGGAAGCTAGTCCCCCGCCGCCAGCATCGGCGATTCCACCGCGACGTGCCGCTCTTCCACGATTCCCAGTGCCTCTTTCACCGCCGCGCTCACCTCGTGCGCCTGCGCATCCGTCATCGCGTCGAACAGCG
Organism: Granulicella sibirica; assembly: GCF_004115155.1. NCBI lineage: Bacteria > Pseudomonadati > Acidobacteriota > Terriglobia > Terriglobales > Acidobacteriaceae > Granulicella > Granulicella sibirica. The sequence continues at coordinate 416,332 of NZ_RDSM01000003.1, forward strand.
GCAGCGTCAGCGCCCGCGCAGCGATTTCATCCGTCACCGGCAACGACACCGGACTGAACGAATCCCTGAAGTAGGGCTGCTCCGCCACATGCGGAGAGAAGTAATTCGCTGACCCAATCCCCAACCGTGTCAGCTCAGCCTGCACCTTGCTGCGATACGGCGCTAACTCCTTTGGAAGCAGCGTCGACGTAAACTGGTGCGCCTGCCGATGCGCCTTCACCGGCTGAAACGACAGCTCCGGAAGCGCCTCCCGGTACATCCCAACCAGTTCCGAACGCCTCTGCATCACCTCGTCGAAGCTCTCCAGCCGCAGGCTCGCCAGCAGCGCCGACACCTCGGTCATCTTCCCGTTCAACCCAACCATCGTTGCGTTGCGCGGCTCGCCGAATCCAAAGTTGCTCATCGTCCGCAGCGTGCGAATCATCTCCGAATCGGCGCTATAGATAAGCCCGCCCTCGCTCGTGGCAAAAGACTTCGTCACATGCATGGAGTAGATGACGGATCCCGAAAAGCCCGAACCAAATCCAAGCCCGTTCCCGGAGATCGTCCCTAGCGATGCCGCGGCGTCGATCACCACCGGAATGCCGTAGTCCCGCTGAATCTTCTCGTACCGGTCAAGATCGATGTCATAGCCGAACGTGGCATACGGCACCACCACCGCGATCTCGTCCTTGTACCGCTCCAGCAACTCCGCTTCGCTGTGCTCGTCCGCGGACCAGTCCACCCGGTTGATGTCACAAAACAGCGGTGTGAGCCGGTTCCACTGCACAGCCTGCGCTGCGGCGGCAAAGGTGAACGAGGGCATCAGCGCGTAACGCCGCTTCGTCGCCGGCCTTCGCATCATCGCCTGGCGAACCGCCATGATCAGCCCGATCGTGGCATTGCAGACGGTAAGGCACTCGCCCACGCCGCCAAACACCTGGTTCGTCATCCTCTGCTCGAAGCCAATGCTGAGCGGACCGAAGTTGCTGAAGATGGCGCGCTCTTCCAGAGCCTTCAGCTCGGCGATCGCCTCGCTGAGCTTTGCTGGATTCGGGCGGGCGAGCGGGATCCGTATCACAGCGCAATCCCTGCAGTCGCCACAACTCTCTCGCCATGCGCTTGCACCGGCAGCCGCGCTTCCGGGCTCGCCGTTACGGGCAGAATCGCGTTCACGATGATTGACCCAATCCCGTTCTGCCATAGCCAGAGCCCATTCGCCTGGCCCACGAAACTCGGCTCGCCACCAAACTTGCCGTAAGGAACAAAGCCCGCAGCGAGCCCAATGCCATACAAGCCCTCAATCGGATTGCTCTTCGCGTCCAGCACCCGGCACTGTGCATCGACCAGGGGAGCCGAAACATGGCTCTCGGCAAACAGAGTGATCGCTGCGTTCTGGTGATCCAGAATCGGAAGCGCGCTCGGCCGGTAGCCAAGTGCCGCAATCACCAGGTCCGCTTCGTCGATGAGCGCAAGAGCTTCCGGATCGTGTTCTTTCGTCAGGTGCATCGTCATGCGCGGCTCAGGAGCACGTCCACCAATCCCCCGAACCTGCATCAGCAACTCCCGCGAATCCAGCCGCAGGCCAGCAAGCCGAAAGACACGCTGTGTGACCGGGCAAATGTCATGTGGACCGAACTCGTCGTATCCATCTGCCACCGCCTCCTCGACGCTCATGTAGTACACGCTCAGCGGACGCCGGTGAAACACCGTCACCCCGCCGCTCTTGAAGTGCACCTCCGGGAGCCGGTTCAGCAGCGCGTGCGCCACCGCCATCGCGCTCGTCGAGCCGCCCAGGATCGCGACCTTCGGCGCTGCCTTCTCGCTCAACATCTTCGTCACAATAGTGAGACCGCCGAGGCTGATCACCTCGCCGGATTGCATCAGCTTCTTGCCCCAGCGCTCCACAACCGGAGCACCCGCGACGAACTCGTTGTCGAGCCGCGCATGCGGCTGCGTCGCACCCGTCGCCAGCACAAGCTGCTTCGTTTGAAACGTGCGCTTGTGACCCCTCACATCGGAGACCAGAACCCGCCAGCTTCCATCTGGACACGACTGCGCCGACTCCGCCGTGCAGGAGGTCAGTACCGCGCTCTGCGGGTACTCCTCGATCAGCGCGTGCATCGCCTCGCCCACCAGCGCCATCAGTTCGCCCACGTCCCGCAGCGGAACAGCACCAGCACCAGCCTCCGCGATGCGCTTCGCTACCGGCGTCTCCAGGATCTTATGCAGGCTCGCCTCGCTGCCGACCCGAAGCGGATCAACGAACGTGTATCCCGTGCTGTCGGAGTTGATCGTGTAGTTGCCGATCTGCCCCTTACCGATCTTGGCGCCACGTTCGATGAGCAGAAGCCCGTGTTCCAGGAGCTCCCTCAGCTTGCCGTCACGATGCGCGCTTAACAGAACCGCAACTCCTGCAGGGCCACCTCCAACGATAATTGCGCCGAACTGACCTTTTGAACTTGTCACTGTGCCTGCCTGGAAAGCGAAAGTGTCCTACCGAAAATGGCTCAAGATGTGCGGAGCTGTGAAGGCGTCTATCAGAGGAGATAACAATGCCCTTTGGCCGTCTATCCACGAAAAGTTGTACAACGCTTTCTATCGGCGGATTCTCGAGTTCACCTTAGGCAAGGCAATATGTTTTCCCTCTTGTGTTCGTTTCGCTACGAGGCAGGACGAGAACCAGGCGAGATGCAGCCTACAAGCGCGGGACCGCTCGCCGCGTCTTCCAAAGCGTGTCGCAGACAGTCGCAAGCGCGAGCATCTTTGTCTTGCTCACGATATTGTCCAGAACGTTCGGAGCGCGGAACGCCTTCCGCGCCATCTCGCGCGCGGCCGGATAGTTCTTCTGCTTGAGGTACAGGTAAGCGATCTGCCCGTAGCGGCGGCCCTTGGAGGCTCGCACCGACCGGTGCCACTCGTCAGGAAGGATACTCTCCATGCGCTCGCAAAACTCCAGGTCGATCAGGTCCTGGTGCAGCGCGTTCTTGCTCATGTAGGCGCTTCCGGGGGTCAGGACGTAGTCCGCCATCACCCGGTCGATCAGGATGATGTCCCCCGACACTCCCGCCATCAGCAGAATGGGCCAGTCAGCCAGCCCCGTCAGATCGAAAAACCACGACGGCAATTTGTGATGAAGACCGTTACGAAACATGATCGTCGGCGAGGGCACGAAGTTGCTGCGAATGATCCGCTCCAGTCCATACCGGCCGGCTGGCACGAATGGGCTCTTCTTGTGAAGAACCTCTCCCGTCGAGGTCACCTGTCGGACGTAGTGACCACACGCACTCACCGTCTGGTCTGATTCCAGCAGATTGACTTGGATTGCCATCTTCTCCGGATCCGTCCAGTAGTCGTCCGCATCCAGCCACGCGATGTACTTTCCCCGGCAGTTCTCGAACGTGTCGTAGAAATTTCTCTGCATCCCTAGGTTCTTGGCCCGCTCGAGAACACGAACCACATCCGGGTAACGCTCTTGGTACGACCTGGCAACGGCAAGCGTTTGATCTTTGGAACAGTCGTCGCCAATGACAATCTCGAAGGCAAAAGACGTTTGCTGCCGCAGAACGCTGTCCAACGCCCTTGCAAGCCACGCCTCCGAGTTATAAGCCGTCATGGAGACACTGACCATCGGAACTGGCATAAGCACAGCTTCGCTGGCCCCCGGGGCCTGCACCATCATAGCGGTCGCTTCCCTTTCGGCCTGCCTCTGTCCGCTCCGTTCGGCCCTCGGTTGCGTTCGTGGCTGCATCCGGTTCGCCCTATCGCATTGAATCCGTTCGCCATCGTCTCCCGCATCCTCGGCTCGATTCTATCGCTGTCGTTCGTTCTGTTCCCAGGTGCCGTCCCTCGAATAACACCGAAGTTGTACGGCTCACGAAGCAAAAAGATCGTCTAACCCCTCTTGTAGCTCATGATGAACCCGGCGTAGAAGGAATACCTCAATTGAGGGATAGCGAGGACAATTTGCCCGCAGTAGGGTTCTCGTAGATGCTTGCGTCATAAAGACGCTGAATCCGCATCCTTCTCTATGCTTCTAAGACAGTCGCTCGCGCACTGTTCCGATTAACCTGTAAGCGGCCCTTGAACCAGGGGCCGGGATGGTGGGATTTTTACATGCAACTCTCCCTGAATGTGCGACAGGGCCGCTTGGGCCGGTGGATGATGTACTGCACGCCGGCCATGGCTACAGAACCTGAACTTGGGCCGGATGTGAACTTTGGGACCTTGGAAGAACTCACCGCCGCGCTTGACGAGGCCGGCATCAACCGTGGGCGATATGCCCCGACGATTAGGGCGGCGAAAGATGGTTACGGATCCGGGTTCCTTGTCTCTCGGATCGAAGCAACGAAACTCGAGTTGCTCGATACTTAGTTGCTATGGCATCTCGAATCGACTCACACCACCACCTGTGGACGTACGATCCAGAGGAGTTTTCGTGGATCACTCCGGAAATGGCGGCGATCAGGCGAGATTTCCTGCCGGCGGATCTGGAAGAACAGCTTGCACCCGCGAGGATAGACGGCACCGTCGTCGTGCAGGCGCGGCAGACCGTGGAGGAGACGGAGTGGCTGCTTGGAGTCGCTCGTAGCTCTGACAAGGTCCTTGGCGTGGTGGGGTGGCTGCCAATTGCGTCAGAGTATTTTGAACAGCACTTGGAGCGGTTTGCAGGTGCTGACCTGCTCAAGGGCCTTCGCCATGTCGTGCAGGGGGAAGATGCAGGATTCCTCGACGGAACAGCGTTCAATAAGGGAATCTCGCGGCTGAAGCCCCACGGGCTGGTATACGATCTGCTGATCTATTCAGGGCAGATGGAGGAAGCCCTGCGATTCGTCGACCGGCATCCGAACCAGCCCTTTGTACTCGATCACGTGGGGAAGCCGGGGATTCGTCGGCGCGAGGTCGAGCCCTGGAAGAAGTGGATTGGGGGCCTCGGGAAGCGGCCAAACGTTAGCTGCAAGGTCTCGGGGATGGTAACCGAAGCGGATTGGACGAACTGGAACCCGGCTACCCTGTCTCCGTACTTCGAGACTGTCTTGGAGGCGTTCGGGGCGGCCAGGCTGATGGTTGGGACGGACTGGCCGGTTGTGACCCTGGGCTGTTCGTACAGCAAATGGTGGGAGATCGTCGAAGAGTGGGTCGCGAACCTCTCGGAGGCGGAGCAGGCAGGCATCCTTGGAGAGAACGCCGCTCGGATTTATCGGCTGAAAACTTGACAGACATCCCCCGGGAAAAGCGTCCCTAGTCACCAGCACATCGAAAAACATGCACGCAAAACGCATCCAGCCAATAAAGACGCACCCTTCACCACGTTTGATGACCGTCCGCTAACCACGTTTACCGTACAACGCCCCACATCCTACCGTCACTTTTCGCCCGCTAAATGTCTGTCGCCCAGTTTGCAACAGGCCGGAGAGCCTCGACCTGGGAAAAGGCCTTGTCGCTGGTAACCAGGATCGCGTCCGCGGCAATAGCGTGGGCAGCAATGAGCATATCCATAGCGGAAAGGGTCTTGCCAGCCGATGCGAGCTGCGCCCGAAGCGTCCCATAAGCGCCAGCCGCGGCCGAATCCCAGGGCAGCACGAGCACAGTGGCAAGCAGGGATTCCACAGCAGCCCGAAGCCGCGTAGCTTCAGGCTTTTTCGCCAATCCATAGAGGATTTCTCCCTCCGTAATGGCAGAAATAGCCAGAGGAGAGTGCTCGATCAGCGAGGTCATCTGTGCCCGGGCAGCGGGGGAGCGCCCGTTGACGATGTAAGCGAAAGTGTTGGTATCAAGGAGGTAAAGGGTCGTGCCCCTCACATCCACTCCCTCTCCTCAGGCTGCCGTTGGTCCCGGTCAAGGAGGAGATCCCCCGCTCCGCCAGCATCGTCAATCTGGGCAAAGATCTCGGTCAGAGAACGCTTGAGCGGATGCTCGGACAGCACGAGTTCTCCGTTTTCGGGATTGCGGCGGATGTACACCTCCTGCACGCTGAAACGGTACTCTGCCGGGATCCGGACAGCCTGGCTTCGACCGTTCATGAACACGCGGGCTTTCTCAATGTTCGCCATAGGAACACCTCAGGTATCTATCATGATAGGTACCATACTGCCGCGTCAATTCTAGTGCACCTGATGGAGCGGATATGTCGTCCTAAAGAATGTTCCCCGCATCTTTCCAGTTTGTTCCTCCAGGACTTCCCGTGAACCCTATCGCTACTCATCCCGCCTGGGAGTTGCTTGAACATGCACTCCGACATCATCGATGTGGAGAGCTGGATCAAGCTGCTCCGCTTTACGAGAAAATCCTGGCGGTCGAGCCGCGCCATGCGGAGGCTTTGCACTATCTGGGGATCTTGACGTTCCAGACCGGACAACTGGAGGATGCCGAGAGGCTGATGCGGGAGTCGATTGGAATCAAGGAAGAGGCGTTCTTTCACTCCAACCTCGGGCTTGTGCTGCAGGCCAAAGGGGAAATCGAGGGTGCGATCGAGGCGTTTGAGAGGGCGCTTGATCTCAATCCGAACTGGCTGAGACGAGCAGCAATCTCGGGACCGCACTGGCCGGCGCTCACCGGTTCGAGGAGGCGTTGCTCTGCTATCAGAGAGCGCTCGCAATTAAGCCGGACTTCTTCGAAGCTCATAACGGAGTGGGGAACGTATTTCAAGCGCAGGGAAGGTTTGCGGAGGCGGCAGCAAGTTATGCGCGCGCGGTTTCGTTGGCTCCGCGGAACGCGGATCTTTGGGGGAACCTGGCGAGTGCGTTTCAAGGTGAGGGCAAGGTGGACGAGGCGATCGCGTCATATCGGATGGCGGTGGAGCTGAGGCCGGATTTTGCCACGGCAAACTACAACCTGGGAACAGCGCTGTTCAAAAACGGCGAGCTGGAAGAGGCGGCAGGTCGACTTGAGGCGGCCGTGCGGGCGAACCCCGAGTATGTGCTCGCGCACAACAACTTGGGGAATGCGTATAAGGAGCTGGAGCGGTTCGAGGAGGCGATGGCGTGCTACGAGAGGGCGCTCGCGCTGAAGCCAGATAGCGCGCGGGCGCATTACGACATCGGTTGCCTGCTCGGCGACCTTGGCGACTGCCATGGTGCGCTGAAACGGTACGAGATGGCACTGGCCATACAGCCGGATGACGCGCAGGTGCAGTTCAGCATGGGGCTGCTACAGGTGATGCGCGGGGAGTTCGAGACGGGCTGGCGGAACTACGAGCGACGGTGGCACTCGCATGATCACGACACCCCGGAACGTGGTTTTCCTCAGCCGCCATGGGCCGGCGAAAAGTTGGAGGCGGGGCGCCTCCTGCTCTGGGCAGAGCAGGGTGTGGGCGACGAAATCATGTTTGCGGGGCTGGTGGCGGAAGCGGTGAGAACGGGGAATGACTGCATCCTCGATTGCGATCCAAGGCTCCGTTCGATGTTCGCGCGATCGTTTCCAGAGGTGGAGGTAGTAAGCGGTTTCGACGCGACGCTGAGCCTGGAGGCGGGTGTTGCGGCGCAGATTCCAGTGGCCAGCCTGCCCAGGCTGTTTCGCAGATCCGAGGCGGAGTTTGGGCGGACAGATTCTCCCTATCTGTTTGCCGATTCGGTTCAGCGTAGGCGGCTTCGGGAGAGGTATACGGATGGGCGACCGGTAGTTGGAGTCGCGTGGTTTACGCGAGGAAAGAAAACCGGGCAAGTTCGTTCGGCGGGGCTGGGGGCACTGGAGCCGCTGTTTGGCGTTCCGAACGTTAGATGGATGAGTCTGCAGTATGGAGATCCGGATGTCCTGCAGGCCGAGATCAATTCGGTCGGGGCTCCGGTCTTGGTGGATCGGGACATTGACCAGATGAAGGATATGGACGGGTTTGCGGCGCAGGTAGCGGCGATGGACCTGGTGATCACGATCGATAGCTCGGCGGCACACCTGGCGGGAGCGCTTGGGGTACGATGCTGGGTGATGCTGCCGTTTGCGGCGGATTGGCGGTGGCTGGGTGGGCGGGACGATAGTCCGTGGTATCCGGGGATGCGGCTATTTCGGCAGAGGCAGCGTGGGGAGTGGGGCCCGGTTGTTGAGAAAGTACGGGAAGCGCTGGCAGAGTTTTCGCAGAGTTGAGCTAGTTGGAGCTAGCCGGGAGCCGTTGAGATTCTTCCTGTTATGTCTTCCGGCGAGCAGAAGCAAAGCCCGGAACGCACTATTCTGCCGGAATAAGAAAGGACGACAAACCTGAAATTGTAACCGTCGACCAGGGCGACAACTCGGCTGTCATCACGTTCCGTGGCGAAGAGCCAGTTCTCTACCCTGCGAGTCTGCTCTACGCAGCGAGAGATGTCGCGAAACTGATTTATGAAAAAGAGTGGAGCGAGCGGAGAAGGAACGGGCGCTATGAAAAATCCTCTCTGAACGCACTGGAGGGGTCGCGGAGTGGCGACTGCGAGCATCGTTGATGCTTTGACAGCGTGACCTCGGCCTTGTAGCGTTGCAGCGTTGCCTGCTAGGCAGATTTTTGCTCCTCGGCTGGAAACGTTTACTTTACGTGTAGAGGATTGATCGATGACGAAGCTGAAGAGTCTTGAGGTTTGGTTCGTGACGGGTAGCCAGCATCTGTATGGGCCCGAGGCGCTGGCGCAAGTGGCGGCTAATGCGCGGGTGGTGGCGGAGTCGCTGGCGAAGGAAGCGGCGATCCCGGTAACGATCGTGTTCAAGCCGGTGATGAAGACCGCGGACGAGATTCGCGGGATCTGCCGGGAAGCGAACAACGCCGAGACTTGCATCGGGCTGGTGCTTTGGATGCACACATTCTCACCAGCGAAGATGTGGATCGCCGGGCTGCAGTCGCTGACGAAACCGTTCCTGCATCTGCATACGCAGTTCAACCGGGAGCTTCCGTATTCGTCGATCGATATGGACTTCATGAACCTGAACCAGGCGGCGCATGGAGATCGGGAGTTCGGGTTCATTACGGCGCGGCTGAAGCTGGCTCGGAAGGTCGTGGTCGGGTTCTGGGGTGATGCGGAGACCGTTAGCGAGATCGCGACGTGGACGCGGGCGGCGGCGGGTTGGCACGAGTCGCAGCACTTGAAGGTCGCGCGGTTTGGCGACAATATGCGCGAGGTGGCGGTGACCGAGGGGAATAAGGTCTCGGCGGAGGCGCAGTTCGGGTTCAGCGTGAACGGGTACGGGATCGGCGACCTGGTTGCGCGGATGAACGAGGTCTCGGATGGCGAGGTGGATAAGCTCTTGAGCGAGTATCGCGACGCTTACTCAATTGCGAAGGAGCATGACCGGGTCGATTCGCTGAAGGTTGCGGCGAAGATCGAGTTGGGCTTGCGCGGGTTTCTGGATGAGGGCGGGTTTGGAGCGTTCACGGATACGTTCCAGGACCTGCATGGGATGGACCAGTTGCCGGGGATCGCGACACAGAGGCTGATGGCCGATGGGTACGGGTTTGGCGGGGAGGGCGACTGGAAGACGGCGGCGCTGGTGCGCATCATGAAAGTCATGGCGCAGGGGATGGATGGCGGCACCTCGTTTATGGAGGACTACACATATGACTTCAGCGGGACGCCCAAGGTGCTGGGGTCGCACATGCTGGAGATCTGTCCGACGATCGCGGCGGATAAGCCGACGCTCGAGGTGCATCCGTTGGGGATTGGCGGGAAGGCGGATCCGGTGAGGCTGGTGTTTACGGCTCCGAGCGGGGCTGCTGTCGTGGCTTCGTTGGTGGATATGGGGAACCGGTTCCGGATGATCGTGAACGAGATCGATGTCGTTCAACCGGAGCAGGCGCTTCCGAAGCTTCCGGTTGCGAGGGCGGTCTGGTTGCCGAAGCCTAGCCTCAAGGTAGCGGCGGCGGCGTGGATTTATGCGGGCGGGGCGCACCATACGGGGTTCAGCCAGGCGTTGACGACGGAGCATATTGCGGACTGGTGCGAGATTGCCGGGATTGAGCTGATCCGGATCGACGCGGGGACGAAGATTCCGGAGTTCCGGCAGATGCTGCGGTGGGAGGAGTTGGCTTACTCGAGGTAGACAGGTGCGCTTGCTTGTTTATCGCAGGTTTGTCGCAGAGTGGAGGCTTTCATGGCTAAGAGGTGGTTGGCGGCGGTGTTGGCGCTCGGCGTGCTGATGAGTGGGACGGCGTGCCGGGCGGAGGATCCGCATGTGTATGCGCTGACGGGCGACGCGGCGGGGACGCACGATCCTTCGATCATCAAGGAGGGTGGGACGTGGTATGTGTTCGCCACGGGGAAGGCTCCGGGTGGGGGGCAATTCGCGGTGCGGTGCTCGACGGACCTGGAGAAGTGGACGCGGTGTGGGCAGGTGTTCGATGCGATTCCGGGGTGGATTCATGAGAAGAGTCCGGGGACGGAGGAGCTTTGGGCTCCGGATATCTCGTATGGGAACGGCGAGTACAGGATGTACTACGCGTACTCGCTATTTGGGAAGAACACGTCGGGGATTGCGCTGGCGGTGAACAAGACTCTGGATTCGAAGAGCCCGGAGTACAAGTGGGTGGATAAAGGGCTGGTGCTGGAGTCGAAGGCGGAGGACAACTTCAATGCCATCGATCCGAACTTCATCCGGGATGAGAAGGGGCGTGGCTGGCTGGCGTTCGGGAGCTTCTGGGACGGGATCAAGATGAGGCGGCTGGATGATGCTACCGGGCTGGTTTCGAAGGAGGATGGGACCGTTTATGCGTTGGCGCGGCGGGCCATGCCTCCGGGAGCGGCTCCGGCACCTCCGGGATTGCCGCCGGACTGGGAAGCGGTGGAGGCTCCATTTATCGTGCGGCATGGGGGGTACTTTTATCTTTTTACTTCGTGGGACCTTTGCTGCCGCGGGTTGAAGAGCACGTACCGGACGATGGTGGGGCGGTCGAAGGTGGTTACGGGGCCTTATGTCGATGAAGCGGGTAAGGCACTGGCGGAGGGCGGCGGGACGCAGATTTTGTTTCCGAATGCGAAGTGGCTTGGGCCGGGTGGGGAGAGCGTGTTGATGGATCCGAAGGGGAAGGATCTGTTGGTGTATCACGCGTATGACGCGAAGACGGGGAAGCCATCGCTGCAGATCTCGACGATTGACTGGGCGGGTGGGTGGCCGAAGGTGGGGTTGGAGAAGTAGTTTCAACAGCCTGCGTGCTACAACGTTGGGATGCGCTTTGCTTACTTTTTCTGCCTGCTGGCGGGGGGTGGGGTTCTTTCTGCCCAGACCGCCAAGACTGATGACGTGGTTGCGACTCCGACGATTGCGGGGAAGACGGCTGCGATGACGCGGATGGCAGGGTTGCTGCCGCTGGATTGGGATGCGCGGGCGGGGAAGCTCTATCTCGAGGTTCCGGGGTTCGATGGGAAGGGGCGGTCGCAGGATTATCTGTATGCCGATTCCCTGCCCTATGGGACGGGATCGAATGACCTGGGGCTGGATCGGGGGCAGACGGGGGATGGGCGGATCGTCCACTTCGAGCGGGTGGGGCCGAAGGTGCTGCTGGTGGAACCGAACTTGATGTTCCGGTCTTCGGCGACGGATCCGGCGGAGACGCTGGCGGTGCGGCAGTCGTTTCCGGAGTCGGTGCTGGGTGGGTTTGCGGTGGCGGCCGAGGATGCTTCGGGGGCGGTGCTGGTGGATGCCACCGAGTTCTTTCTGCGGGATGTGCATGGGGTGGCGGAGACGCTGGCGCAGAGGCAGCAGGGGAGCTTCAAGATCGATCCGATGCGGTCGACGATCGCGCTGGACCGAACGAAGGTGTTTCCGAAGAACACCGAGGTGGAGGCGGTGCTGACGTTCGTGCCGGATAAAGAGAAGCCGGTGAGCGGGCAGTTTGTGAAGGACGTGACGCCCGATCCGCAGGCGTTGACGGTGCGGGAGCATCAGACGTTTCTGGAGCTGCCGGGGCCGGGGTATGTGGCGCGGCGGTACTATCCGCGGGCGGGGTATTTTCCGATGAGCTATCGGGACTACTCGGTGCCGCTGGGCGGGGCGCTCGATCAGCAGTTTATTGTGCGGCATCGGCTGGTGAAGAAGGATGCGGCTTGCAAGGCGAAGTGCGAGGCGGTGACGCCGATTCAGTACTACGTGGACCGCGGGGCTCCGGAGCCGATACGACAGGCGCTGGTGGATGGGGCTAGATGGTGGGATGAGGCGTTCCAGGCGGCGGGATGGGCTCCGGGGACGTTCAAGGTGGACCTGCTGCCGGCGGATGCGGACCCGATGGATGTGCGGTACAACATCATCCAATGGGTGCACCGGTATACGCGTGGGTGGAGCTATGGGGCGGTGATCGCGGACCCTCGGACGGGCGAGATCATCAAGGGGAACGTGACGCTGGGGAGTTTGCGCGGGCGGCAGGATTATTTGATCGCGGAGGCTTTGCTTTCGCCTTATGTCGCAGGCAAGACGATGACTGCCGCGAACGACCCGATGCTGGCGATGGCGCTCGCCCGCACCAGGCAGCTTGCGGCGCATGAGACGGGACATACGCTTGGGCTGGCGCATAACTTCGCGGCGAGCGCGTTTCCGCATACTCCGGAACAAAGCGTTTCGGTGATGGATTATCCGCATCCATGGATCACGCTGGATGCGCAGGGTGTACCGGATCTCTCGCATGCTTACGGGGTGGGGATCGGGCAGTGGGACAAGGTCGCGATCGACTATGGGTATCGACAGTTCGGGGGGAAGGCGGATGAGACAGCGGAGCTGGGGAAGATCCTGTCGACGTCGGAGAAGACGGGCATGATCTTCATCACGGATGACGATGCGCGGCCATTTTCCGGGGCGCATCCGCATGCGCATCTTTGGGATAACGGAACCGATCCAGCGGATGAGTTGAACCGCATATTGACGGTGCGGACGACGGCCCTGGCGCGGTTCAGTGAGAACGCGATCCGAGTGGGAACGCCGGTGTCGCAACTGGAGGACACGCTTGTGCCTCTGTTCCTGCTGCACCGGTACCAGACGGAGGCGGCGATCAAGGAGATCGGTGGGCTGGACTACCGGTACCAGATTCGCGGGGATGGACAAGCTGCGCCGGAGGTCGTTGCTCCGGAGACACAGCAGAAGGCGATTGCGGCGGTGCTAAAGACGCTCTCTCCGGATACGCTGACGCTGCCGGAGGCACTGCTGACGGCGCTGCCGCCGAGGCCTCCGGGGTATCCGAGTACGCGGGAGTCCTTACCTTCGGAGACGGGGCTTACGTTCGATCCGATAGCCGCGGCAGAGGCCGCCGCGGACCTCACGCTGCAGGTGCTGCTCGATCCTGCAAGGGCGTCGCGGCTGGTGCAGTACCACATGCGGGTTCCGAAGGCTCCGTCGCTGCGCGGGCTGCTGGAGGCGGTGTCCAAGGCTACGGCCGAGAGGCCGGAGGGTGGGCATACGATGTCGTCCGAGGTGGAGCGGGCGGTGGAGTTCCGGGCGACGGAGGCGATGTTCGGGCTGGCGGTGAACCCGGCTGCTTCGAGCCAGGCGCGGGCGATTGCGCGGTCACATATCGCGGATGTTTATAAAGAAATGACCGGGGCGGCTCCGCTTGCGGATACGGCCGAGGCGATCCATCGGGCGGCCCTGATCGAGCGGATGAACGAGTTTCAGCGGGCGCCAGAGAAGTTCGTTCCGGCGAAGCCCATCGACGCTCCACCAGGGATGCCGATTGGCGCTGATGAGGTGATGTAGCGCTACTTCGCCGTGGCTTTGCGGCGGGTGGGCCGCAAGGCGGCGCGAGATGCTTCCGGTTTCGCGATGCGGAGGGTTTTGACAGCACGGGTGGTGGTGGCCATGTGATCGCGGAGGTTGCGGGCCTTCTCCTGCTCGCGGCTGTGGGCGAGAAGGTCGGTGGCGTCGGTGAGGTGCGCGGTCATGAGCTCGGCGGCGAGCTTTGCGTTGCGTTGCTCGATGGCGGCCAGGATGGGCTTGTGGAAGGCGACCGTGTGTTCGAGGTCGACGAGCTGCGACGTCACCATGATCATGTTGAGCATGGCACGGTGGATGGTGTGGAAGAGGCGGCCGGTGAGGCGGTTGCCGGATGCCTGGAAGATGGCACGGTGGAAGAGAAGATCGGATGCGACAAGCTTGACCCGGTCGCGCTTGCTGCTTTCTAGATCGGTGATGGACTGGCGGAGGAGGGCAATGTCGTCGGCGTTGGCGCGCTCGGCGGCCTTGGCGGCGAGCGCCGGCTCCATGAGGAAACGGAGCTCGGTGAGCTCATGGACGGAGGTGTCGTCGAGGAGGAAAAGGAACTCCATGGGGACGGCAAGGACGGAGGATGCGTCGCGGTTGAGGTAGGTTCCATCGCCGACCTTCTGGGTGATGACTCCCATGATCTCGAGGACCTTAAGCGCCTGGCGGAGGGAGGAGCGCGCGACGTTGAAGTGGGCTGCTAGCTCGCGCTCGGGAGGGAGCCTGGTTCCGGGGCCGAGGACACCGTCGCTGATCATCTGCTGGAAGCGGAGGATGAGCAGGTGGGTGACGTCGTCCTTGTTGTTGAGAACGTCGGCCGACGAGTTGAGACGAAGGTTACCCCGGCTATTCATGCCCCTATGGTGGGGGACCGGTCAGACAAAGTCAAGCCTGTCCGTTCTCCTCGACTCATCTATTGGTGCTACCTTTGGTAGACGGCTGATTCGGCCAGAGGGTTCGCCGAATCCATAATTCTTTAGCTTTTAAACACCTTTCCTGCTCATACTATTTGGCCTCCGAATAATGTGTTGACAGAACATTTTCATCGGTACTACCTTTGTGCCCGCTTCGGCGATCGACCCTACGCGGTGTCGACCCGGCATTGAGGAGAACCAATGAAAATCCAACGGCTCATGCGAGCGACGAAACGTGTTCTGCTTGGGATTGTGATGGGATGCGTGACAACGATGGCGATGGGGCAGGTAGAAACAGGCCGTTTTGTCGGCCGCATTGCTGATTCGCAGGATGCGAGCATTGTGGGCGCGGCGGTGAAGGTGACAAACACCGCGACCAACATTGTGCAGGCGGCCGTGACCGACGGCAGCGGGAGTTACGTGATCACGCCGGTTCAGGCGGGCGTTTACGTCTTGAGCGTTACGGCGACCGGGTTCCAAACGACGACTACATCCAACATCGAGGTGCAGGTAGGCCAGATCGTGAGGGAAGATCTCACGCTCGCCGTCGGTTCTTCAACGACAGTGGTGCAGGTGACGACGACGACCCCCTTGCTGACAACCGATTCGGCAACAGTTGGGCAGGTCATTACGAATAAGCAACTGACTGACCTTCCTCTGAACGGACGCGGATTCTTCCGACTGGCGGAGTTGACTCCGGGAGCGGCGCTACTACCGCCCACCGGGAACTCCCTGGCGATTCGACCGGAGGTGGTGGACGGAAATACGATCAGCGGAATTCGCGGTTCGGCTATTTCGTTCCTGCTCGACGGCGTGGATGTGAGCGAACAGCACCAGGGCGGGACGTTTATCCAGACATCGATCGACGCACTACAGGAGTTCTCCGTACAGCAAAACCCCTATTCCGCGGAGTATAACCGGGGGGGCGCCTTCTTCAATGCGACGACGAAGAGCGGGACGAATCGCTTTCACGGCGGTATCTTTGAGTTCATCCGGAATGAGAAGCTCGACGCACGGAACTACTTTGCACTGACAAGGCAGATTCTGAAACGTAACCAGTTTGGCGGCGATCTGGGTGGCCCGCTCACCATTCCTCATTTATATGAAGGCAAAGATCGGACGTTCTTCTTCTTCGACTATGAAGGCCAAAGGTTGAGACAGGGACTGGTGAACAACAATGTCGTTCCGAGCAATGCACAGCGTGCGGGCAACTTCGGCTCAAAGACGATCTACGATCCCCTGCTAACTTGCACCGTCAGTGCGGCGAATAGTTGCAATTCCTCAGCGGCTTTGGGAACCGTCATCAAAACCCCATTCGTGAACAACACGATCCCGACAGGACGGCTTGCTCCCCAGGCTCTGGCGATCCAGGCTTACTATCCGCAGCAGAACACCACCACGGGAACGTTTGTGTATAACCCGTCGCAAGCGATCGACTATGACCAATACACCGTGAGGTTGGATCACCAGATCAACAGTCACAACAGGTTGTTCGCGCGATGGATCTACGTCACAAATCGAGAGGTCGATCCGAATGCCTCGCCATTCTTGAAAACGGCTTCGCTGACTTCGATCGGGCAGGATATTGCAGTGGGTGTGGCTACAAATATTGGCGCGGATATGGTGAACGAGGCGAGGGTGCATTTTCTACCAAGCCATGTGCGATTGAGCGCGTTCCTGGAGGGTACGGACTTCAATGCGCAATTCGGCGTACAAGGCCTTTCAGCGCTGCTTCGGCCGGGCACGGGTGGATCGTTCCCTGACTACGCGTGGAGCGGGTATGGCTCGCTACAAGGGTCCGCATTCGATCAGAGACCGAAGTCGCAGGATCGGAAGGCAGCGGAAGGGACGGAGAATTTTACAATTCTCAAAGGGCATCAATCGATCAAATTCGGGATATTGGTCCGCTACTACCAATGGCTAGGCTTCGACAGCGAGACCTACGCGGGACAGTTCAACTTCAATGGAAATGCTTCTGGAGATGCCTACGCGGATTTTCTGCTTGGTTACCCTTCATCGGTGGCGCGAGCCTATCCGGCGGCCAACTTCGGAGGGCAGCAGACCTACAAGCAGTTCTATGGTCAGGATGATATTCGTGTAAGTGAGAAGCTTACTTTGAATGTTGGTCTGCGGTATGGATATTCGCCCTGGTTGGCGGGGTATAAGGGGCAGATCGGTACATTCGATCCCACGCAGGCAAAGCCGATTATTGTTTCGGGAAACGGAACAATGCCAGACCTGACGGCGCAGTACGCCGCACCCGCAGCGTATCAGTTCTTCGGGCAATATATCCAAACGAGTAGCCAGGCGGGGTTGCCATCAAATATCACCTACACGGATAAGACACAGTTGGGACCGAGGGTGGGCTTCTCATTCTCTGCTACGCCGAAGACCGTCGTTCGCGGCGGCTTTGGGATGTTCTATGAGCCGGAGACTTCGGGTGGCCGCGTGAACCTCGATATGCTTCCCTTCCGTCTCGCGGAAACAGTGAACCAGACGCAAAACGTAGTTCCAGCGCGAACTCTGGGTAACTTCTTTTTGGGAACCGCACTTGGCTCCGCTCTCGCCAATCCTACGCTGGTGCCGAGTAAGACACACTTGAAGGTAGGCGTGAATGAGCACTACAGCCTAGGGGTGCAGCAACAGATCTCGAATAAGGATGTGGCAGAGATTGCGTATGTCGCAAACCGGGGCGTGCATCTCAATGGTACGGATGACTTCAACGATCCTACGCCAGCTCCAGGTGCGATCCAGGGGCGGAGACCGTATCAGCCTTGGGGAACAATTACTTACAACACTCAGGATGTTTCGACGAACTATGGCTCGCTGCAGGCTAAGTATGAGCATCGCGCGGGAAATGGGTTGACGGGTCTTGTTGCTTACACCTATTCAAAATTCCTTCAGTACAACCAGTCCCCCGCGATTGGCGGGAACCTCGGATACGAGTACGCGCTATCGCCCTTCGATACTCCGCACAACCTCGCGCTGAGCGGGAGTTACGAGTTGCCAGTTGGACACGGCAAGCGGTTTCTGAGCAACTCGAACTCGATCGTGGACAAAATGATCGGAGGGTGGCAGATCCAATCAATCATCGTCGTGCGAAGCGGAACGCCATACACGCCAATTGTATCGGGCGATGTTGCAAATACGGGCGTGGCGAGCCAAAGGCCCAATTTGAACCCGGCAGGTAAGAGCGCGGCGTTCCAGCGCTCGCTTGCGCACTGGTTCGATAAGACGGCCTACGTCGTGGCTCCCACGTATACCTATGGCCAGGTTAGGGCCAATACGCTTCGCAGCGACGTCTATCGGCAGTATGACGGCTCTATTTTCAAGAACTTCGCAATGCCAAGAGAGGGCGTTCTTTCGTTCCGGGCGGAGTTTTTCAACCTTTCGAATACAGCAAGCTTCAACGCACCAAACGCTACGATCGATACCAGTTCCGCCGGTCAGGTGACGAGCACGTCTAATGCGCCACGGGATATTCAATTCGCCCTGAAGTACAACTTCTAACGTACGGACACATGAAAGAGAGACGAGACGTGAGGGTTTTCTTTGATCGGATGCGAGGGGTGGGAGCAGTGGCTCTCACCGTTGGGGCCTACCTAAGCGCCTATGCACAGGGCACAGTTCCGCCGCCGGCTCCGGCTTCTTCGCAAGCGCCTGTTGTAATCGGGGTAGACCTTGCGAGAATCGTGGGCCCTTATAAGCCGATCTATAGCTGGTTCGGCTATGACGAAGCGAACTACACGACGATGCGGCATGGGACGGAGTTGCTGAAGGAGCTGCACGACCTTAGTCCGGCACCGGTGTATATCCGAGCCCATCACCTGCTGACCTCGGGGGACGGTGTGGCTGAGCTGAAGTTCAGCTCGACCAATGTGTACTCGGAAGATGCAGATGGGAAGCCGGTGTATGACTTCAAGATCTTTGACGGGATCTTCGATGCCTATAAAGCTGCGGGCGTGCGGCCGATGGTGGAGTTGGGATTCATGCCGAAGGATCTTGCCGCGGACCTTCCGAATCGGCACGAGCCTTACCAGGTCCACTATCCGAAAAGCACTATCTCGGGAAAGTCAAACAACCCTCCGAAGGACTACGCGAAATGGGGAGAGCTTGCACGTGTGGTGACGGCTCACCTCGTGGAGCGCTATGGCAAGGAGACGGTGCTGCAGTGGTACTTCGAGGTCTGGAACGAGCCGGATATTGACTACTGGCACACGACACCAGAGGAGTACTGGAAGCTCTACGACTATGCCGTCGCGGGGGTTCGAGCGGCGCTTCCGGGAGCGAGGGTCGGCGGCCCGGCCTCGACAAGCCCCGGGAATCCAAAAGCATATGGCTTCCTGAAGAATTTTCTTGATCATGTGGATACAGGAAAGAGCGCGGCCAATGGTAAGGCGCTACCGATGGACTTCATTTCGTTTCATGCCAAGGGCTTTCCGACGATCAAAGAAGGCAAGGTCACGATGGGACTAAACCGCGAGATGAAGGATGCAGACCAGGGGTTTGATCTTATCTCGAAGTACCCAAAGTTCAGGAACCTGCCAATCATCATCAGCGAGGCAGATCCTGAAGGGTGCGCGGCTTGTTCATCGAAAGTCAACCCGGCGAACAACTATCGGAATGGAACCCTTTATCCGGCGTATACGGCCGCGGCTTTCAAGGGACTGTTTGAACTGCAGGATCGACACAAAGTGAATCTACTCTCGATGCTGAGCTGGTCGTTCGAGTTTGAAGATAAGGATTACTTTGAAGGGTTTCGATCGCTGGCGACGAACGGGGTTGATAAGCCGGTGCTCAACGTCTTCCGCATGTTCGCGCTGATGTCGGGAAATCGCGTGATGACGACGAGCTCGGGGCAGGTGCCGCTCGATACGCTGCTGAGTACGGGTGTTCGTGAGAATGCCGATGTG
Source organism: Granulicella sibirica (assembly GCF_004115155.1). Classification (NCBI taxonomy): domain Bacteria; kingdom Pseudomonadati; phylum Acidobacteriota; class Terriglobia; order Terriglobales; family Acidobacteriaceae; genus Granulicella; species Granulicella sibirica. The sequence continues at coordinate 435,773 of NZ_RDSM01000003.1, forward strand.
GATGCGCTGGCAACCATGGGAGATCGCGAGGCGGCGGTGCTGGCGTGGAACTATCACGACGTCGATGGGGCAGCGGAGGCTACCTCGGTGAATGTTGCGATCGCAGGGATCCCGAGTAATGTGCATCGGGTCTTGCTCGAGCACTACAGGCTCGATGACACGCACAGCAATGCCTACACGATATGGAAAGGTATGGGTTCGCCGCAACATCCTACGACGGAGCAGTACGCACAATTGAAGGCAGCGGGTCAGCTCGAGTTGTTCAGTTCGCCTGAGTGGGTCGATGTCGAGCATGGCCAGGTAAGGCTTACGACGGAACTTCCCCGGCAGTCGGTCTCGCTGCTTCACCTGAAGTGGTAGGGCAACGGTGATGATAAACCGCATGGGTCTGAAGACAAACGATGGAGTGCCGGTGCGTGGGCTTGAGGCGCGCTGGTATTTCGTCGCGCTGGTGACGGCGGCGATTGCGATCAGTTACTTCGACAGGCAGACGCTGCCGGTCGCGATCTCGGCAATTCAGCACACGATCCCGATTTCGAACCAGCAGTTCTCCTACCTGCAAACTGCATTTCTGCTTTCCTATGCGGCGCTGTACGCGATAGGCGGGCGTCTCCTCGACTTACTGGGAACGCGGCGCGGTTTCATGTTGATCATGCTCTGGTGGTCGCTCGCGTGTGCCATTCATGGGTTCGCAACGGGGTTCGGCATGTTGTTGGTTGCGCGCTTTTTGCTCGGCATGGGCGAGGGTGGGGCGTTTCCGGCTGCAACGCGCGTGGTGGCTGAGTGGATAGAACCGGAGGCGCGTTCGACGGCAATGGGCTTTATCAATGCGGGGACGGCGATGGGGTCGGTGCTCGCTCCACCGCTGATTGGACTTCTGCTTCTGCATAGCGGGTGGCGGTCGGTGTTTTTTGTGTCGGGGGCGATTGGACTTGCGTGGGTAGTGTGGTGGATGGCTAGCTATCGGGGCAACACGATGGCGCTGTCTTCCGGAACGCTCGATGCAAGGCTGATAGCGCGGCACTTGAGCTTCCGAGAGATTATCGCCATCCCGAGCGTGCGGTCGCTTGTGTTCGCTAAGTTCATGAGTGACTCGGCCTGGTATTTCCTGCTGTTCTGGCTGCCAAAGTATCTTTACGATGCGAGACATTTCGATATCAAACAGGTGAGCCTTTATGCGTGGATTCCCTATGCTGCTTCCGGGCTTGGGAGTTTCCTTGGGGGTTGGTTCTCGAGCCGCCTGTTGCGTCGAGGCAGTTCGCTTGACCGGGCACGGAAGATCGCGCTTGGGCTGAGCGCTGCGTTTATGCCGGTTGTGATGCTTGTTCCGCTTGTTCCTGTGCAGCTTGCGATTCTTCTGTTCAGTATCGCGTTCTTCTGTCAGCAATCATGGTCCGGCCTGATTATGACAGTGCCGGCGGATATCTTTCCACTCTCCGCTGTGGGCACGGTTTCAGGTCTTGTGGGGTTTGGTGGGGCCATCGGCGGAGCTATATTCGGTGTTGTTGCTGGGTACTTACTTGGCCATGGCTTTGGCTATGGCACGCTCTTCCTCCTCGTTGGAACATTTCATCTAATCGGCTATCTCGCGATCGTTCTATTTGCCGGAGAAATTCAACCGCTTCGCAGCCATGACCTCCTGGAGATTGAGAGCAACATATGAAAATTACTGAGGTGCGTACGCGCGTCGTTCAATGGGAAGGCGAGACGGTGCCTCTCCCTCCTCACTTCTGCACAAACCCAATGGACCTGGTAAATTTCGGCGAAGCATCGATGGGAAACTTTGCCTTCCACGGATGGGTGCTTGTCGAGATCTTTACGGACACGGGGCTGGTGGGGCTGGGAAACGCCGCTCTCTCACCTCTTGTGACGAAGACGCTGATCGATACCTATCTGAAGCCGTTGCTACTTGGCGCTGACCCTTGGGACACAGAGTACCTGTGGCAGCAGATGTATCGGCGGACGATGGCCTTTGGACGCAAGGGCGTGGCCATGACGGCTATCTCCGCTGTCGATATCGCGCTTTGGGACATCCTGGGGAAAGACGCAAAGCAGCCTGTGTATCGCCTGCTAGGGGGGCGAACGAAGGATCGGATACCGGTTTATGCCAGCAGGCTCTATTCCATGCCGCTCGACGAACTACGGGTCGAAGCGCAGAAGTATAAGGACGAAGGCTATCAGGCAATGAAGCTGCGCTTCGGCTGGGGTCCGCTGGACGGCGCTGCCGGTATGCAGAAGAACATCGAGTTGGTACGAACGGTTCGCGAGGTGATTGGGGAGGGGATCGACCTGATGGCCGACGCGTACATGGGATGGACGCTCGATTATGCGAAGCGCATGCTTCCTCTGCTCGAGCCGTTTCATCTACGCTGGCTGGAAGAAGCCGTCATTCCTGACGACACGCGTGGTTACAAGGCTCTAAAGGAGTATGGGAGGGTGCCGATTGCGGGAGGCGAACACGAGTTTACGATCTTCGGATTTCGTGAGCTGCTGGAGGCGAATGCGCTCGACTATATCCAGTTCGATACGAACCGGGTGGGTGGGATCAGCCAGGCACGGAAGATATGCGCGCTGGCGGAGTCGTTCCAGGTGCCGGTGGTTCCGCATGCGGGGCAGATGCATAACTACCATGTGTCGATGGCTAGTTTGAATTGCCCTATCTCGGAGTTCTTTCCGAGGGTGGATGTCGAGGTAGGGAATGAGTTGTTCTGGTATATCTTCGACGGCGAGCCGGTGCCGACGCATGGATATATCGACCTCGATGAGGGCGTTCCGGGGCTTGGGCTTGCGGTCAATGAAGAGTCGCTGAAGCGCTTCACGATTATTGAATAGGCGAGGGGTCATGGTGCACTTGGTTCAGATTACGGATGGGAGTTCGCGGCGTGTGGCTGTGGTTGAGGAGCCTTCGCTGCGGTGTTTGGTGGGAGTGGCTTCGGTGTATGAGCTTGCGATGCGTTGTCTCGGTGAGGGGGCTTCGCTTTCGGGTATGGCTCTCTCTTTGGCGCAGGGCGAGGTGCTCTCGTATGACGAGGTGTATGCGGGGGTTTTGGCGTGGCGGTTGCTTGCGCCGATCGATGTGCCGGGTGAGCCTTCGCGTGTGCTGGTCGCAGGGACCGGGTTGACGCATCTCGGGAGCGCGCGGGAGAGGCAGGCGATGCATCGTGCGGACAAGGCGCATGAGGCTGAAGTGACAACCGATAGCATGCGGATGTTTCAGTGGGGCGTCGAAGCTGGGCGGCCTGCGAAGGGGTCGATCGGGATCGCTCCCGAGTGGTTTTACAAGGGCGATGGGTCTGTGCTGCGGGCTCCGTTCGAGGCGCTCGAGATACCGGGGCACGCGGAGGATGGGGGCGAAGAGGCTGAGCTGGCGGGGGTGTATGTGATTGGCGAGGATGGGTCGCCGCATCGGATTGGGTTCGCTGCGGGAAATGAGTTTTCGGATCACAAGTTTGAGAAGAAGAACTATCTCAATCTTGCGGGATCGAAGCTGAGGCAGTGCAGCCTTGGGCCTGAGCTTGTGGTGGGGATGGAGTTCGATGACGTCAAGGGTGAGGTGAGAATTGAACGGAAGGGTGAGACGGTGTGGAGCAAGAGGATTGCGAGTGGTGAGGCAAATATGTGTCACTCGCTGGCGAACCTCGAGCATCATCACTTCAAGTTCGATGGACATCGACAACCGGGCGGAGTGCATGTGCACTTCTTTGGGGCGGACACGCTTTCGTTTAGCGATGGGGTTGCGCTGGTGGATGGGGATTGGGCCGAGGTGCGGTTCGAGGGGTTTGGACGGGCGCTTCGGAATCCTATTCGTGAGGTAGATACGATGACGGTGCCGGTAACCGTCGCGGTGTTTGAGTAAGTAAGTCGATAGGAGAGTTATGGCGCAGACAGTGGCAATTCTTGGTCTTGGCACGATGGGTCTTGGGATGGCGGATAACCTGCTGAAGGCGGGGTTCTCGCTGAGTGTGTATAACCGGACTGCTGCGAAGGCGGATGGGCTTCGTGAGCGGGGGGCGAAGGTTGGGGCGACACCGGAGGAGGCGGTGAAGGGGGCTTCGGTGATTGTGTCGATGCTGTCGGATGATGCGGCTTCGCGGCAGGCATGGGTTGGGGGGGATGGGGCGCTGGCTGGTGCCGAGGATGGGGCTGTGCTGGTTGAGGCGAGTACGGTGAGCCCGGCTTGGATTGCGGAGTTGGGCGGGCTTGCTCATGCTCGTGGGCTTGAGCTTCTGGATGCGCCGGTGACAGGAAGCCGGGTGGCGGCGGCCACGGGGCAGCTTGCGTTTCTTGTGGGTGGATCGGCCGGGGCATTGGCGAAGGTGGACCCTGTGTTGAAGGCGATGAGCAAGGAGATCGTGTACCTGGGTCCGGCGGGGAGCGGGGCGAAGCTGAAGCTGGTGAATAACTTTCTGTGCGGCGTGCAGATCGCTTCGCTTGCCGAGGGGCTTGCGTGGCTTGAGCGGAGCGGGTTGGATGTCGAGAAGGCGCTTGGGGTGTTGAAGAGTGGGGCTCCGGGGAGTCCGCTGCTGGCGGGGATTTCAGCGCGGATGCTTGGCCGGGATTATACGGTGAATTTTCTGCTGAGCCTGATGTCGAAGGATCTGCTGTATGCACATGAAGCGGCGGCCGAAGCGGGGGTTGAGTTGACCACGGCGACGAATGCGCGGGCGCTGTTCGAGTCGGCTGCGACGAAGGGGTTTGCCGATCAGGATATGGCTTCGGTGATCGAGCCGATCCGTAACGCGTAGTACGTCTTACGTTGGCCGTTTGTTCGAGGTAGGTAGACCTTATGAGAAATGCTCTCGCTGCTCTGGGTTTGTTGTCCGCGTGTGTGATGGCTTCCGGGCAGGCTGCGCCCGTTTACCAGGATCCGTCGAAGCCGATTGAGATGAGGATTGCGGATCTTGTGGGGCGGCTTACGCTTGAGGAGAAAGCGCAACAGCTGAACCATCTGAATAAGGGTATTCCGCGGCTTGGCATTCCTATGTGGGGTGGGTGGAACCAGACGCTGCATGGGGTGTGGTCGAAGGAGCCGACTACGCTGTTCCCTGCCCCTATTGCGATGGGGGCTACGTGGGATCCGGCGCTGGTGCATAGGATCGCCGATGCGATGTCGGATGAGGGACGGGCGCTGTATAACGCAAAGGCGGAGGGGCCCCGGTCGCAGCATGGGTTGGTGTACCGGTCGCCGGTGATCAATATCAGCAGGGATCCGCGGTGGGGGCGGATCCAGGAGGTGTTCAGCGAGGATCCGTGGCTGACGAGCAGGATGGCTGTGGCGTATGTGAAGGGGTTGCAGGGTGAGGATGTCAACCATCTGAAGCTGGCGGCTACGGTGAAGCATTTTGCGGTGAACAATGTCGAGACGGGACGGCAGCATCTTTCGGCCGAGGTGGATGAGCGGAATTTGATGGAGTATTGGCTGCCGCATTGGAAGGCGGCGATTATGGAGGGGCATGCGCAGTCGGTCATGTCCTCGTACAACGCGATCAATGGGACGCCGGATGCGATGAACCACTACCTGCTGACGGATATTCTGCGGAAGAAGTGGGGCTTAGATGGGTTCGTGACGGATGACCTTGGGGCGGTGGCGCTGCTGACGGGAAGCCGGAATTCGAATGCGGCCGAGCAGGGGCAGAGGGCTTCGGAGGATCCGGTAGAGGCGGCGGCGGTTGCGATCAGGGCCGGGAATGACTCGGACGATACGGAGTTCGAGACGAATATTCCTCTGGCGGTGAAGCGCGGGTTGCTGACGACGAAGGATGTCGACCAGGCGGTTTCGCGTGTGCTGCGGGTGGGGTTTCGGCTGGGGGCGTTCGATCCTCCGGAGAAGAGCCCCTATGCGGGTATTTCGATGAGCGTTGTCCGTTCGCCGGAGCATCTGGAGCTTTCGCTGAAGGCTGCGGAGGAGTCGATTACGCTGCTGACGAATCAGCATGACTTTCTACCGTTGAAGCGTGATTCGGTGCATTCCATCGCAGTGATCGGGCCGGCGGGGTATAACGGGTATGAGACGGGAAATTACTATGGCAAGCCGTTTCGCAAGGTGGGGCCGCTGACGGGGTTGCGGGATCTGCTTGGGGATGGGGTCAGGGTGCAGTATGAGCTGGGCGCGGGGTTTACGGAGGCGGCGGATCCGGCGGCGATTGCAAGGGCTGTGGAGTTGGCGAGGAAGTCGGATGTGGCTGTGCTGTTTCTGGGGACGGATCTTCACGTCGAGGCGGAGGGTCGGGATCGACGGGATCTGAATCTGCCGGGGGCACAGGAACAATTGATGGAGGCGGTGTTTGCGGCGAATCCCAAGACGATCCTGGTGCTGATGAACGCGGGGCCGCTTGCAGTGACGTGGGCTCACGATCATCTGCCGGCAGTTCTTGAAGGATGGTATCCGGGTGAGGCGGGTGGGACGGCGATTGCACGGGCTCTGTTTGGTGAGGACAATCCGGGTGGACATATCCCGTACACGATGTACGCGAGCCTCGATGGGGTTCCACCGCAGAACGAGTACGACGTGAGCAAGGGGTACACGTATCTCTACTTCAAAGGTGTGCCGCTTTATCCGTTTGGGCATGGGTTGAGCTATACGCATTTCGAGTACAGCCATCTGACGCTTTCGGCTGCTTCGGTCGCGAAGACGGGGCAAGTGGATGTCTCGTTCGATCTGAAGAATGTGGGGGCGAGAGCTGGGGCGGAGGTCCCGCAGCTTTATACGCACCAGGCGCAGAGCGGGGTGGTTCAGCCGATCAAGAGTCTGCGGGCGTTCGAGCGGGTGAGTCTCGCGGCGGGAGAGACGAAGCGGGTTCACTTTGTGTTTCCTGCTTCGCAACTGGCCTTCTATGACGTGCATACGCATGGCTTCGTGGTTGAGCCAGGGGAGTTCCGTATTTTGATTGGGTCGTCGTCGGAGGATATCCGGTTGAAGTCTTCGCTTACCGTCGTGGGAGGCGTTGCGAAGAAGTAGGGCTTATGCCCGGTTCGATCTGTCGCCGCGTACGAGGTGGAGGGCGAGGATGACAGCGGGCAGAAGGAAGGCGAGGGAGCCGAGGACCCACATAATAACGGCTCCGAGAACCTGGTCTTCGAGGGGCTCGACCTGGAACGGGTTGGGATGGGTGAGGTAGAAGCTGTAGACGGGGCGGTCGCAGAAGGACAGGAAGGCCGAGAGAATCGTGTTCACCACGTCGGCTGAGACGAGGTAGAGGAGGATGCCCCAGTTGAGGCGCTTCGCCTCCGATGGCCACGGCCGAATGATGCACCACCAGAAGAGGATCGAGGTGCCGAGGAAGCAGATGTGCTCGACGGCGTGCCAGTTCTCGTGCTCGAGGGCGAAGTTGTAGGCGCTGGGGATGTGCCAGGCAAGGAAGCTGATGTTCATGGCGAACCAGGCGACGACGGGCCGGGTGAGCCAGTGGAGAAAGCGACGCAAAAACGTCAGGCGGAGAAGCGGGCCGATGAGGTTGCGGCGAAGGACGACCGGGAGGCCGCGAAGGAGCGGGACGACGGGCAGGCCGTAGAGAAGAAGCGGGGGGACTACCGACATGAGGAGCAGGTGCTCGATCATGTGGGCGCTGAGGAGGACGTCAGCGAAGCCGTCCATGGGGGATGCGATGGCAAGCCAAAGGACGGCAAGTCCCGAATAGAACGATGCGAGACGGAGAAGGTCGAACTGCTGCGGGCGTGTCTTGCCTATCTCCAGCCAGCCGCGGAGGTAAACGATGGCGGTGAGGGCAACGGACAGAGTTAGCCAGGGCGGTGGGGACCAGCTTAGGAAGATGGCTTGCGCTGCATCTGACATTAGCTATGGCGTTGTCTGGGCTGGCGCCGGTGTAGTGGATTCGCTGGTTTGGGTAAGGGGGCGGGAGGCATCTATTGCGGGGGCGAGGTCGCCGTGGAGAGTCATGAGGAAGCTCATGAGGGCCTTGGTCTCGGAAGGGTTGAGGGCGTTCCCATAGGCAGGCATGTTGCCTCCGCCCTGAAGGATCTGGCGGATGATCTGGTCCTCGGTCATGCGGGATGCGATGTCGTCGAGGGCGGGGCCGCGCTGGCCACCGGCTCCGGCGAGGGAGTGGCAATTGCGGCATTGCTTGTCCTGAAGGACGAGCGCCCCCTGGTGTTCGAGCGGCGTGCGGTTTTGGAGATATTTCGCTGGGACGGCGTCGCTTGTCCAGGCCTCCATGATGGGGCTCCATGGAGTGTAGGTGCCGAGGTGCGTGAAGATGCCGAGGGAGACGGCGATGACGGAGACCATGAGGACGGCGACGGGGCGGCGGGCCCAGTGACGTTCGCCTTCGCCGGCGACGAGTGGAAGCGCAAGCATGGCACCGATGCCGATGACCGGAACGACCAGGATGACGGGGGTTTCGATCGACGGCGGAAGGAAGGCAAGGACGGCGTAGATCCAGAGGAAGAAGTAATCGGGCTTGGGTGCGGTCTGGATGATGGTGGGGTCGGGCGGGCCACCGGGACCAAAGGGTCCGAAGAAGAAGGCGCAGGCCATGACGGAGAACATGATGGCAGCCGCGAAGACGGCGTCTTTCCAGGCGGCGTCTGGGACGAAAGGGATGCCGGTTTTCTCGGCGAGTTCGTGGTACTCGCGCTGATAGGTCGATTTGCTGACGATGCGTCCGGGCATGGGCCAGTCGCTGACGCCGTGGAAGAGAGTGAGCCAGATGTGGACACCGACTCCGGCAAGGAGGATGCCGGGGATGACGAAGACGTGGAGGGTGAAGAAGCGCGACAGGGTAGCTCCGCCGACGATGGGTCCGCCGAGCATCAGGTGGACGAGGGGCGCGCCAAGGAAAGGGACGCGGCTCATGATGGAGGCGCCGATGCCGAGGCCCCAGTAGGCGTCCTGGTCGAAGCGCATCACCTGGCCGGTGAAGGCCATGCCGAGGGTGAGCAGGAGGAGGGTAACGCCGATGATCCAGGTAAGCTCGCGGGGAAACTTGAAGGCGCCAAAGAGAAAGACCTGCGCCATGTGGATGAGGACAATAGCAACCATGAAGTCGGAACCCCAGCCGTGGAGGGCACGGAGATACCAGCCGAGGGCGACGTTATGGTTGAGGAACTGAAGGCTGCTCCAGGCTTCGTTCGCCGATGGGCTGTAGACGAGGGCGAGGAGGATACCTGTCATGACCTGCATGATGAGCAGGACGGTGGCGGCGCTTCCGAAGACGTACCACCAGCTTGCGTTGTTCGAGGGCGTCGGGTGGGTAGCGGATGCCGTTATGGGCTTGATGAGCCCAAGCCGACTCTCGAGCCAGTTATAGCCTTTGAGACCGAGGTCGATGCCGCGTTGCTTCAAGCTTGCCATGGCGTGGACCTCCGGGCTTCGGCTACAGCGGCGGGCTCGATCTGAATGAGGGGCTTGCCAAGTTCGTCCAGATTCTTCGGCTTATCCTTGCAGGAAGCCTGCGTGGCGAGCGTTGGCATGTTGCCGGCGTGGATCATCAGCGAGTCGCCGGTAAGCTTGTACTGGTATTCGAAAAGGCCGCGTTCAGGTGGGCCGGAGGCGCGATCACCGTTCTCGTAGTAGGCTCCGCCATGGCATGGGCACATGAAGAGCTTCGACTGAGCAAACCAGCGGACGGGGCAGCCGAGGTGGGCGCAGTTGATGGCGAAGACCTGGAACTTCCCCTGGGAGATGCGGCGGACCCAGCAGGCGACCTTTCCGGTTTCGCCGTCGCCGAGGCTGGTGACGGGGCTAAGGAAGTCGACGAGACGGGTCTCTCCTACGGGAAACGCGGTGGTGACGCCGAGGTTGACCCATGCGCCGATTGCGGAGGAATCCTTGCGAGCGGGCCCGAGCAGGTAGCCAACGAGTGGAATAGCGAGAACAGTGCCGACGGCGGCATTGAGCAGGACCGCCAGCTTGAAAAGGAACGTACGCCGCGAGTGCGCAGCAGCCTTGCCCTCGGGCGAGAGGCTGTCGTTGCTGGATTCTCCGGGATACTTGAGAAAGTCACTCATGGTTTTCTCCGCTTGCTGTTGCTTTAGTGCTGATAGGGCTGGCCAGGGGCCGCGATGCGATGAGCCTCGAGATAGGCGACGGTGTCGGCCAGGTCCTGTTCGGACATGGGGTGAAGACTCGGACCGTTTAGATCGGAACGCCAGTCGGGCATGCCCGCGTCAGGCTGGCCGGCGATGATAAAGCTGCGGAGCCCCTGCTCGCTGACAAGCGCAAGGTAGGCGGGATCGATGAGGGAGCCAATCCTCCGGCGATTGGCATCGGTCGAACCACTTCCGTCCGCGCCATGGCAACGGGCGCAGTAGGTGGTGAAAGCTTTCTGGCCCTGGGCGGCGTCACCGTGGGATGTCGCGGTATAGGAGGGTGGAGCTAAACCGCCGAGCGAGCCGGGATTGCCCCAATTGGTCATCATGCCTTGGGCAAGGGTCGCGATCTGCTGATCGGTGAGCGGACCTCCAGCGGCTTTGCCAAATGCAGGCATCATGGTTCCGGGTACGCCGGATGCGGTGATGCGCTGGATGTTTGGCGCGCCGGCGGTCGCGAGATAGATTGGGTTCGCGAGCGAGATGGCGGCGCCATTTTTGCCCGACTCCCCATGGCAGGCGGCACAGTTCTGCTTGTAGAGCACGTTGAAGTCGAGAACCTGCTCGGGCCGGCCGGATTCAACTTCGGCCTTGGGTTTGCCGGGCGCTTCCTTACAGCCGCCGAGTCCGAGAGGCGCGGCAACGAGAAGGAGCAGGAGGATGCGGCGCAGAGTCATCGGCTTTCATCCTCCCTGACCGACGGCTCTGGCTTGGGGGTCCCCAGGTCCGTATGGAGGCCGGCGCGGATGGCGAAGGGCAGCGCCCGGAACTGAGGGGTTCTGACCTTCTCGTGGAGATTGACGACCCAGCCGCAGACGAGGCCGAAGGCTATCTGCGAGAGGACAAAGTAGAACCAGTCGATGCGCTGGTTCAGAATGGGGCTGACGATGCCGAGGGCGGAATAGAGGATCCCCGTGAAGAGGAGAGGCGCAACAAGACCGGCGGTGAGGATTGGGTAGCGGGGGAACATCGGGAGCATCGCCCCGTAAAGCAGGCCGACCAGGAGAGAGGTAAGGCCGTGGATGATGAGCGCGGCGATGGCCCCCTGGAGATGAAACTGACCCAGGAAGGCGTTGCTCGCGCTTGCCCAGGAGACGAAGCCGCCCGCAGCAAGAAGGTTTGTGGCATACCAGAAGCTGTGATAGCGAAGCACGCTGAAGATGCCCGCTGGTACCGTCATGGCGATGCCACCGGCAATGCCTCCCTTGATGCCGGTGGAAATCTGGAAGGTGGTGATAGGGAGGATCTTGCGGTGCATCTCGTCGGTAGGGAGACGCTCGATGAGCGTACGTGAACTGACGACCTCAACCTCTTCGGTATGGACGAGGGAGCCTTCGTGCGCTTCGTGAGGCAGAACCTGAAGGAACCAGCCAACGGAGCCTGCGACCGTGAGCAGAAGGCCGAGGATAGCGATGACGATATGAGTGACCATTCCCGCGAGGATGAGGGACAGGCCGAGGGCGAGGACCATCGGCCAGGCCGTTGGAGAGGGTAGCTGGATCACTCCGGTTTCGTTGTGGCCGGTTTCGGGCTGCATGGGACCTCCTTTCTAACTGCGGGCTTTCTAAACGCAGGTTATCTGCCGAGCACGTAGACGACGAGGAAGACGATGACCCAGACGGCATCGACGAAGTGCCAGTAAAGCGAAAGGACTTCGAGACGCTCGGTGTGGCGGCTGGTGAGGTCTCCGCGAAGCGAGAAGACGAGGGCGAGGGCAAGCATGAAGAGGCCGACGATCACGTGGCTGGCGTGGAGCCCGACGAGCGAGTAGAAGGTGGTGCCGAAGAGGTTGGTGCGGATGGTAAGACCGTCATGGTAGATGAGGTGATACCACTCTTGCGCAGTGCCGGCGAGAAAAATGCCGCCGAGCAGGACAGTCAGGGCGAGCCACAGGGAACACATGGACTGCTTCCCGGCATGCAAGGCGGAGACGGCGAAATGAACCGTGGCGCTGCTCGAGAGAAGGCAGATGCTGGTGAGGATGGGGAGCGTGAGGACTTCGTGAGGCGTCGGCCCGGTGATGCTCTTACCGAGATAGAAGATATAGGCGACAACGAAGATGATGAAGATGGAAGCTTCGGCGAGGATGAGGCAGGCCATGCCCACGATGCCGCGGGAGGGTAACTTCCAGTCTTCGTCTGCGTTGTGCGGAATGATGGCTGCGACAGCTTCGCTCATTCGTTTCCTCCTCTCCTTCTTTATTCGTAGCGGGTATCGGGGTCTTCGGGATGCTTGAGATCCCAGAGTGGGCGACGGCTTTCTACGGTGGGGATCGTCGCGAAGTTATAGGCCGGGGGTGGTGACACAGTGGACCACTCCAAAGTCCAGGCATCCCATGGGTCTGCTCCCGCGATAGGCCCTTTGAAGTAGGACCAGACCATGTTGTAGACGAAGAGGAGCGTAGCGATGGCCTGGAAGAAGGCGCCGCTCGACGTGATCATATTCAGGAGCATCCAGCCGCGATCCGCTTCGTAGGTATAGATCCGGCGCGGCATGCCGAGAATACCCGGGATGTGCATGAAGTCGAAGGTGAGATGGAAGCCGATGAGGAAGAGCCAGAAGTGCCACTTGCCGAGCTTCTCGTCGAGCATGTGGCCGGTCATCTTCGGGTACCAGTAATAGAAGGCGGCGAAGATCATGAAGAGGATGGCGCCGACGAGGACATAGTGGAAGTGGGCAACCACGAAATAGGAGTTGCCGAGCTGCCAGTCGAAGGGTGAGGCGGAAAGCATGATGCCGGTGAGACCAGCGATGAGGAACTGAAAGAGGAAGCCGACGGAGAACATCATCGCAACGGTGTAACGGATTTTGCCGCCCCAAAGGGTGGCGAGCCAGTTGAAGATCTTGATGCCTGTGGGCACCGCGATCACCATGGTCGAGAGGGTGAAGAACGTGTTGGCCCCGGCTCCCATGCCGACGGTGAACATGTGGTGCGCCCAGACGCTAAGGCTGATAAAGCCAATGCCGACCGAAGCCGCGACCATCGCGGGATAGCCAAAGATGGCCTTACGGGAGAAAACGGGGATGATCTCATTGGCGAACGCGAAAGCGGGCAGGACGAGGATGTAGACCTCTGGGTGGCCGAAGATCCAGAAGAAGTGCATCCAGAGAACTGCTGATCCGCCGGCCTGGGTGTCGAAGAAGTGGGAGCCGAGATAGCGGTCGAGGAGCAGCATGATCTGCGCCGCGGTGAGAGGGCTGACCGCCACAAAGACCATCATGGACGTAACGAGATAGAGCCAGACCAGCAGGGGCATGCGGTTGAGCTTCATGCCGGGGCACCGCATGCAGATGGTGGTAGCGACGATATTCAGGGCAGTGCCGATGTTGCCGATTCCGCTGAGGAGGACGGCTAGGGTCCAGTAGTCGGTGCTGTGGCCGGGCGAGAAGACACGTGCCGTCAAGGGAGCGTAGGCGAACCAGCCCACATCGGGTGCGCTGCCCGCCCCGTAGAGGCCATCACCCCCGAGATAGCTGAAATAAAGGAGCGAACCACCAAAGGCCGAGACCCAGAAGCTGAAGGCGTTCAGACGAGGGAAAGCCATGTCCCGCGCCCCAATCATAAGCGGGACGAGATAGTTCCCGAAGCCGAAGAGGATGGGCATGCCGACGAAGAAGACCATCGTCGTGCCGTGCATGGTGAAGAGGCGGTTAAAAGCCTGGGGTGAGACGAAGGTGTTGTTCGGGATGGCAAGCTGGATGCGCATCAGGATTGCTTCGAAGCCGGCGACAACGAGGAAGAAAAGCGCGTAGCCGATATACATCAGGCCAATCTTCTTGTGATCGACCGTGGTAACCCATTCGTGAAGTGTCGCGAGAAAGAGGCGAGGCGGCTGCGACGCTTGGGTCTTGTCGAGGACTGCGGTCACCGGACTTTGTGTCGCCATGGCGTTCCTGCCTTTCTATCTCTACTTCAGGGTCACGAGATATGCGGTGACTGCGTCGAGATCGTGGTCGTTGAGGTGCATGGGGGGCATGAGAATGCCGGGCTTGAAGTGGCCGGGATTATCGACGAAGGTGCGGAGATTAGCCGGGGTATTGGGCACAGCTCCGGATGCGATGGTGTCGCGGCTGCCGACATGCGTGAGGTCGGGGCCGAACTTGCCGGTCGCGACCGTTCCAGCCACCGTGTGGCAACTGATGCATGCATTGTGCTGGAAGACGGCCTGGCCTTCCGCAGCTTGGGGGTTTTGGGAGGCGGGCTGCTTCTGATGTTCAACCCAAGCAGCAAAATCGGCAGGGCTGTCAGCGTAGACGCGGAGGAGCATCTTGGCGTGCTGGGTTCCGCAGTACTGGGCGCACTGGCCGAGGTAGAGGCCGGCTTGCTCTGGGTCGATCCACATGGTGTTGACGCGGTTCGGGATCAGGTCAGTTTTTCCGGCAAGTCGTGGTACCCAGAAGCTGTGATCGGTGTCGGCGGAGGACATCGTGAGGTACGTGGGGGTGGGGGTGGCGGGGTTGCTGACGGGGATGTGTAGCTCGTTGGCGGTGACGATGCCCAGCTTGGGATAGCGGTACTCCCACCAAAACTGGTGGCCGATGACGGTAACGTCGAGGGATTCGACCGGCCTGCGCGCGTGCTGGGTGGAGAAGATGACGCGCGTCGTCGCGAGAAAAAGCATGACGACGATGATGATAGGAATAACGGTCCAGGAGAGCTCGATCTGCGTGCTTCCGTAGATCTGGGCGGGCTCCCGTTCGCTGTTCTGATCGGAGGGGTGCTGACGGAAACGGATCAGGACAAAGAGGAGAAGGCCACCGACGATGACAAAGATCGCCGCACAAATGCTAAGAACGAGCATCGAGAGGCCGAAAATAGTGTGGGCGGGAGTGCCGGCGGGCGCGAAGATGCTTGTACCGGACTTCACCCCGTCAAGAGGGTCGAGGCGCAGAAGACTCCAGCCGAGATGAAGCTGGAGCAGAGCGAGACTCAAGAGCGTTCCGCTCGCGTCGGGGATCATTGCGCCTCCCTTCAAGAGCAACTGGGTGCAATATGGAGCGAGTCTAGCATGTGGAGTCTCTGGAAGGATGACTCGATAGGGTGGTTCCTGAGCGCGCACGTCGGGTATATCCCCCACCCGGATAAGGCCCTAAAGTCTTCGAACGAGAGACTTTAGCTGGGGACTTCGAAATCCCCCGGCGCTCTTAAAGTGATCGATCCCGTATGGGCGATTATTGAGATGTGACGGGGACCGAGGTTCCGACGCTGTTGGTGAGGATGACCTGTACGGATCCGACATTCGTGGCATCGTCGCTGACATCGAAGACCTGGGTATAGGTGAAGGTCGAGCCGTACGGTGCGGACGTCGCCGAGGTGAACCAGGTAGTGAAGAGGGGGGTCACGGGTGCGGTGACGTCGGGGGTGTTGATCGTAGCCCCGGCGGCGGGCGCGAACTGGAAAGCCGCGGTGGTGACCTCGCGGGTATTCGAAAATCCGTGGATGGCGACGCTCAACTGGCTTCCGTTGCGCGTAACGGTCGTTGTCGATACCACCGGGACGGCGCGGGGGATGACGATGACGACGGGTTGAAGGGTTGTGGGGGTGACATCGATTCCCTGGGCCGTAAGCGTAAGGGGGACGGTGATGGTTCCGGCAACGGTTCCAGCCTGGAGCTGGATAGCGGGGGTGACGATGGAGTTGGCGGCGACGGTAAAGGTGAAGTTTCTGCCACCACCGGCGAACTGGATGGCAGGATCATCGACTGCCGGAGTGACCGCCGGGGCAAAGAGGAGATTGAAGGACGCGGTGAGAGGCACGGGATAGGGATTGGTGATGGTAAAGACGAGAGAGGGCTGAGAACCGGGAGTCGTCGCCGACGGACCGGAGAGGGTGACGGCGGGGGTCGCGGGAATGACACTCAGCGGGAGCGACGCTGAAACCGACGAGATTCCCGGGTCGGAGACGACAATTTGGAGCGTGCCCGTCTTGGCGAAGTCAGCAGCGGGGATGACGGCGGTCAGCGTCGTGGCGTTGACGAAGGTGGTCGCGACCGGAGTCCCGTTGACGAGCGCTACCGACGATGCAAGGAAGCCCGAGCCCGTGATGGTGACGACGGTGTCGGGGTCTCCGACACGGGCCGTACCCGGATTGACGGAGGTCAGCGTCAAGGGGGCGATGAGGATCTGCACCGTGGTTACGGCGGAGACGTAGTCAACGGAGTCGGTGGGCTTGAACGTCGCGGTAAGGGCCTGGCTGCCGGACGGCAGAACCGTTCCGGCGGGCGGAGCATAGGTAAAGACTCCAGGAAGCGCAGCTCCGCCAATACCGGTGGCAGTTGCGTCCAGCTGCGTGGCGCTGAGAGGCGTTCCGAGAGGGATGCTCGCGGGAGCGGGCCAGGTGATGACCGGTGCGGCCTGGACAACCGTGATGGTGACTGTAGAGGATGCGTTTGCATAGTTCGGGTCAGTTGACGTGAAGGCTACCGTCAGGGTGTGGATTCCAGCTCCGAGAACAGTGCCTGCGGCGGGCGCGTAGGTATACGTGCCGCTCACAGGGCTACCGGCCACCCCGGCGGCTGCGGCGTTCAACTGCGTGGCGCTCAGGGGAGTCCCATAGGAGATGTTCCCGGGCGACGGCCAGGCGACGATCGGAGTTGCCTGGGTGACGGTGATCTGGACGGCGGCCGTTGCGTTGCTGTAGCTGGGGGTAGATGAGGTGAAGGCGACAGTCAGCGTGTGGACACCAACTTCGAGGATCGTCCCGGCTGCGGGCGTGTAGATGTACGAGCCGGCTATAGATGTTCCGCTCGCGCCGGTGGCGACGGCGTTGAGCTGGGCAGAGGTGAGAGCCGTTCCATAGGGGATCGAGGCAGGCGCGGGCCAGGTGAGAGTGGAGACCCCCTGGGTGCCAGTTCCGCTTATGACAAAGGATTGAGGGGAATTGAGGGCGTTATCTGCAATGGAGATGCTGAGGGTGCGCAGGCCGGCTGCGACGGGGGTGAAGGTTATCTGCAGGGTGCAGGATCCGCCGTTGGCGGGGAGGGTCGCTCCGGAGAGACATGTGCCGCCCGAGAGCGCAAAGTCGGTAGCATTGCCGCCGAGGGAGAAGCTGGCGGCGGAGGCGATTGTGGCGTCGACGTTCCCGATGTTGCTGATGGTGACGGTCTGGGCAGGCGCGGAGGCCCCGACCATGGTCGCCGCGAACGGTTTGATGCCGGCGGGAAAGAGTTCCTGCACCTTGCTATTGCCGGAGTCCGAAAAGTAAAGATTTCCGGAGGCATCGAGGTTGAGAGAAAGAGGTGTGTTGACACCTGCGCTGCCGGCGTCCTGCAAACCGCCGGCAACGGTGGTGATGATGCCGGTCGTATCGATTTTGCGTATACGGTTGTTGCCGCTGTCGGCGATGTAGAGGTTACCGGAAGCGTCGATGGCGATGTCGTTCGGGAGGTTGAGTTCTGCGGCGGTGGATGCACCGCCGTCCCCGCTGAACCCGGCGTTTCCGTCTCCCGCGATCGTAGTGATGGTGCCGGAGATATCGACTTTCCGGATGCGATTGTTAAAGTCGTCGGCGATGTAAAAGTTTCCCGCGGTGTCGATCGCGACGCCGGACGGGCAGTTGAGCATCGCGCCGATAGCCGGGCCGCCATCTCCGCCAAAGCCTGGCGTGAAGTTGCCGGCGACCGTGGTGATGACTCCCGTGGTGTCTATCTTCCGAATGCTGGGGCCGCCGCATTGCGGGACGAACAAGTTACCGCTTTTGTCGAATCGTGCGCCCTGGTTCTGGTTGAGTCTTGCAGCGGTCGCCGGCCCGCCATCGCCCGCGTGTCCGGCGGCTCCGGTTCCGGCAAACGTGGTGATCACGCCGTCGCTGTTCACCTTGCGAATGACGTTATTCAGGGTGTCCTGAATGTAGACGTTGTCGGCCGCATCCACCGCGACGCTGTCGGGCCCGTATAACTGAGCGCGAAGTGCGGGTCCCCCGTCGCCGGAGTATCCGGCGGTTCCAAGACCAGCAAAGGCGGTGATGTTGCCGGAGCTATCGACCTTGCGCACAACGTTCGCGACGTCATCCGCGATGTAGAGATTTCCCTTCGAGTCGAAAGCGATGCCGTTCGGCTGATTCAATTCGGCCGCTGTGGCAGGACCTCCGTCGCCGGCATCGCCCGCAATTCCGTTGCCGGCGATCGTCTTCAGACTGCCCGGATTGACCTGGAGGATCCCTCCCGTGCCGGTACCGCTAACGTTGATCGCCTGCTCGGTTTCGTCTCCGAAGATAGCGATGCCGGCAGTCTTGAGACCTACGCCATGCGGGGTGAAGACGACGCTGAGCTGGCAGCTTCCGCTCGGCCCTAGGGACGAGGGACAGTTGTTCGTCTGGGTGAAGTCCGAAGGGTTTGAGCCGAGAGACAGGATGATCTGGTCGATGTTGAGCGATCTCGGGCCGGGGTTGCTCACGGCAACGACCTGCGCGGCGCTGGGCACGCCGGCCTTCTGATTGCCAAAGTCAAGACTGGTGGGGCTCAGCGCGAAGCTGGGTACGCTCAACACGAGAAGGTTGTCGTCGACAAAGGCATCGAGATCGCTGCCGACGTGACGAACGAAGTTCATGGTGTAGGTGATGGATCGGGTTCCAACGGGGAGAAGGTAGCTGCCGCGAAAGTTCATCCATGCGTTGTCGTGAGAGTCCACTTCTCCAGAATTGGCGGTTCCGAGAGAGTTCCCGGAGCCGTCAAGGAAGTTCAGCGTGATGGAGGCGTCGTCACTCAGAGTTCCCTGGTTCAAGCCTTGTTCCCAAAAGCTGAGGGTGGCGTAGAGAGTGCCGCTGTCGAGGTCGGAGGTGCCTACGCCTTGCGTAAGGAGCGAGACGGTCTGGGAGAGAGAATCGGATGGACCATCATGGCCAAGAAAGTCGTAGTTGCCGGTGTGGGGCGTAATGCCGGGGTCGAACGTGCCGCTGTCGACGGTGGGAGTTCCATTGCCGCCTATGGTCCAGCCAGCGATGCTGCCGGATTCGGCTCCAGGGTTGGTGAGGAGGTTTGTCGTGATTGGAGATACCTGTTGCGCTCGGAGCTGAGGCAGAAGCACGACGAACGAGAAGAACAGGATCAAGGTGCAGCGCAGAAAAATCAGGGCACGACGCGACGGATGCGGAACGGACCGCAATCTCCACGCACATCGACAGTACGACGGCCCGAATACAGACGACATGATTGATCCTGAGACTGCGGTAAGACCGTGCGGGAGATCCTTTTCCGAAGAGAAGCACTCAGCAAGAGGCAAGGAAAGTCAGGTCGTTCGAGTAGCGGAACAATATTCCCAGGAACGACGCGAGTCAAAAGAAATTCGCCGGAAGTTACCAAATATTCTTTATCTCGAAACGAGAGTCCCATGCGCGCGGATTGCGATGGACCCTTTTTTAGTCGGCAAAATGCGTCCTTATGCTCTCTTTACCTCTCTCGAGGGAGCAATCGGGCGCACTTTGCCGAACGGGAAGCTTCTCGCGAGGCGGTCCAAGAGGTTGAATGCCTTCGTCAAAGTATCCCCGCTGAGAGCGGAGTTCGTGACGGTGGCTGCGTCACGCGAGCTTCCAAGTTGGGCGATAAGCGGGGCTGCTTTTTGCATCATGGTTCTAACTCGTGCAAGCTACAAGGACGATGACATCGAAGAGCAAGCATCGAGAGCCCCGGCCGAGCGATAAGCACACCATGTTCACCCCGCTTGAGAAGAGCGGATTTGTTCCTCTGTATTTTCAGATTCAGAGTCAACTGACCCAGAAGATCCGTGAAGGGTTCATGCGCGCGGGGGAGGCGCTCCCGGGCGAAGCGGAGCTGTCGCGCATCTTCGGAGTGAGTCGCATGACTTCGCGGCAAGCGCTACAAGGGTTGAAGAGCGAGGGATTGGCCGTTCGTGAGCGGGGTCGCGGCACCTTTGTGGCCGAACCAAAGGTCGAGAAGGACATCGCGACCAGGATGGGCTTTACCGCCGAGATGCGGGCGCTGGGCAAGAAAGCAACCGCGCAAGAGCTTATTCGAAAGACGGTTCCGGCAGATCCGCAGATAGCGGAGCGGCTTGAGTTGGCACCCGGTGCGCTGGTGTTTATGCTTCGGCGTCTCCGTTTCGCGGATGGAAAACCACTCGCGATCGAAGAGGCTTTTCTACCCCTCGAGCGGATGCCGGGAATAGAGCAGGTTGACTTCAGCGTCAACTCACTCTACGAGACGTTGCAGGGCCGCTATAACATTCGCTTCGGCACGGTAGACGAGATCATTGAGGCGCGCGCGGCCACAAAGGAGGAAGCGTCGGCCTTGAAGGTGCCGACGCGATCCAGCCTGCTGGTGATCTCCAGCAGTCTGCGGGATGAGGCGAGTAGGCCGATCGAAGTAGGCCAATCGCTGTACCGTGGAGATTTATACAGGGCTGTGCTGCATTTTTCCGCTGGATCGTGAGCTGGCACAGTGGCAGGAGCGCTAATACTTCCAGCTCATATCGGCGCCCGCTGGGGCTGTCTTCGCGATGCGATCCATGATCTTCGGGATGTACATGGTGTTGTAGTGAAGGCGTGAGTAGGCGTTTGGCAGCGCGGGGTCGCCGTTCCAGCAGTGCTCGGCGCGTGGCCCGTACTGCGCCTCGCCGTCATAAGGGACACCGTGGCCGGGAGTGCCTGTGGTCTTGAGGAAGTCTTCCATCAGGTAGACGGCATCATTCAGGAAGTACGTGTCGTCGGAGCCGACGTAGAGGTGGAGCTTTCCGCGGAGCTTGGGACCCAGGGAGTCCCAGTCGCGTTGGAGAATAGCGTTGAGATCATAATGATCGTGCCAATAGGCGGCCGTGGCGTGGTCAATCTCGCCTGTTGCTTTATCGATGATCGGCTTTGGATAACCATCTGCGCCGACGGGACTGTAGACGGCCTGCCAGATATCGAATTGTTCGCCGGAGCGGCCATGGTCGCCAAGCGCGGCTTCGTAAGCTACGTTGTCGCGCACGCTGATGAGGGTCTGGCCGAGGTAATTGCGCATAGCCGGTTGTTCCACATGCTTGTTGGCTCCATCCAGATAGAACATGTTCGGTTGGTTATAGAGATCGGCTGTCATATAGGCGTGGAAGTCGACCGGGTCGGGACAGGCGACGAAGGCTCCGTTGTAACGGTCGGGATAGAACATCTGCACAGCGAGAGACTCCCAGCCCCCGGTTGAGCCACCGTAGAGGAAGCGCGCCCAACCCTCGCCGATGCCGCGAAACTGCTTCTCGATGGCCGGCATCAGTTCGGTCTCGATCGCGTCGCCGTACGGCCCGAGGTTGGCGGAGTTGACGGCGTAGGAATCGTCGTAGAAAGGGTTGGCGTGCTGGATCTGGATAACGAGGAAGCGCGGAAAACCCGGGCTGATCCACTGCTTGTACTCGTTGTAGGCCTCCTGCTGCTGAATGCGGTTGTAGCCAGCGAGGTGGAACCGCTCGGAGTAGTCGGGCTTGAGGTTGGGGTCGGGTGCGATGGTGCGGAAGTCGGGGAAGCCGTCGGGAAAGTGGCCTTCGAAAACCATCTCGGGGTAGTGGGCGCTGGGATGCTGCGCGAATCCTTCAGGGACGAGAACGATGGCGGAGAGAAACATGGGGCGGCCCCAGAACTCCGTGAGCAGTTTGCTCTGGATGCGGATGTGCTTGACGTACTCGGTATCCGGTTCGGAGACGATAGGAGCGATGACCTGATCGAGCGAGACGGCGATGGGTGGTGCATCTGGGCCAACGCGCATCTTGCGTGGTGCGCTGTAGAGGTTGCCGGGAGCGAGGTTCCAGTGCTGGCCCTCGCCACGGTCCGGCGCAAGCTTTACCGTTTTTCCGTCTCCGCGATGAAAGGTTTCGTAGATATTCAGGACCGCCTGAACGGTGTAGTCGCCCGGGGGCACGTCGCGGATGGACCGTATTGGGTAGCCAGAGGCGTGCTCGTCGATTACGGCGGGCTGACCGGGCTTGAGGCCATCGACGGTGACGCCGAAGACCAGTTGCGACCTGGGCGTGTCGTCGATCTGCATCCTGGGTTCGGCAGATGGGTCGTTCGAGAGCAGGAAGAGAATGCGCCCGTCGAGCGGCTGGGGTGAGCGCGCGGACGGGAAGCTCACCGTAATCTTCTGCGAATGGAGAACGGGCGTGAAGAGACCGAAAACTAGGGCAAGACAGGTGAAGGCGGCGCGCATAGGGGCAGTATAGGGGTGGTGCGCGGCGCGGTCACTCATCTTCGGGTTTGTTTGGGTTTCTCCGGTTGAGAGACCGCTTTCCTCGGGTTAGTGCGCGACCGCGCGGCTATTCCCTTCCGTCGAAAATAGACTTAGACTCAGGGAATGCTACTGTTTCAGCGTGGCGGAGGCTTGCATGTCGCGTCCTGTTTCCTGGCTTTCCCGCGTTCACGAAATCCGGCGCACCGTTGCTGGTTCCACGCGATCTCACTACGACCGGCGCGACTTCGAGTGTCTCTTCGAGCTCCAGCCGAGGGCCGCGCAGAAGCTGCTCGGGAGCTTTCCAACCGTGCAGATCGGGACTTCGCTTCTGGTCGACCGGGAGATTCTGAGCCTCTTCCTGGAGCGGATCCGGGATACCGACGATGTGGTGGGTCTGCTCCGGGAGTTGAAACGGGAAAAAGCTCCGGAGCTTCGGAGGAAGGCGCTGTCGCTGGTCCGCCGCGATGCCGAACCAGCATCCCTCGCTTCCCTTCCCTCCTCGATCTCACTTTCGCGGGGAAAGCTGGAGGTGAGATTCAGAACGGTCGAACACCTGGCGGAGTCGCTGTATGCTCTCGCGCGGGTGCTCGAGAGTGAGGGCGACGCCTTTGTTCTGGCATTCGATCCGGAGGCGCGGATTAACGATGAGGAATGTGACGGGGAGATCCCGAAGATGTTCTCCGAGTTGGAAGCCCTGGAGGCTTACCGGGCCGGGGGACGGCGCCACGCATAGTGTCCCCCTCCTGGCTGCTACCGTTTCAGCGTCTTTTGGGGACGGCGTCACCGGTCTGCTTCGTCCATAAGGCGAATCAGTGCTTCGTGATACGTGACTTTATGGTGGTCTGCGTACGCGACGAACCGGTTGTAGGCGCTTGCGGAGAGTCGAATCGCCAGATGCCGGGTCGGCTCGCTTGGGATGGCGCGGCGGCGGCGCCCTGGCTGCTCCGAGGCCTGAATGTCCGGTAGTTCGCGGCTGACAAAGCCGTGTTGAGCCGCTGCGGAGTCGATGGCTGCTAGATCAGGCGTTGAGCGGGGCTTGACGGGCGAGAAAGCTGCAAGGCGTTCCGTGAGGGTCGTTTCGCGCTTTGGTTCGTCTCCGGGATCCATAAGGCCAAATTTGCTCATTTACCTTCTCCGGTTTGCCCGATCTCTTGAAGAAGGCCGATAAGCTCCTCCGCAAGAACGTGGACATTCTCGTAGGCAGCCTCAAGATTTCCGACTTTGAGGTCTTCCATCTCGGGGAGAGTCAGCCGTTCGACGAACATCGCTTTAAACGCCATTCGCTCGGCCAGACTCGTCTTAAACCGCGGAATTCCGGCAAGTTCGATCTCGGCCTCGAGTTGCCGTTGCACCGAGGAGACAGGCGCGCCGGGGGCCGGAGTGCGGGTCATGAGTACGCGGAAAGGGATCCGGCGCGTAGGATTTGAGCGTTGGGCGACCTTCTCCTCGTCCCGCACAGCACGGATCGCCTTGCCTGCCTGCCGGACGTCGACGGCGCTGGCCTGTACGGGGACGATGACGAAGTCAGCCATGGCGATGGAGCGCGAGACAAGAAGGCTTGCGGTTCCTTCCAAGTCGATGAAAACAAACTGTTGGTCCTGAGATTCGAGGACTTCCATCAGGTTTGACTCCCGGACACCGCCGATAACCGTGAGCGACGTCTTGGAAGTCCCGTTCTTCTTCCAATCCATGATCGGCTGATTGGGGTCGGCGTCCAGCACGGAGACCGTTGCGCCTTGCTGTGCCAGGTAAGTAGCGAGGAGGAGGGTCGTCGTGCTCTTCCCTGCTCCACCTTTCGGGTTCGATACGGCTATGACGGGCATTTCGGCTCCTGCGTTATGCGATATCGCAACAATATCGCATAAATAAGATTATTGCCACTATATTGCTGCGATATGAGAACAGGCAAGCAGCAATATGAATGCAGCATAGAAGCATTATTAATGCGACAAGCGATATCGCTGCGATATTTCCATTGTTGCTGGATGTAAACTTCAGACGAGCCGGAACATCTGGGTGACCGAAAGGAAACTGGTCAAAATCCGCATGCCGAATACCACAATCGCACAGCCCCGTACTCCCAGAAGAAGAAGTGCCGGGAAGGACTTCGCAGTAACCGCTGTGACCGACTCCCCCATCACCGCTCTCGAAGACGATTTTTCGATGTCGACGGATCAGAGTGGAACCTACGGCGGAGAGGAGACACCCAGCCTGGATGGAGTGGAGGGCCTTTCGCCGGTTGCCATGCGGTTGCTGCAGGCGGCGACGGATATGCAGCAATCGCCGGATTCCTACGAGCGTGCATTCCTCGCAAGGCAGTTGATTCAATGCACGTTTCCGCACAGCGATCCCGGAAATGTTCCGATCTGGAGTCGTACCAACGGGAACCTCACGCTCTCGATCCGGCCACTCTATGACGAAGAGAAAGCCGCCCATAAGTATCCGTATGGGACCATTCCGCGGCTTTTCCTTTACTGGATGGTGACGGAAGCCGCCCGGACCAAGAAGCGCCGGTTATATCTCGGGCAAACCTATCCAGACTTCATGAGAAAGCTTGGGCTCAATCCCTCGAACGGAGGCGTTCGGAGCGACTCGCGCAGGCTCAAGGATCAGATCGAGCGCATGCTTCGGGCGACGATCAGCTTCAAACAGACATTCAAGAAGGACGGAAAGACCGGGGACGCCTGGCTCGATATGCAGATCGGGCCAGAGGCCGTGCTGTGGTGGAACTTCGATCGGGACGCGCAGAACTCGTTATTCGAAAGCTACATCGAGCTGAGCGAGAAATTCTTCAGCGCGATCACGTCGAGTCCTATTCCGTTGGATCTAAGAGCTTTGCGGGCGTTGAGGAAGTCCCCGCTGTCGCTCGATCTTTACTCCCTGATCTGTCACAAGACCTATAGCGCACGGAAGGATGGGGATACGAAGACCATCCCGTGGGAAGGTCTTCATCGCCAGATGGGGGCTGAGTATAAAGAGTTGCGAAATTTTAAGCAGAAGGTCGTAGCGACGGTGAAGAAGATCCGCCTGGTCTATCCGCAGATGAAGGTGGATCTGTCGGAGACCGGGATGCATATTCATCCGGCGCCTTTGGCGATTCCGGAGCGCGCTGGGACAGAGGCTTTCGCGCCCCCAACGATCGAAGTTCCGGTCACGCGCCGCAGACGCATGCTGAAGCAGTAGCAGGACTTAGGCGTCACGTCGACGCTGAAACGGTAGCTTTTGATATAGACGAAAGACGCTGAAACGGTAGCAGTCATGAGATGGCGTGAAACTACTGTTTCAGCGTATCTCCCGCTGAAACGGTAGACAGCAGACGGATCCCTGGTCGCTGAAACGGTAGCGGCAATCCGGTAAGTCATGCAGTTGCTTATAGTTACCAACTTGATTCCTCTCGCCGAACGTTCGCTAAAACGGTAGCGGGTGAAGTTCGCGGAGATTGTGTGAGGCGCTGAAACGGTAGCAAGTGGCCAGACTATGCTTCGATACAGGACATTTACCGGCCTGACGCGTTGCTAAGGCGGCATTTCGGCGGTAATTCCGGGCCGAAGATATCCACGCTGAAACGGAAGAGGGGTGTTTGGCGGGATTACCGGCGTTTCACGCTGAAATGGAAGAGGTTACACGCTGAAACGGTGCGGCTTCCACGCTGAAATGGTGCGTAACTCTCGCTGAAACGGTAGGCGGGAACGGGTTGCTTAAAGGAAGCCTATAGTTTTTGCCTCTAGTCTTGCCTTTAACTCCTTAGATTTCTATAGGCCGCCTATCGTAAAACCGCACATTCTTTGTCGCTTTCGCTGGATAGCTTACGGGGCGTTGTACGGTAAATGCGGTTCGTGGACACCGTCTTAGCGTGGTGAAGAGTGCGTCTTTCCTGGGTGTATCGCATTCCAGACGCATGTTTTCTGTCGATGCGGCAAAAAGAGGGTTCCTGGCGGGAAGAGTTGTCAACAACAGGAGGTTTGCTCAATACGCTGAAACGGTAGCGCCACCTAACGGGCAGTTTCCGCTGCTGCCTTTGCCGGTGATGAGCCCGCCATCGAAGACTGCACGCCATTCCCCGGGAACTCCTCATACGAGCAGAGAGAGCGTGGCCCCAGGCCGGAGGCGTCGGTCAGCAGTTGAATGGCCTGCCACACGCCTGGGAGGCGAAGCGTAAGGCCACAGAGGGCCCAGGGGAGGTTCAGATGCTCGAGAGCCTGAGCCATGGCGCGGACTCCATCTACCGTTGCGCTGTCGCCCTGAGGGCCTCCCGTTTCGTAGCGCATGCGGTGGATGGAGTGATCGGGAAGGCTCTCCGCGTCGAGGATCTCGAGACCGACGGGGTGCCGGGCTTCGAGCCAGTTCCGGATCTGGCTGCAAGGGCCGCAGGTCCGGGCGATATAGAGGCGCGCCGGAGAACCGGCGTGGAAGGGACGCCAGCGGGGGACCCAGTTGTGGACCTCGGCGCGGTAAGCGCGCCAGGCGGCGCCAAAGCGTTCGTCGAGGTCTTTGGACTCGTCCCAGGTAGCGAGACCGGCGGAGTAGGCAATCGCGACGACTGGCGGAATCAGGAGCCAGGGATTCCGCAGAAGGGCAGCCCATGCGAAGAGAACGAGGACGCAGGAGATCTGAATCGGATTTGCGCTGAAACGGTAGATTCCGGAGCTAACGAGGCTGGTTGGGGGATCGTAGGGGATAGGGGTCCCGTTGCCCCGTGCCGCAAACTCCATGACGGCGGCGACTGCAGGGAGGGCCAGAAGGCAAATGATCTGCAGGGCGAGCTGACGGGGCAGGCTTGGGAGGTTCAGCAGCGGCGACCAGCCGGGGCCAGGGCGCAGGGCGAAGACCAGCTCCGGCATAAGGAAAAGGAAGAGGAGCGCGGCGACGGCTAGTTGGAAGGTGGCGCGGAGGGCGAGATGGGTCTTGCGGCGGGTCCACCGGGCGATGGAGAGGCTCGGCAGGAGGACCGTGGCGACGGCGAGGGCTTCGCCGGTGAGCCAGTTGTGGTTGAGATGGATGCCGGCGCGGCAGAGGGGCATCAGGAGGCAATCGGCTACGACAAGAATTGCGGCTGTGGCGGGGATGTTGAGATTTGGGAGTGCGAGCGATGGGAGGATGCCCCAGAGGATCGCCCAGCCCAGATAGAACTCGAGCGGCATGGTGCGGAGGGTGGCTTCGGAGCCGGGGGCGAAGGTCCACCAGAGAGCGTGCTGATTGAGGACCTGGAGGGCCAGCAGGGAAGGCAGAGTCCAGAGGAGGCTCAGAAGGCTGGCAGGGAACTGCCGAGGATGGCGTCTGGATAGGAGGCCAGCGATGAGGCTGAGCGAGATGGGGAGGTAGAGGGCTGCGGCTCGTTCCCAGTCGGCTTGGGTCATCCTGGTTCCCTGCCTTCGGTGGAGTCGGGTTCGGCGAGTGAGCTTAGAGCCCGCGAGGTCTCAGGCTTCGGTGAACGTCGTTCCGGATATTGGGTCAGAGTCAAGACATCTGACTTCGAGGATATGCCCTCAGGCGATGCCCCGGCCCTACTTCACGCCGCCACACCTGCGGATCAACCGCTTACTGCTGGCTCACGAGTCGTAGTTGAGTGTTTGCCCGCTTGAAAGCAGTGTAAGAGACCGTGCGCGGTAGATTCTCTGATCCATCGCTCCTCACCAAGGAGACTACTGACAGTATCGGTGCGCCATTCACAGGTAGTGGCGAATCATGCAGAAGTCGCACGGAACTCTCCGCAGCAGGAACGCCCTTGATGGTAGCAAAGCAGATCGCGAACAACATCAACAAAGGTAACGGATCACATGGGCTCGAAGAGTATTGGAGGGCGCTGGCATCAACCTGGGCGGTGTATTCTGTTTCGCGTGTCGAAATCAACCAAGAAACTGTCCTCTACGGAAGCTCCTCAGGCCGTTGCCGCGTCGCGTGTCGGTCGCCGCGAGTTCATCAAGACCGGGTCTTTGGCTGCGGGAGCTCTTGCGTTCGGAGCGCCAGCAGTTGTACGCGGGCAAAATCTCAACAGCAAGTTGAACATTGCCTGCGTCGGGGTCGGCGGGAAGGGACGGAGCGATACCGACGCCTGCGCTGGAGAAAACATCGTCGCGCTGTGCGACGTGGATACGGGTTCCGTGGCATATGAGACCCAGACCAAGAAGTATCCGGACGCAAAGTTTTACAAGGACTTCCGGCAGATGTTCGAGCAGATGGGCGACCGGATCGATGCCGTGACGGTTTCGACGCCGGACCATATGCATGCCATCGTGGCCTCGTTGGCGATGAAGCGGAACAAGGCAGTCTTCTGCCAGAAGCCGTTGACGCAGACGATCTATGAGGCGCGCTACCTGCGGAACATGGCCCACGACAGAAAGCTTGTAACGCAGATGGGCAACCAGGGTAGCGCTTCAGAAGGCCTGCGCCGCGCGGTGGAGACGATCCAGGATGGGCTGATCGGGCAGGTGCATGAAGTACATGTGTGGACGAACCGCCCGGTCTGGCTGCAGGCGATGGATCGTCCCGCAGGCGAAGATCCGATTCCAGCCACGCTCGAATGGGATACCTGGATCGGCCCTGCCCCGATGAGGCCGTACATCGGGAGCCGGGACCCCAAGGATAAGAACGGAATCTACGAGCCATTCAACTGGCGTGGCTGGCAGGATTTCGGTACAGGTGCCTTGGGCGACATGGCATGCCACACGGTAAATATGCCGTTTCGTGCGCTCGATCTCGGTTATCCGGCGGAGATCGAGGCAACGCCCCTAAGCAAGATGAACAAAGAGTCTTATCCGGTGGGCTCGAAGATTCGCTTCGCCTTCCCGAAGCGCACGGGTCAGGTCCCGCTCGAGCATCCGCATCTGTTCCATCACTCCAGAAAGGTCGAGCACGACGCGGTGACCCTGTGGTGGTACGACGGCGGCCAGCCCAACCCGGAGCTGCGTGGAGGCCATGACCTTACGAACAAGCCGCCAGTCGACGTGACTGCCGACATCGTCGCGCTGCAGGGCAAGCTTCCCGATAGCGGCTGCATCCTGATCGGCGATGGGGGCTCTGTCTTCTCGCCGGACGATTACGGGACAAACTTCTTCGTGAAGCTGAAGGGAGAAGAGAAGTTCGTGCAATATCTGAAGCACCCGGCTATGGCGAAGTATCCGGAGCGGCTTCCCCGTAACCGGAATGCGGGAAATCTAGTGGTTGCTCATGCGCAGGAATGGCTTACGGCGATCAAAGAACACAAGCCGGAGATGTGCTACTCGCGCTTTGATGTCGCGGCGCGTCTCGTGGAGATCATGCTCCTGGGCTGTGTCTCGCTGCGTGCCCGACAGAAGATCGAATGGGATGGGCCGAAGATGGTTGCGAAAAATTGCCCGCAGGCGGCGCAGTTCATCCAGCGCCAGGACCGTTCTGGCTGGGCTCTTTCCTAAGGCGCTTATTCAGGATGGCTGCGAGGTTGGCGTTCTCGTAAGGCCTCAGGTCATCCGTCCAGACAAGCAGACCGAGCGCATGTAGCCGAGGGGATAAGGTTCCTGGTGGTGCGATTTCACGATTGCTTGCGTCGCCGCGGAGTAGCCTGATATCTCATGCATTTCATTGTCAGCTTGCGGCCACTCCTCTTACTCGTCGTGTGGGCGATGGGCGGTGGTGTCCTTTTCGCGGAACGCCTGCCGACCGAGAGCGGAATCGTCTATGGCGTCGCATCTCAACAACAACTGACCATGGACTACTATGCCCCTCGGGGTGCCGGGCCGCATCCCGCGGTGATCCTCATTCATAGCGGCGGGTTCGTGAATGGCGATAGTCGAAGCAGAAGCGAAACTTACTGCGCCGACTTTTTGGTACCGGCTGGTTACGCGGTCTTTTCCATCAACTACCGCCTGGCTCCCCGCTTTTCCTATCCGGATCCCATTCGAGATGTGGAGAGGGCCGTTCGGTTTGTTCGTGCAAACGCTCACCGGTGGGAGGTCGATCCCGGGAGTCTTGCCCTGGTTGGCGGTTCGGCCGGCGGATACCTCGGGGCGATGGCTGGACTCGAGCAGGCACAGGGAGATCCAACAGCTTCCGACCCCGTGGAACGTGAGAGCGCCAGGGTGCAGGCCGTGGTCTCGTTATATGGATTGACCGGCTTTGAGAACATCGAACTAAGTAAGAATGAACATCTTCTGCTGGATTCGCTGATCCGGCAGAAGGGCGAGACGGCGGCCGTGCGCGAGGCTTCTCCTGCTCACCTTGCCACGAGATCCTCTCCGCCGTTTCTACAGATCATGGGCGACAAGGATGAGTATTTCGGATTGAGCACCGTAAGAGTCTTAGACCAGAAGCTACGGGATGCGGGAGTATCCAGCACTGTCATTGTGATTCCCGGTGGTGCTCACGGAACCTATAACTGGTACAGGCTTCCGAATGTTCCCGATTGGGAGCGACAAATGACCGAGTGGCTGAATGCAAAGCTTAGCCATTCCGGCCCCGTAGGCGAAGGAATACAAACGCGGGAGCCGACTCCGCATATTCCATCCTCACGATAAGTTGTTGGTTCTCTCGAGAACTTTCGATTGCCTGGACCGGCATGGACGGCAAGGCGACCCGAGAGGAAGGAGGCGAAGTCTGACCGAACTCCGCGTCAGGCTGGCATATCCGCCGAAGCGATGTTCCAAACCGCCAGGGACTGACGTTCGGGAGTGGGTTCCTTGACTGCCATCAGCCGCCCCGCCGCTTCTGCCGGGACCGCTTTTGAGATGTGGAAGCCCTGAATCTGGTCGCATCCCGCCGCGATCAGGATATCCATCTGCTGACGGTTCTCCACGCCTTCGGCCACGATGCGCAGGTTCAAGGAACGTGCCATGTCAATCATGCCTTCGACGAGCGTCCGTGCCTCGATCGAATGCTCGATATCGGTGACAAAGGCGCGATCGATCTTGAGAGTATGCACTGGCAACTCGCGCAAGTAGCTGAGGGAGGAGTAACCCGTTCCGAAATCGTCAATTGACAGGCGCACCCCAAACTTGCGTAGAAGCTCCAGGGTCTGCTGGGTTTGCCCGTGATTTTCAATCATCACGCCTTCGGTCAACTCCAGATCGAGAAGTTCCGGCGGCAATCCAGTCTCCTTCAGGGTCGCCAGCACTACGCCGACAAACTTGTCATGGGATAACTGGGCGGAAGAAACATTGACCGACATCTTCGATAACTTGTTCCCCTGCCGCCTCCATTCCGCCGCCTGCGCGCAAGCCTGCGCCAGCACCCAGTTGCCGAGCGGGACGATCAAGCCGTTTCGTTCTGCGATAGGAATGAATTGGGCTGGCGAAACCTGACCATGCACGGAATCGTGCCAGCGCAGCAGCGCTTCAAAGCCAAGCACCAGGCCCATCGCATCGACGATCGGCTGGTAGTACACCTCCATCAATTGCTCGTGGACCGCCGTTCGCAGGTTATGTTCCAGGCTCATCTGGAGCGTCGTCTCAGCGCGCATCTTTTCGTCAAAGACAAGAAAGGAGTTACGTCCGGAGTTCTTCACTTTATAGAGTGCGAGATCGGCATGGTGGAACAGGTCCTTGGCCTCCAGGCCCTCCTGCGGATGGAGGCAGATCCCGATGCTCGCGCCTATGCGCGCTTCGTGCTGTCCCAGATCGAAGGGAGTAGTGATGCAGCCTATCATCCGGGCGGCGACACTTTCGGCTACCGTCTGGCTTTGGCAATCATCGATCAGCAGAGCAAATTCATCCCCGCCCATCCGTGCCAGAACGTCGTCTTTGCGGAGCAGGCCTTGCAGTCGTGTGCTTACCTGGATAAGCAGGGCGTCTCCAGCCTGGTGTCCAAGCGTATCGTTCACTTCCTTGAAGCGGTCGAGATCGATCGAAAGAAGCGCAAACCGGCTTCCTTTTCTGGATGGATCGTCCAGAAGAACACTGAGCTTCTTCTGGATGAGCAACCGGTTGCCAAGCCCTGTCAACGCGTCATGGTAGGCCTGGTACAACAGCACATCCTGCTCCGCCTCGCGGTGCGAAGTCACCCACAGCCCGCGCAGGGTCTGCACGCACGACGTGATCATGAAGGTGTCGCAGAACACCACCCACAACACGTGTTCGAGCATGCGGCCGTGGCTTCCGGCGGCCGTCCCAAAGATGGCGATCGGTTCGTAGTAGCCCATCGCGAGATGATTGACCAGCGTCGTCAAGGTTGCGGTGATGAGCACTGGCCAGTCGAGATAGAAGCAGAGAAATGCCAGCGAGCCGAAGACGTGGAAGTGCGTCTCGATTCTGCCGCCAGTGACATGGATCAATAACCCCGACATGAGCATCTGGCATGCGGCGATGATATGCCGCGTGTATATCTTCCCCGGCGCGAAGATAGCCAGCGTGACCGGCAGGATCGTAATCAGTCCCCCCAGGGCGATCGCGGCGATGACATGCGGATGAATCCTGCTCTGTCCGCCAACCCAAGTAGTTGGGGAGATCAGGAAGGACGCCAGAACTGCACCGGGCCATTGCAGAAGCATCAGGCATGCGATCAGCTTGTCACTCCGCATACAAATGCGTTCATGTTCGCGCTCAAAGATCGCACGGACTTCAGCCGAAGCATTACGGGCCGCGCGCTCGGAGCGATACAACGCTAACTCCTTCAGGAGAAATCCATTCATTGCGTTCCTCCCGGTACCGCCTCCGGGTTGGCGAGCCGGGCTTCCGCTACACCTGTTGCCTGGCGGTTAAGGAGCGAGAGGAAGCTGCAGCCAAACACAGGGCGAGCGGTTTCCTTGCGCTGATTCGCGAAGGCCCGCGCGAGTGCGTCGACTCCCGCGTTCTCCCCATCCATGCCCCGTGCCCCGGTCACTCCACCAGCGTAGAGAAGGCCCCGCCGCTTCTGGCGATCCTGTGGCGAATAAAGCATCACCTCTCCCGAGGTCTCCGCGCCAAACTTTGCAGCCAGCGCGCCCTCCGTATCCGGCACGATGAGCGCATGCAGTGCGGTCTGTGCCTCGCGATAGAGGGCATCGTCCCGCCATTCTCCCGTTTCCTTCTGTGGTTGATAGATCAGCATGATCGTATTGAAGGGTGTTGCGAAGGCTTTCGTCGCCCGCTCAAGTTCACGAAGCGAAGCTCCCGAACAGGAGCAGCGCGGGTGCAGAGCTACCACAAGTGTTGGCAGCCCGGTATTACCCGCATCGGGTACGCCTTGCGGCCAGCTCGCCGGCGCATCGGCTTTCGTTCCTGGAGTGCTCTCGTAGCGGAAGAGATAGCGCGCGCCAAGCGAGAATCCGACGAGCCAAAGGACGGCTAGTCCAGGAATCATCAGTTTGCGCCATGCCACGCTCATATCGCTTGTTCGACCCAGGTGCCACACCCCCCCCCGATTTCTTCTGATTGACCAGTGAAGCCTTCAAGGCCGGTGCTCGAGAGGTCGCAGAATTCATATCGGCAACAGTGCGCTTAAAGTTGAATGGAACACTTCTTGTTACGCATTGGTGGGTGAAACGCCCGGCACTTATTGCTTGCGTGGGGTAGCGTTGGCCTGGATGAGGTAGGCGGCGGCTTGCCGGGCGGCGATGCGCTGCCAGGGGGTGAAGTACCAGGCGGGGTCCAGTTGGCGGTCGAAGTGAATGCGCCAGGTGACAGTCGTGTGGGTGGGGTCGAGGGGGCGCCACTCGACCTCGGAGGAGGTCCAGCGGACCCATTGGGTGAGCTTGGTGCTGTCGCTGACGGTGTCGAAGCGGGCGTAGCCGGGGCGGGACTGGGTGACGCGGAGGACGAGGTCGCCGGGTGGGTCGCCTTCGGCTCCGGCGAAGTGGATCGCACGGGTGTCGCCGAGGGCGAGACCATCGCCCCGGGAGGCGAGGGGTTGGGGGAAGCCGATGCGGAGGAAATGTGGAAGCCGGGTGGAGACGTCGGGGCTTTGGCCGAGGGCTTGCTCGACGGCCGCGGCGGGGGAGGGAACGACCGCCTCGGCTTCGACGGTCTGGGCGCGGTTGAAGGAGAGGCTGGGAGTAACACCTTCGACGCACATCGGTAGCAGGATGAGGGTGAGGCAGGTCAACGTGTTGGTGCGTCTGGCGTTGAAGTAGTCCACAACGAGGCCGATGATGATCCCGACGACATAGAAAAGGGGCGCGGCGAAGAGGATGCAGAGGTATCCCTCGCCGAGGAGGGGCGCGATGATGAGCAAGGCCAGGGTGATGGCCTTGAGGATGGCTCCCGTGGCGGATGCCGCCTTCGGCGTGAGGGCGAGGATGATGGCCAGGACGGCGGGGACGCCAAGGAACATCGCGGCGCTGTGACCAAGGTGCTGGTGCATGAGGATTTTGTAGAGGAGGGAGCCCGCGGAGAAGGCGATGATGACGGCCACGAGGAACCACTGGGCGGGGCCGAAGCGGCTTGGTTGGTCTTCGAGATCTTCTGGCTCGGTCATGATTAGCTCCGTTTCAGGATGCGGGGATGAGGTCGGCCTCTTGCAGAAGGCCGAGAACGCGGGTGCGGATGGGTTTGAGGATGGCGAGTTTGGCCAGGCCTAGAAGCTTGAGCGTGAGGTCGAGGGATCCGTCGGCGAGGCGGCGGGTGCGTTGCTGGTTGGGGGAGTGATCGTAGAGGAACATGACGAGCAGACCCATCTGCAGGGCCCAGAGGGCTAACGGAAGGAGCTGCTGAAGGTCTTTCGGGAGCCTTTCGAGGACGATGGCGTCGCGGAAGACCTGGGTGGCGCGGCGTCGGATCTCGGCGGTGGAGGGGCCAAGGCAGGAGAGGGGATGATCGGGCTCGCCGGTGTAGCGGAAGACGACACCAAGGAGATTCCGGTCATCCTGGGCGAGGTCGAACTTGGAGTGGAGGGCGAGGGCGAGGCGCGGCTTGAGGTCGCGGGTATGAGCGAAGGACTCGGCGCAGAGGCGCTCCTGCTCGGACTGGATGGTGTCGTAGTAGGCCTGGATGATGGCTTCCTTGCTGGGGAAGTAGTAGTAGGCGGCACTCTTGACGACCTGGGCGCGGGTGGCGACGTCCTGCATGGTGGTGGCGTCGAAACCCTTCTCGCGGAAGAGGGCCAAGGCTGTCTGGAAGATGTGGGTGCGGGTCTGTTCGCCTTTTTTGACCATGGTCAAATTTTGCGACGTGGCCGGGTAGGAGTCAAGATATATTTGACCACGGTCAAATTTATTGTATTGCTACCGTTTCAGCGTGGTTTTGAGGCGACGTGCTTGGGAGAAGCGGCAAACGCAAAAACCCCACACCTCAGAGCGAGATGTGGGGCATTCGTTGTTGTGGCGGAACAGCGGGGGTTAGAAGGAGATTCGGCCTGAGAACTGGAAGGCTCGGCTGTCGGTGCTGGCAAAGTTCAGCGTTCCGAAGTTGGAGCTGTTGACGTTCAGGCCGACCTGCTGGTTTTGGGCGTTGTTGCCGAACGTGGTGTGGTTGGTCACGTTCTGGCAGTCGGCTCGGAAGATGAACTTGAAGCGGTCGGACAGGTCGAAGGTGCGGCTAAGGGAAGCGGCAAGGCGGTAGGGGTTCTGGCCGCGCAGGCCGTAGGGGGCGATGCGGGTCAGGTTGCCGATGGAATAGTCGCGCGAGTTGCAGAAGGGGCCGTTGCTGGCAGAGCAGGTGACCGACGCGGT
Source organism: Granulicella sibirica (assembly GCF_004115155.1). NCBI lineage: Bacteria > Pseudomonadati > Acidobacteriota > Terriglobia > Terriglobales > Acidobacteriaceae > Granulicella > Granulicella sibirica. Next base: position 471,521 of record NZ_RDSM01000003.1, read on the forward strand.
CCCGTTGGTTCCGGCGCTGGAGGTGGTGGAGGGGACGTAGCCGGTGAGGTAGCTCTTGGTGGCGAGGTTGGCTGCGGTGGCCCCCTGTCCCCAGCCGCCGCCGGTGCGGACGTCGCCGTGGAAGCTGGGGTTGAAGTCGGGCATGCAGGTTCCCTGGCCCACGTTTTCGGTGCTGTTGCACGTTCCGACGATAGCAAGGGGCAGGCCGGAGGAGTACTGGTAGATCTCCGAGAACTGCCAGCCGCCAGCGAGGGCGCGGACGAGGAAGCTGTCCGAGCCGATGCCGCCTTTGCCGAAGGGAAGCTTGTAGACGCCGAACACGGTGAGAGCCTGGGGCAGGTTGTTGAGAGAGAGGGAGCGATCGATGCGGTCCGGAGCCCAGGCGCGTCCGTCGGAGGTCGCGGAAGCGGGAATCGCCCAGCCGCTGCGAGCTGTCCCGGCGTCGTCGATGTTGCGCGAGTAGGTGTAGTTGACGGTCATGGTAAGGCCGTGGGAGAAGCGCTTGTCGACGGTGAGCTGGAAGGCGTTGTAGTTCGAGTTCGCGACGGTGCCCCAGGTGTCGGTCGTTCCGGCGTACTGGGGCATCCAGGTGAGCATGTGGGCAATGGTGGCGGTGGTGCTGACTCCGGCGGCTGCCGTGTAGGCGGCGTAAGGGATGGGGATGGTGACGCCGGTCGCGGTCTGGGCGGCGGCGATATTGGCCGCGGTCGCGGGCTTGGCAAGGTAGCTGCCGAGGGCGAGATAACGGGGATCGAGTTGGCCGGACTGGAGGCCGCGGATGTTGGCTGCGCCGGCGAGGAAGTGGCTCTGGGTGCCGACGTAATTGGCGGTCATGGTGATGTTCTTGAAGAATTCGCGCTGCATGCCGAAGTTGAAGAAGGCGCTTTCCGGAGCGCGGCCTCCGAGGTAGGGGTCGGCGTAGGCGATGCCGGAACCGGTGCCGGCGAAGCCTCCTGTGCCGTTGAGGTAGTAGCCGACGTTGAGGGCCTGGCTGGCCGTGGTGATGCCGGAGACGGCGGGCAGGGTGTAGCCGGGACCGCCGAAGTTGGCGTTGGCCTGCGAGAAGGCCGCGTTGTTGTTGAGGTAGAAGGCTGGGCCTGCGGTGTTGTCGGTGAAGCTGGCGGTGGAGTTGAAGCCGGCCTGGCCGGTTCCGGTTCCTGCCCCACCCGCTCCGCCGGTGCCGCCGCCGTGGGAGTAGAGGATGGCATAGGCTCCGCGGAAGACGGTCTTGTCGTCGACGGCGTAGGCGAATCCGATGCGAGGGCCGAAGTTCTTCTTCCAGCTATTGACCGGAGAGCGGCATCCGCAGCTCACGCCGGCTCCGCCGTGGTCCCCGGCGAACTGGAGGGCTCCCATGTTGCCGGTGATGGGGTTGGTGATGTTGGGGTTGAGGAAGGACCAGCGATCGAGAACCTCGTTGTAGGTGGGGAAGTAGTCCCAGCGGAGGCCGAGGTTGAGGGTGAGCTTAGGCGTGACCTTCCAGTCATCCTGAAAGTAGGGCGAGATGGGATGGAAGCGGCCGCCGAGGACGGAGAAGCTCTGCTGGGTAACGGAGGTCGACCCGACGGCTCCGAGGATGTAGCTGGCGTAGGAGTAGCCGGTTCCGGAGACGAAGTTGCTCCCGGTGAGGTTTCCGGTGTCGTTGGTGCTGAAGTTGAGGTTGATGGGGAGGGATCCGGTGTCGGCGGTGCTGGCGTTGTTTTCAAGCCACTGGTATTGGAAGCCGAAGGTCATGGCATGCTTGCCCTTCACCCACTGGAGGTTGTCGACGAGGGTGTAGGTCTCGCTGACGGAGGTGTTGCCAGTGCTTGGGGTGGCCCATGTGCCCTGGGCGTTGCTTCCGCCGAAGATGACGCCGGGGAAGTTCTCCGACGCCTGGCCGGCGGGCAGGCCGGTGACGCCCGCGGTCTGGATCTCGTACTGGGTGATGCCGTTGGTGGGGTTGCGGATGGGTGGCCCACCGAAGTTCATGAAGCCGAATTTGAACTGGTTCACAAGGTTCGGAGTGATGGTGTAGGAGTCCTCCATGGCCGCGTAGTGGCCGGCTACCGTCGAGAGCGTAGAGACGAGGTAGGGGACGGGGAAGTTGGTGGTGGTGGCGGTGTAGGGGATAGCGTGACGGTTGCCGCCGGTGAGGAGAAACGAGAGGCGGTTGCGGTCGTTGGGGGTGTAGTCGACACGGCCGGAGTAGAGCCAGTTCTGATAGCCGGAGGGAATGCCGGCGACGTAGTTGTTCTGGATGACGCCGGCGCTGTCAATGGACGGGGCCGGGAGGAATTTTTCGAGATATTGGGCGATGGGGGAGATCTCGCTGGCGGGGATGACGTTGATGGCCGCGCCGTTGGCGACCGGGGCTCCCGCAGCTCCCTTGGCTCCGCCGGGGCCGTAGCCGTACTGGTAGCGGCAGGCCCCGGTGGTGCTGTTGGCGGTGCAGGCGGCCTGGGTGGTGGGATCGTAGATGGGGTAGTTGGCTCCCGAGGTATTGCCGAGCCCGCCAGCGGTGGCGGGGATCAGCTCGCGGAAGTCGCCGTTACGCATGAGGATCGTAGGCAGGGTGCTTACGGTTGGATTAGCGTCCTGGGTGGAGTGGAACTTATCGTAGGTGGCGAAGAAGAAGAGCTTGTCGTGGCCGTTGAAGAGCTTTGGGATTTTGACGGGTCCACCGATGGTGAAGCCGAACTCGTTCTGGTGTTCGGGGGTCTTGGGGCCGGGAACGCTGGTGACGACGCCGTTGACGACCTGTTTGACGACGTTGAAGCCGCCGGGCTTGGCGGAGAAGGACCAGGCGTCGAAGGCGGTGTTGCGGATGTATTCGAAAGCCGAGCCGTGGTACTTGTTGCCGCCGGACTTGGTGGCGTAGTTCTCGAGGCCGGCTCCCTGGTACTGGGCGGAGAAGCCGGAGGTGACGACCTGGATCGAGTCGATGGCTTCGAGCGGAACGATGTTGAAGACGGGCCGATTGTCACCCTGCTGGCTGATGGTGGTGAGGGGAAGTCCGTCGATGTAGAGCTCGCCAAGACGCTGGGCGGTTCCTCCGATGATGGAGGAGCGGCCGCCGGGGGGTGTTTGCGCTCCGGGGAGGAGATTGGAGAACTGGGTGACGTCGCGCTGCTGAAGGCCCGAGATGACGATGGGGAGCGCGGTGTAAACGTCGTTCTCGATGGTTCCGCCGAGGGCGGCGTTGGTGGTCTCGAGCGCCGCGGGGGTGTCGGTGACCGTGACGGTTTCGGTGGTGGAACCGGCGTTGAGGTGGACGTTCAGGCCGGTGACGTGCGCGGAGTCGATGACAAGGTTTTCCTGCTTGAACCCCTGGAAGCCCGCGGCCGTGACCGTGACCGTGTACGAGCCGGGGATGATGGGGCTGATGCTGTAGAAGCCGGCCGAAGTGGTGGTGCGGGTGGTGACGATTCCGGTGTTGATATTTGTCGCGGCCACGGTGGCGTTCGGCACAACGGCCCCGGTGGAATCCTGGACGGTGCCTTCGATGGCTCCGTCACCGCCGGTCTGCGCCAGGCTTGCGGACGGACCACTGAGCACGAGACCCAGGAGGCAGAGGAATGCGAGCAGAAGGCGGCTCACGCGGGGATGACGGCGGTTCAGGTGGGCCTCGGTCGTGCCGAGAGCCTTGGGTAAAAACATGGCGCCTCCAAATAGGTCCAACCAGTGTTGAAGATTCGGTAGAACGCTACGGGAGTGCGTGGACAAGTGTCAATTGGAAAATTGTTCCTGATACAAAAGAGCGCGAGACGGACACGCCTCGCCTCCGGAGCTTTCCGGGTGGCACATTTTGGGGCAGAGTGCGAGCGCGCGAGACGCTACTTGCGGGCGGCGCGGGCTGAGTAATCGCGGTCGTAGTTTGCCTGCGCGGCTTGGAACCTGCCTACGTTGGCCGCTGCCCATTGCCAGAGGGGATGGACGAGTTCCAGCATCTCCAGGGCTAGTTCCGTGATGGTGTATTCAACTCTTGGTGGAACCTCGGCAAAGACCATCCGGGTCACCAGCCCATCGCGCTCAAGCTGACGCAGGACCTTGGTGAGGGATTTCTGGCTGACGCCTTCGACGCGTTCCATGAGCCGGGAGAAGCGCAGGGGGCTTTCGGCAGCGGCCAGTTCGGCCATGGTCCAGAGGGTCCATTTTTCCGATAGACCGGTGATGATGTCGCGGGTGAGGGAGTCTTCGTTTTCGGTCAGGGCCTCGCAGGCCGCATTGGCCTCGTCCCAGTCGATTCGCTTCGCCACAATAGTTACCTCCAGGTAAGTACGGCAATAAAAAGTGCCTTATTGCCATCGGATACTAATGGCAGCATACTCCATGCATGAGCACGAATACGGCAACACTTTTTACAGCAAATGATGTTCCCTCTCAGCAGGGACGGCGCGTCCTGATTACAGGCGCTAACTCGGGTATCGGCTACGAAGCGGCGCTGGAACTCGCACGGCGTGGGGCGGAGGTCATACTTCCGGCCCGCTCGATGAGCAAGGCCAATGATGCGATCTCTCGAATCGTGAGAGAGGTTCCGGGCGCGAGACTGACACCGGGAATTTTGGACTTGGCCTCGCTGGCCAGCGTCCGTGCGTTTGCGGCCTTTGTTGGCGAGAAGTTTCCCGGCGAGTCGCTCGACCTGCTGATCAATAATGCCGGTGTCATGGCGGTTCCGGCGCGTGAGCTTACCGTCGACGGGTATGAGCGGCAGTTCGCTACGAATTACCTTGGGCCGTTTCTGCTGACGGCGCTCCTGTATCCGCATCTCAGGCGCAAGCGGGGGACGCGCATTGTTACGGTTTCGAGCGGCGTGTCGAACCAGGGCAAGATCGAGTTCGACAACCTGCAATCCGAGCGTCTGTATAAGCCGATGTTCGGGGCGTACTCGCAGTCGAAGCTGGCCGACCTGATCTTTCAGCTTGAACTGCAACGGCGGCTGAGCGCGGCGGGGTCGCCCATTGCGAGTACGGGCGGGCATCCGGGGTACGCGATCACGAACCTGCAGACAAGTGGTCCGGCAGGCGTGATGCCGCTCGGGTTTCGGATTGTCAGCACAATTCTGAAGCCGTTGGCTTCGCAGGACGCAGCGCATGGAGCGTTGCCTACCCTCTTTGCCGCTGCTTCGCCGTTGGCCACGCCGGGCGGCTATTACGGGCCGAGTGGGTTTCAAGAGTTGAAGGGATACCCGGTTCCGGCGAAGATCGCTCCAGCCGCGAAGGACCTCGATCTGGCGAAGCGTCTTTGGAGCGAGACGGAACGGCTGACCGGGGTCAACTTCGCGGTTTGAAGTGTCATCCGGCTCGAAAGGGCTATGCGCGTCCGCGAAGCCTCCGGTACCGGCCGGTCATCCATATCTGAGTGACCGGGGCTTCTGATCGTCTTGGAAAGCGGCCCGATCCGAGGAGGATGGAATGGCTTCGACTTTGACGAACAAGGTTGTGCTCGTAACCGGGGCTTCGCGTGGTATCGGGCGGGCGATTGCGGTTGCGATCGCGGCGCAGGGTGCGCGGGTCCTGGTGCACTACGGAAATAACGGCGCGGATGCGGATGGCGTTGTCGCCGCGATTCGCGCGGTCGGCGGCGAGGCGGATGCCTTGCAGTCGGACCTTGCCGCTCCGGATGGAGCGGAGGTACTGGCGGCCAGGGTGAAAGCGCTTATCGGGAGCAAACTGGATAGTTTGATCCTGAACGCAGGCGTTTCGAAGGCGGCGAAGATCGAGGATCATACCGTCGATGCGTTCGACAATCTCTTCAACATCAATGTGCGGAGCCCGTTCTTCCTGGTGAAGGAGATGCTTCCGCTGCTTGGGGATGGCTCGAACATCGTCGTAGTGACGTCGGTTGTGGCGAAGGCGGTTCCGGGAAACTCGGGACAGGCTGGCGTGCCTTCGATTCCGGCATATGCGGCGACGAAGGGTGCGCTCGAGACGCTGGTGAAGCACTGGGCTTCGATCCTGGGGCCGAAGGGGATCCGGGTAAACGCGGTGGCGCCGGGCGTGATCGCGACGGATATGTCGAACTTCACGAAGACCGAGGGCGGCCGGCAGTTGACGCTGGAGATGCAGGCGCTGAAACGCATCGGGACGCCGGAGGATGTAGCGGACGTCGTGGCGTTTGTGGCTTCGGATGGGGCGCGATGGATCACCGGGGCTAGTATCCCGGTCGATGGCGGTTCGAAGCTGTAAACGCGGTCAGGCTCCGGCGTAGAGCTGGAACGGTGCCCAGTAGATGGGCTTGCGGAAGACGCCTTCGGAGTGGAGCATGGTGAGCTTGGCGGAGCGCAGGGCGGCGTCGGGTGCGTCGCCCTCGCCGAGGCGGGTGTACATGTGAGCCATGAGCTCCGGGGTCGAGGCGTCGCTGATCTCCCAGAGGGAGCCGATGACGTTGTGGGATCCAGCGCGGAGAAAGGCCCAGGCCAGGCCGACAAGGCCTTCTCCGGCGTAGGCACGTGAGCCGGAGCCGTAGCAGGTGGAGATGGTGACGAGGTCGGCATGGATGTGGCTGTCGAGGATGCTGCTGGCGTAGAGCTTGTAAGCCTCGGGATGATCGGCCGGTGGGGAAAGGATGACGGCGGAGTCGAGCGGGTTGCGCTCGCTGGCGATGCCATGGGCGACAAAGTGGATGTAGGAGAAGCGGGCGGGATCGCTGGCGGCGTAGGCGCCGGGGGTGGCCTGGGGGCCGGTGAGGACGGCGCGGTGGGCTGTGGGGAACTGGTTGGCGATGCTGGCGACTTCGCTTGAGGCGTTGAGGAGCTCGGCTCGACCGCCGCCGGAGTAAACGGGGTCGCCGATGAGCAGAAGGTTGCGGGATTGCGGCTTCGGGTGGGGAGCGCGGGCAGCGAGGACGCTGAGCGACGGAGCGTTGGTGATGACCGCGTCTTCGATGAAGAAGTGGGGCTTCGCGCCGGGGGTGAGGAGGGTTTCGAAGTTCAAGCGGTGGAGGCCCTGGTCGGCGATGACAAAGAGTCTGCCCTGGGGAGCAACGAGCTTCTGAGCGGGGGAGATGAGGAGGTTGTAGAGGGTTTGGCCGGTGGAGGCGGGGTCGTCGAGGACGTCTTTGGTACTGAGGATGGCGGTGTTGTGCCGCGCGACGAGGGAGAGGACCGTATCACGGTCGGGTAGGCGGTAGAAGGCGGATTGAGTGGGGGTGAAGGCCCAGAGGTAGGAGTTGCCGGGGCGGAGGCAGTAGACGAGGATGGTGCCGTTGAGGCGGGCGGCGAGAGCGGTGGGGCTTGGAGTGCGGCTTGAGGATCCGTGGGGGTCGTGGGAAAGGCCGAGGCCGTCGGCAAGGGTCTCTGCGCGGCTGCGGTCGATGACGGCGAGGGCATCGTCGGTGCGGCCTTCGCGGATGAGTTGCTCCATGTAGCCAACGTAGACGTCGCTTCCGTTTTCAGAGAACGGCAGCAGGGATTCGACTTTGTGGAACGAGGAGCGCTGGCGGTCGAAGGTTGCGATGGCGCGTTCGAACCACTGGTCTGCGGCGATGCGATCGCCGGACTGACCGAAGAGCTGCGCGGCGGTGCTTTCCACCTCCCACTGGATGGAGGGCTTGGACTGGGTGCGCTGGTCGAGGGAGACGAGCTTCGCGCGGGCTTCGTCAAGGTCGCCGGATTGGGCGAGGGCTCGGGCTTCGAGAAGAAGGGGCTGGAACATGCCCTTTTCGTTGCTGCGGGCGTTGGCGACGGCGATGGCGTCCCGGGCCTGGGCGAGGGACGATTTGGTGTCCCCGGACTCGAGGTCGAGGTAGCCGAGGGCCACCTGGGCATCGACGATCTCTTCGTGGTTTCCGATCGATTTTGCCAGTTGGTAGGACTGCTCGTAGGAGGTGCGTGCCTGGGTGAGATGACCGAGCTTGAACTGGGCGAGGCCCATGTCGTTTAGCCATTCGACCTGGTCGATGGGGGATCCGAGGGCCTTCGCTTCGCGCTCGGCATCCTGGGAGTTGGCGAGGGCGCGGCTGTAGTCACCCATCTTGAAGTAGGTCCAGCCTTCGCTGCCCATGGCCTTCTCGATCACGAGGCCGGCGCCGATACCTTTTGCCTTGTCGGATCCTTCCTGAAAGAGCCCCAGGGCGTCTTCGTAGTGCTCCTTGCGAAGGGAGACGACACCGAGGTTCAACAGGGCATAGGCCTGCTGCAGCGGGTCGTTGGCTCTTTCCGCGCTCGTGAGCGCGAGCGTGAAGGATCGCCCGGCCGCATCGAGTTCCCCATGCTCGACGTCGATGACGCCATCCGCGATATAAACTCCCGCGCGCTCACTCTCGTCGGCTGTTCCGCGCTCTGCTTCCGCAAGAGACTTCCTGGCGAGGTCGAGGTTTCCGGCCCGGGTGTAGGCGACGGAGAGAAGCGTGGCGCGTGAGACGGCTGCCGGCCGGGATTGGGGCGAAGAAGGCTCCTCCAGCAGACGCCGTGCCTCTTCGGTCCGCCCCTGGTACAGCAGAATCTTTGCCCGTTGCAGGCGGAATCGCTCGATCCACTCGGGGGAACTTTGTAAGACGAAGCCTTCGGTCAGGCGTGTCTGCTCATCTGCCTGGGCCAGACGGCCCGACACGAAGGATTGTTCGATGCTCTTGTACAGGCCTTCCGGAGTCGACGCGGACCACCCCTGGCAGTGAAGCCCGAGGAGTAGCAGTGCCGCCGCCAGGGCTACGGGATAGTGCGTCCATTGGAGTGGGCGCTGGCGAAGCTGACGACCCCCTGGCCGAGCGATCCCAATTCCGCACGGAGCATCGTGATATGGGTCTGCTTGGGGCTCACAAGCAACTCGCCTAAAAAGACGTTCCCGAAGTCCGGAACGCGGACCACGTGGCCGTAGTTGACCAAAGGCGATTTCACCGGAACCTCCTTGACTATGGAACATAGCACGCTACCTCCATCTCTCAGGGAAGTTGGTGGGTCCTTGCTGGTGAATCGAGCTCTGAGCCAGTCGGGCCAGGCCTTCTGCTCGAGCGCGTTCACGTACTGATCGCGGGCGATGCCGTAGAGCGAGTCGAAGGTGGGGAGGGCCTCGAAGTCCGGCTCATCGGGCCGGACAACATCAGGCCCGAGCTGGAAGGTCTGGTCGATAAGAACCGGCGTGACCAACTCGCCGCCCATGCGGAGGTTAAGGTACTGCGTGCCGCTGATGGAGATGCGGTCGGGTCTGCCGTCGGCCCAGTGCATCACCGAAAGCTGCGCCACGATGCGGTCCGCGGTGATGATCTCCTGGACATTGACCTTTTCGACGGTGCTCGTGACGACGCTGCGCCAGAGGCCGTTTTCCGGCTCGTGGCGGCCGTGCACGCGGACGGAGGCGCGTCCCACGGTGAAGACGCCGTGGCCCTCAATCTTGGACGTCGACTTGGAGTCTTCTCCGCCAGCCTGAGCGAGCGAGGCAGAGGCGCGACTGGACACGACCTTCTCGGATGGCAGCGTGAGATAGCCTCCCACGGCGGCGCCGTCGGCGTGGTAATAGAACTGCTGCTTCAAACTCGTGTTCATCCTGAGCGGACCTCTCGCAGGTTACGTACCTGTCTGTCGCTCTCGCCCAATCTAGTCGAGCGAAAGCGAAAACTGGTATCTGGATAGCTCGGCCGGCCCGATGATGCCTGAGGGGCTCTTGCCTTCAACGATCAGGCGGTTGATGCCGGCCTGGGTGGATGCGGACGGTATGCGGACCGTCACCGTGTCCTTTGCCTGCTCGGCTGTAACCTCGCCGTGCCACACAAGGGCTCCGGAAGGAGAATACAGCGAGCAGACATACGCCGCGTAACTGTTTTGCGCCGGAATGTCGAAGGAGACGAAGAACGATCCTCCGCGAGGCGCGTGAACTTCCTTGATATCTTCGCTGCGCGCTGTTCCGGCGGCGAGCGAAACACCGTTGATGATGGCCGGGCTGCTGGCCTGAGTTGCTTCGTGCCTCGCGCCGGGGATGACAACTGTGGTGTCGTATCCGATGACGAGGAGGCAGGCCGCGAGGGCCGGGGCGAGCAGGGCAGGGCTGAGGATCCACGCATACCACGCTGGCTTCTGGCTGCGGCTGTAAGCGAGGGCGGGAAGCTCATCGCGCGAGGCTTCGAGGAAAACGACTCCGGCCTTAAGATCGTCGGCACACTCCTTGCAGTCGAACAGGTGGTCTTCAAACCGCTCTCTGGCGGGTCCGTTGAGCTCTCCGAGGATGTAACGTTCGATACTGGACTCTTGGATTGCGTCCTTATGATTCATGTCGTGAACCTCCGATGAAGGGATGGTGCCGGGAGAGGGCGAAACGTCTCAAAGAATCGGCAGGCAAAAGAAAAATAATGGGAGGAAGGTCCTCCGATTGCCACTTTGCTTCGTATATTGCTGCCGGAAGGCCTCCTTGGCGCGGTGGACAAGGACGCGCATGTAGCCGCGATCGATGCCGAGCTCGCGGCAGACCTCGTCCTTGTCGCGATCCTGGAGGAAGACCGCCTGCAGAATGTTGCGGTCGCGGGGACTCAGTCCGGTGAGCACATTGTGTACGGTCTTCGAGGTTTCGGTCGAGATGACGTCGTGGAGGGCATCGGTCCGGCTGTCGACAAGCTGGCGGGCCTGTTCGTCTTCGAGTGGGTCCGCGCGCTTGGCGGAACGGTATTGCTCGAAGAGCACGTTGTTGCAGATGGAATTGACGAGGGGGCCGAGGCGCTCCGCCTGGCGGATGCCGTTTTCGCTGCGAAGAAGAACGAAAAAGCGCGAAAACGTCTCCTGGCGAACGTCCTCGATTGCCTGCTTCGACTGCAGGCGTGAGCGAACCTTGAGCGTGATCAGTTCTCCGAAGTACTTGTGAAAATGCTGCTCCGTCTCCTTATCTCCCTGCCGGAGCCGCTCCACATACGGGGCATCGAATGTCTCGAAGTTCAACAATCCTCCAAAGGTGCCGGTGGGGTGGATTCTACACCCCGGTGGTTGGGCCACAGCAGGAGCGCGGCGGCAGGAACGGTGGCTGAAAAGAATCGCGCGATGAGGTTGAAACGTTTGCTTCAGCCATTGCACTAACAGGGCAGAACGTGTTCACGAGCAGATGCGTTACTCAGGGCAACCCCGCCTCCGTGCGGGTCGTACGAGCCCGCGAGTGAGCTGGGCTCCGGACACAAACGATGCGCGCCAGGTTGCGGCGGACCTCCATGATATCCGAAGGCAAACGATTGCCACGATGATTTGGAGAAGGCGCTCGAGGCTGCGCACGAGGCCATGTCGTTCTAACTCTGGAGATCTCTCATGTCGATGGTGCGTGTGGTTGCGGCGGCGCTTGCGGTCTGGCGTCTGACCCACCTGATTCACTCGGAAGACGGGCCGTTCCGGATCCTGAAAAGGATGCGAGAAGCGTTGCGCCGGCTTTCAATGTCGGGTGCGGTGGACTGTTTTCTGTGCCTGAGCATCTGGGTGGCGGTTCCGTTCGGCTGTGTGCTCGGGTCGTCGTTTGCGGAGGTGGTGATCCTGATCCTGGCGTTCTCGGCAGTGACGATCCTGATCGATCGTTCGGCTGGACTCTCGGAGCAGGGTGCGTTGTTTCTGGAAGAACCCTATAAGGAGGAGGTAGAGGCATGGCCTGTGGATGCGGACAGCACGGAATTCGATCGTCGTATCGGCCGGAACGGCAGATGGCGGCGATCCGCGTAAACGAGGTGCCGGTTCAGGCGGCGCTGTTTCAGTATGTGGGGCGCACCCGGCTGGCGGCCGTGGGACAGGTCACGCGTCAGGTATACCGGTTCGAGACGCCGGGAGCGAAGGTGATCGTGGACGGGCGAGACGTGGCTTCGCTTACTTCGGTCCCGGTGCTGGTGCGACTTTGACCGACGGGTGCTAGCGAGTCGAGAAGGCGCTGAAGCTGAACCACACGGATTCGGCGTCGCTCAGCCGGCTCCTGGTGACCGGCTTGGCGGGATCGGCGGAGTGGTGCAGGTGGCCTGATGTGGCCTGTCCGGTCTGCCGGGCGCCAGCGGGGAGGCCGAAGAGGCAGCCGTAGTTCTGCGAAACCGAGACGATCTCGGCGAAGTAGGCCGTGGGAAATTCGAATTGTCGTATGCAGATATGGGCGTAGGCGTGGCCCTGCGAGCGCGGCTCCATGCACAGACTGTAAAAGGGACCGATGCCGAAGAGGGTCTTGCCCGCGGAATCCTGCAGGGCGAAGTCGGTGTGCCAGGTAGCGGTCCGATTCTCATCCCAGTTGGTGGTGGTACAGCTCCAGGTTCCGGAGCCGTCGGCGTTGAAGACGAGCTTTCCCGGGTCTTGCTGGCACTCGCCGCAGGCGACGCCGGGCAGCACAAGCTCCTTGGCTGGACGGGCAAGAAAATCAATTTCGGCCTTGCTCTGTCCGCTGCTGGATACCGTTGGTCTGCTCATTCGATGAAAGGGGCCCTTTTTCTGTGTCTCATGGTTTACGCACTGGCTGGCAAACTGGTTCTAAAGTAGCAGCTAAATTACACAAAATAGGGATCGTGCTCTTGAAATGAGGGCGTGGAGAGATATTCCGGCGGAAACGAAGCGCCTATCGACGAAACGGCCGCCGTGGTGTCCCCCGGCGGCCGTCCCCCTGAAGCGCGTGGTTTATTGCCAGCCGCCGCCGAGGGCGCTGTAGAGCTGGACAAGGGTGAGTGCTTCACCCTGTTGGGCGCTGACCAGGTTTAGCTGCGCGGAGAAGAGCGTGGAGTCCGTGGTGAGGACTTCGAGGTAGGCGGTGGCTCCGCCCTGGTAGCGGAGCCGCGCCAGTCGGGTTGCATCCTGGGCGGCTGCCACCAGCTTCTCCTGCTCGACACGGTAGTCATGCTGCTTCTTCAGCGCGATCAGCGCGTTCGAAACGTCGCGGAAGGCGCCGGCGATGGTCTTCTGATAGGTGATGACCATCTCTTCCTCGGTCCGCTTGGAGAGGTTGAGCTGTCCACGAAGTTTGCCACCGGCGAAGATGGGCTGGGTTAGGGTTCCGATACCGTAGATGGTCTTGCTGTCTGTGGTGAAGATATCGGAGAAGCTTCCGCCGCCGACGCCCGCGGAAGCGGAGATCGCAAGCTGCGGGAAGAACTGGGCGCGGGCTACGCCGATCTGCGCGTTGGCCGCGACGAGGGTCGCCTCCGCCTGCTGGATATCCGGGCGGCGCTCAAGAAGCTGAGACGGAAGGCCGGTGGGGATCTCCTGCGGGGGCGGGGTGAGAGCGTTCGGCGACACCCGAACGATGGGACCCGGGTTCTCGCCGAGGAGAAGCTTGATCGCGTTCTCCTCCTGCTGGATCTGCTGCTCAAGCTGCGGGATCTGCGAGGAGGCGGTGTAGAGAAGCTGCTCGGCCTGGCGGACGTCGGAGAGAGGGGCGGCACCACCCTGTTCGAGCGTCTTGGTGAGGTCGACGGAGTCCTGACGGATCTTCAGGGTCTGCTTGGCGATGTCGAGCTGCTTGTCGAGGGCGCGGATCTGGATGTATCCAGTAGCGACATTCTGGACGAGCGTCATCCGAACGGCGCGTTGAGCCCACGTGGTCGCAAGGAGTTGGGCACGGGCGGCTTCGGTCTGACGGCGATAGAGGCCCCAGAAGTCAGGAGTCCAGGCGGCCGAGAGGTTGAAGCTGCCAGCGGCCAGGGGGCTTGTAATCCCGCCCGAGCTGCTGTTGTTGTTGCTTCCACCCAGGGTCGAAGCCGGGAAGGACGCGCCGAAGCCGGTGCCACCCGCGCTCAGCGTGGGAAACTGCTGGGCGCGCGTGATCTGGACCTGCGATTCCTGTTCGAGGATGCGCTCGGCGGCGATGCGCACGTCGAAGTTATTGACGAGCGCCTTACGGATCAGCTCCTGGAGTTCCGGCTCCTGGTAGACGGAGGCCCACTTCTGGTCGCCGATGGAGCTTTGCGCATCGCTGACGATAGCGGCTTCATCGGCGCCACGGAAGGCAGGAGGCGCCGGCACGGCGGGGCGTTTATAGTTCGGTCCTACCTTGCAGCCGGCGATTGCCGCCAGAAGCAGGCCGGAGGCCGTAAGAGATGCAGTGCGTTTGAGACCTGCGAGCAAGCTGCTCATGCGTGACCTCCCTGGGTCGGTGTCCGCGGTCCGCCTCCGGCAGCCTTGCCGGCGGCGACGGGATCGAAGTCAGCTTTGGAGTCCATGGTTGTGCCCTTGCCACCCTTGCTGAAGCGGTGCGACAGATACTCGACGACCGAGAAGGTGACCGGGATAAAGATGAGGCCGATCGCCGTCGAGAGAACCATGCCGCCGACGACGACGGTTCCGAGAATGCGGCGGGAGACCGCGCCTGATCCGGATGCCGTCCAGAGCGGTAAGCAGCCGAAGACGAAGGCAAGAGCGGTCATCACGATGGGCCGGAAGCGCAGACGGGCTGCGCCGAGGGCGGCTTCGGAGATGCTCTGGCCCGACTCGTAGTTTGCCTTGGCGAACTCAACGATGAGGATGGCATTCTTCGCCGAGAGGCCAATCAGCATGACCAGCCCGATTGTGGCGAAGATGTCGTTCTCATACGAGCGGATATGAAGCGCGATGTAGGCTCCGAGGATCGCGACGGGGGTACTGAGCAGGACGCTGAAGGGCAGGGTCCAACTTTCGTACAAGGCCGCGAGAATCAGGAAGACGAAGAGCAGCGACAGCGCGAAGACAGCCCACGAGGGAACGCCCTGTTCGGCAACCTGCTCCTGGTAGGACATACCGGAGTAGTCGAACCCTGCGCCGGGTGGCATGGTCTGCTTGAAGGTCTCTTCCAGCGCCTTGCGGATCTGGCCGGAGCTGAAGCCGGGGTTGCCGGTGATGTTAATCTGGGCGGCGTTGTACTCGTTGAACCGGTAGATGAACTCCGGGCCGGTTATCTGCGAGACCTTGGCGAGGGAGGACAGGGGGACCTGGCTTCCGTTCGCGCTTCGGACGTAGAACTGGCTGATGTTCTTGATATCGGTACGAGAGGTTCCTTCCGCTTCAACGTAGGTCTGCCACTGGCGCCCGAAGCGGTTGAAATAGTTCACGAGATAGCCGCCCATAAAGGTCTGCATGGTCGTATAGATATCCGTGAGGGACACCTGCTGCTGGAGCGCCTTCTCGCGGTCAACGTCCGCATAGAGCTGCGGCACCGCAGGCTGGTAGGACGGAATCGCGATGGCAATCTCGGGACGCTTCTTGAGGGCGCCAAGGAAGGTTCCCATGTTCTTGGCGAGGGTCATCGGATCGTCCTTGCCGGAGCGATCTTCGAGCACGAAGGTCACACCGCCGGAGGTTCCGATACCCGGAATCGATGGCGGCGGGAAGGCGAAGGCGATGCCGTCAGGATCGGCACTGAGCTGCTTCTGCAGATTGCCCTGGATGTACTCGAGCTGTTGCTCCTTGCTGGTGCGGGTGTCCCAGGGCTTGAGCGCGACGAAGAAGAAGCCGGAGTTGGTGCTCTGGACCTGCGTGAGAAGGGAGAAGTTGGTGACGGCGATGACGCCTTCGACGCCGGGGGTCTGGAGGAGCTTGGCCGTGATCTTCTGCTGGGCGGCGTCGGTGCGCTGCGCGGAGGCTCCGTCGGGAAGCTGCAGCGCGAGGAACATGTAGCCCTGATCCTCGGTAGGGATGAAGCCGCCGGGAAGGTTGCCGCCGAGGAAGACGGCCGCGACACCGATGAGCACAAGCCCAAGCATCGCAAGGTACGACTTGTGGATAAGGACGTCGGAGGTGTGGACGAAGCTCTCCGTGGTGCGTCCGAAGAACTTGTTGAAGAGTCCGAAGCCCTTGCCGAGAAGGCCGGGTTTCTGCTCCTTGTCCTTCGGCTTGAGCAAAAGCGATGCGAGAGCCGGCGAAAGCGTGAGGGCGTTGAAAGCCGAGATCAGCACCGAGATCGCGATCGTGACCGCGAACTGCTGATACATCCGGCCCGTGATGCCAGGGATAAAGGCGGTCGGGATGAAGACCGCCGCGAGAATAAGTGCAATGGCGACGACCGGTCCGCCGACCTCTTCCATGGCCTTCTCGGTAGCGGCCTTGACCTCCATCCCCTCTTCGATATGGTGCTCGACCGCTTCAACGACGATGATCGCGTCGTCGACCACAAGCCCGATCGCAAGCACAAGGCCGAAGAGCGAGAGCGTGTTGATCGAGAACCCGAGCGCCGGGAAGATGATGAACGTTCCGATGAGGGAGACGGGCACGGCGAGCAGCGGGATCAGGGTGGCGCGCCAGCCCTGGAGGAAGATGAAGACGACGATCACGACGAGCGCGAGCGCTTCAACGAGAGTGAGAACGATCTCGTGGATACCGGCCGTAACGGCCTTCGTGGTATCGAGCGGGACGTTATAGGTGATGCTCGCGGGGAAGGAAGCGGAAAGCTCTTTCATGCGCGCATTGACCAGCTTGGCGGTCTGGACGGCGTTCGATCCGGGGAGCTGGTAGATCGCCATGACGCCGGAGGGCGCCTGGTTATAGCGGCCCGAGATGGCGTATGCCTGGTCGCCGAGCTCTACGCGGGCGACGTCGCCGAGGTGAACGATGGACCCGTCGGCGTTGGCCCGAAGAATAATGTTCGCGAACTCTTCGGGCTTGACGAGACGGCCCTGGGTGCGAACGGTGTAGGTGAACTGCTGACCCTTCGGAATGGGTTCGGCGCCGATCTGTCCGGCCGGGTTCACGTTGTTCTGGGCCTGAATCGCCGAGATAACTTCGGGCGCGGTGATGCCAAGCTTGGCGAGCTTCTCGGGCTGGACCCAGACGCGCAGAGCATACTGGCCGCCGAAGATCTGCACGCGCGAGACGCCCTTGACGCGGGAGATCTGGTCCTGCAGGTTGATGATGGCGTAGTTGGTAAGGAAATCCTGGCTAAGTTTGCCGCCGGGCGAGTTGATCGCGACCAGCATGAGAGGCGAGGTGAGCGCCTTTTGCACGGTGAGGCCGGCGGTGGTGACCTGCGCGGGAAGCTGCGACTGGGCCTGATCGACGCGAAGCTGACCCAGGACCTGATCGATGTTTGGATCGGTCTTGACGTCGAAGTCGACGAAGAGCTGGACGACGCCGTTATTGGCGCTGACCGAGTCCATGTAGATCATGTTGTCGACGCCGTTCATCTGCTGCTCGATCGGGGTCGAAACGGCTTCGGCGACGGTCTTCGCATCAGCGCCGGGGTAGGTGGCGGTAACAAGAATTTCAGTCGGAACGATGTCCGGGTACTGCGAGGTGGCGAGCGAGAACATCGACACGGTTCCGACGATGACCGTCAGAATCGCGATGACGATCGCGACGATAGGGCGGCGTATAAAAAACTTCGACATCGGGTTACTTCCCTTCCGACGTGGTGGCCTGCGTGGTGGGAGCTACAGCGGGACCTTCGTGTGGGTTGACCGGTGCTCCTTCGCCGAGCTTCTGGAGGTTGTCGGTGATGACCTTCGATCCGGGCGCGATGCCGCTGTCGACGACCCAGTTGGTGCCGACCTGCGCGCCGAGTTTCACGGTAGCGACGTGCACCTTGTTATCCGCTCCAGCCAGGAAGACCTGCTGCGTTCCCTGGAACTCCTGCACCGC
This sequence comes from Granulicella sibirica, assembly GCF_004115155.1. NCBI lineage: Bacteria > Pseudomonadati > Acidobacteriota > Terriglobia > Terriglobales > Acidobacteriaceae > Granulicella > Granulicella sibirica. The sequence continues at coordinate 488,970 of NZ_RDSM01000003.1, forward strand.
TACCTGGGGGATGACGAGTGCGCCATGGCGAAGTTCCGTCTCAGCCTTCACCCGCCCGAACTGGCCGGGGCGGAGTACGTTGCCGGGGTTGGGGAACGAGGCCGCGACGCGGATCGCGCCGGTCTGCGGGTTCATCTGGCGATCGACGAAAGCGATGCGCCCCTTGAGTGGGTAGGGGTCGCCGCTCGCGAGGGTCAGGCTGAGAGGGACATCCGCGGTGGCCTTGAGGAGGTCTCCGCCGCCCTGATGGGCACGGTTGATGAGCGTGAGGTACTCGGCGTCGCCAATCGAGAAGTAGACCTTGATCGGGTTCAACTGCGAGACGGACGTGAGCACCGACTGGCCGTTGACCAGGTTGCCAACCTGCGTGGTGGCCTGCCCTGCAACTCCGCTGATGAGTGAGCGGACGTAGGTGAAGCCGAGGTTCAGCTTGGCGTTTTCGACGGCGGCTTCTGCAGCGGTGACGGAAGCCTGTGCGGACTTTACCGAAGCCTCGGACTGCGCCTTCTGCTGCGTGTCGTTATCGAGAGTGCTCTGCGCGATCGCGCGGGCCTGGGCGAGCGGCGTGTCCCGGTTTACGTTGATGACAGCGAGACCGAGCTGCGCCTGGGCGAGAGCGACCTGACCCTTGGCCTGTTCCAGCTGACCCTTGGCCTGATCGAGCGCGGCTTGGAAGGGACGCGGATCGATCTCGAAGAGGACCTGGCCCTTGGCAACCGGCGTGCCCTCCTTGTAGTCCTGCTTGATGAGGAAGCCGCTGGCCTGTGGCTGGATCTGCGCGTTGACGTATCCGTCGAGCGTGCCGACCCACTCGTTGGTAAGCGGAACGTCGATCGGATTGACCGTTACCACGGTGACCGGGGTGGGCGGGGGCGGCCCGGTGGGCGCGGCTTTTTTCTCTCCACAACCGGCGAGTACGCCCGCACTGACCAGGAAAACGGCGGCCGTGACGGCGCCTCTGAAACTGTTGAAGACCATCGTTGCTGGCGCGTGTTGACGCTGCTCGTTCATCGTTTATTCTCCGCAGAAGCTTCGCATGGGGACGTCTCTCAGGGTGTTTTGGAGAGAAGAGTACGCACGTGTATGCTTTTGATGTGACGCAGTGAGCCAGATGGCCGATTCAAAAATTGTTGCCGAGCATGCTGAAACGCGGGCGACGATTCGCAAGCAAAAACGCGCGTTGCTTACGCGGCATGAGCTTCTCCGCTCGGCTCGCGAGATCTTCGCCCGAGATGGATTCGAGCACGCCAGGCTTGAAGATATCGCTTCGAATGCCGGTAAGACCCGGGGCGCGTTCTATGACAACTTCAAAGATAAAGAAGATGTCTTTTGTGCGATTTTTGAAGAGAATATCGATCGCGAGATGGCAGAGCTTGAGCCGGTATTGCTGGCGCTCCCGACTGTCGCGCAACGGATCGAAGCCCTGGGCAACTACCTGAGCGAACTAAGCAGGGACCAGGAGCGGCTTCTGCTCAGTCTCGAATTCAAGCTTTATGCCATCCGCCATCCGACGAAGCGGAAACGGCTGGCCGATCTTCATAACGTGATGCTGCTCCGCAGTTCCATCCCAGAGTTGACGCAGCTTCTCCCTCAAGTCATCGGGCAGCAGGACAATGCGTCTTTAGCTGACTGTCTTGCGCTTGGTGGCGTGATGGACGGACTTGCGCTGAACCATCTTTTCAATCCGGAGACAGTGAAGCAGGAGCAGGTGGAACGTTTTCTCAAGCTCTGTCTGCAAGAGACAACGCAGACCCTCCACATGCAGAAGAACGGGAACGGCGCCTGCCTGTAGCGGCCTGATGGTTTCAAGCTGCGCGCGCGGCGGGTACCAATCGACGCAGCGCAGTCGTGGTGTTTTCGATGGTAAGCGCAATCGCCGAGGAAGTGCTCGTCGCATAGAGACTGTCGCCGACGTAGACCGCCTTGATCGAGTAGGTTCCAACTGAAAGTGCGCTTACCGTGAGGGACGCTGTTCCATTACTCAGGGTCTCGCTGCCAAGGCTCGTGGAACCGTTATAAAAGATGACCGTTCCGGTTGCGGCGGTCGATGAAACGGTAGCAGTCAAGGTGACGGAGCTTCCTGCGGTTGCCGTGGCATCGGACGACGAGACCGTCGTCGTGGTGGTGGTCAGGCTCTCGCTGATGACGATGGTCATGGCGCTCGATGAGCTTGCGCTGTAGACATCGTCGCCTCCATAAGCGGCGTAGAGACTGTGGGTGCCCACCGCAAGCGTGCTTACGCTCAGGCTTGCGACTCCGGAACTGAGTGTGCCTGTGCCAAGGCTCGTCGTGCCATCGTAGAACGTAACAGTGCCAGTTGCATTCCCGGAGACGACGGTTGCGGTGAGCGTGATGGCAGTGTCGTAGCTTGCGGTGGTAAGGGACGCGGTCATCGTGGTGGTGGTGCCTGTGTCGATGAAGAAGCCGGCGCATCCGGCGAGGCTGATGCTGATCGCGATCAGGAGGATTGCCATCGCGACCCTGAGTGCGATGCATCTTTCAGGAACGGGAGAGGAATGTCGATGAACTTGTTGATGAGAAGGTCGTTCCGTGGTCCAGGATTCCCGCATGCTCCCTCGCGAGACCCCTGTGTCTCAGGGCGGGTGGTCTCCTGGTGACAGTAGTCTCGAGCAGTCTGACGACGTTGTCTCGTGATCGATTACAGTCAACCGTCGAGCCTCTAAGATGCCTCTCATAAGAAGTGGCAAATTAATTGCTGATCGCTCCCATGGATATCTAGCTTTGATGAGCGCTGTCACTCATCGTTGGCAAGAGATCCCGCCGCTCGTCTCGTTGTGCCCGGCACCACGAGGCCGCTTAGCACCTAATCGCCCGTCGGCACAGGTAACTTCACTGTGTGAACAGCCACTCGCGCTTAATAAGGAGCAAGCATGAGCATCTCCGCAGTTTCTTCTTCGGACCTTTCTGCCCTGCTCGACGATCTATACACGTCGAGTTCAACCACCACCACATCGAAGACATCCACCAGCAACGGGACCGATAGTTTCAGCAGCACGCTCTCCGAGCTTGAGTCTGCGATCTCCTCCGGTAACCTGACTTCAGCCAAGGAGTATCTGAGCGAAGTTGAGAAGGCCAGCCCACGCTCGACGAATGGAACCGATCCCATCGGGACTTTTCTAACGAGTGTGGAGAACGCGCTCTCCTCGGGAGATATCAGCTCTGCTCAGAAAGCGTTGACGACATTGCAGTCGGCACCTGGTCCGGGATCGTCGGCCCAGTCCTCAGGAAGTGATTTCGACACCGAGCTCTCGAGTCTCGAATCGGCGATCCAGTCGGGAGATCTAACGTCTGCGGCGAAGTACTTGAGCGCGCTTGAGGCGGACAGTCCTTCTCATAGCGCTACGTCGGCTGCCAGCACGTCCTCAAGCGCGACAACGGCGAGTAGCGCATCGGGCAACTCTGCGAGCGATCCGATCGGTACCTTCCTGAAGAGCGTTGAAGCAGCGGTGGCGAATGGAAGTTTGAGCGCGGCAGTCTCCGCGTTGAACATCTTTCAGTCGCAGGCTGTTCCGAGCTCCGTAACAAGCAGCAGTATTAGCGTTGTAGCTTAGGAACTCAGTAAGTGACGCGTAGCGGGCGGATGCTTCCGCCCGCTACGGGCTTATAGTACTTGCACTCTCACATCAACCGGGTTATTACTTGTCCCGAAGTTATTTCAGCGTTGATTTGTAAACTCCTGTTTGAATCGCCCGTCGTACTTGGTGCGCTCGGCAATCTGGATCAGCAACTGAGAGTGGGCCGAACATCTTACGTTGCAGTCCGGGTTGCCGAGGGCGGCGAATCGACCGGGGCCGGCGGACGAAGTTATCTCGCCGCAGGTTGAGCCACGGTATGGTTGAGAAGGAAGTTACCGATCAGGACGCCGTGGGTTCCTAGCAGCGAGCGATAGAGCTTCTCGTCGCATGCAGCAAGGGGAGGGCACAGATCCCATACCTCCTGCGTAACGTTGTGCGGCCTGCCGCCACCGTGTCCCTCCTCGCGAGCATGGACGAAATCGAAGGTGGGCTTATCGGTGACAGGCATCCTGCCTCCCACGCCTCCGAGCAGAACGAGGCATTCGTAGTCGGTGTTCGCAGGCGTCGCCTGCGACGAGAAGAAGTATCGCTTGCCAAGGCGGTCTAACTGCTCTTGCAGATAGGGAAGGCTGGATGCCGCTCCAACGAGACAGAAGGAGTTATATTCTTCGACGACAAAATCCACGGCTGCGCGGTTGAGAACGAAGGAGCAGAAGTGAGGCGTGTCCATCAGGAGAAAGCGGTTGACCGGTTCGCCCGCGTGGGTACGGAACTCGCTCCTTCGCTGGCGGATAAAATGAAGTAAAGTGTTCTCAAAACGTTGGAGCCAACTGGTGTTCGTGACCTTCTCCGAGTCTGAGTTGAAGTCGCGGAAGTCACAGAACTCCCACTGTTCCGTATGGGCGCGAAACTCCGCGTGGAAGGCCATCTTGAAGATGGGTGTTTGTAGATAGCTCTCCATCATTTGAAGAACTGGATTGACCGTCTCCGGCGTGAGATCCCGGCCGAGGATGACGCGACGCGGCAGCAGATGGTGGTTCTGCGTGTAACGCTGCATCCGATGGCCCAGGAGATCCGCGTCGTTCTCCATCGTGAACTGACGATCGAGCACCGGATAGGCGCAGAATGGCGGAGTTCTGAAGTTATCTTCGTCATCGATCAGGATGAGGCTAGCGTTCTTGATCTTTGTCAGAAGAGAGGAGACGACGGCATAGGCGGGGTCTGGATTCCTGGGAAGAAAATAGTCGTGGAAGATAAGGTCGGAGAAGAGGATAAGCGCGGGAGGAACGCAGATGTGCTCGAAGTGAACAGGCATCCCAACTTCATTGGAGATCGCTTCGAGGAAAGCGCTGTCGATGAAAGGTTGAGGAGCTTCGAATCCAAGGCGCCAGCCGTCGACGAGCGCGATGATGGAAAAGACCTGCGCTTCTTCAGGGCTGGATCGAACGTGCTCGCTCGCGGCGATGCTGTCGAGGGTGAGGTCGGCAGTGTAGGAGATGCCATGCTCTTCGCACAAGATACGAAGGATCAGTTGGCCGAGGGAGTCTAACTCTTCACCTACCGGCGTGTCCGTCGGGATACCCGGGAATTGTTCCGTAAGTTTGCGACCTAGTTCCCCGTCGCCGCTGGACTCCCGTTGAAGGTGTACGCCCGCTTGAAAGGCTTGCCAATCCGCCAACGTGCGCTTGCGATTGATCTTGCCGGACGAGGTCTTCGTGATGAAGTGCCGTGGCACGAAGTGAACTTCGAGCCACTCGAGGCCGGTGTGCTCGCGGATAAGGCGAGCGGGTTCAGGCGAACGATTCCATAGCCAGAAGGTATCTTCCTCGATCAGGAAGAGAACCTTTTCCGTTCCGCCTGCGGAGTCAAAGACGGAGAGAGAGGCAATGCGCCCGGCGGACTGCGGGAAGAGCTGGGCTACGGCGAAGTCCAGGTCATTCAAGAGGAACTTGCGGCCCCCTATATTGGCGAGATCCTGTTTGCGGCCGGTGATAATGATCTCGCCGTCTTCGAAGAAGCCGATATCTCCGGTGGCATAGAAGCCGGCTTCATCACGCATGTCGGCGCTGCCTTCGTAGGCGGCCAACGAGTGCGGGCTGCGCACGAAGAACTCTCCATCGACGTTCTTCACCTCGGTTCCGGAGATAGGACGGCCGCAGCTTACATAACTCTGCCCCTCCCGCTCTACGATCTGCATGCCTGCGCTCTGGGTGACGGCGAAGACGTTCTCCGCCATGCCATAGCAGGTGGAGATGTTCGAGCGGCTCGCTCCTGTTGCGGTAAGGAAACGCTCGAGCGTCGCAGGATAGGTTGGTTCCGAGCAACTGATCCAATGGCGCATGCTCGGGAAGGGTCCGGATTGGCCTTGCTTGGACATCACCTCGAAGCCGAAGTTGGGCATGTAGCACACCGTGCCCTTGTGGCGTTCGATGGCCTCGAACAGGAGTCGCGGAGTGCGCACCCAGGTGATCGGATCGATCAGGACGATGGGCACGCCGAGCAGCAGGGGCGTAACGAAGCAGGCGATAAAGCCCATGTCGTGATACAGCGGAAGCCACGAGACGATGCGGTCGTCCGGGGTAAGGCAAAGGGTTTCGTTGTAGAGATGCGCATGCTTCTTCAGGGCGTCGAACGTGAAGCGGATGGGCTTCTTGAAGCCCGTGGTCCCGGAGGAGAGTTGCAGGATCGCGCCCTCTTCAGGAAACACGACCTCCGTGCCCGGCTCCCCGGATGGTTCGATCTCATCGAGAAAGGTGCAGGCGGCGAGTTCCCCGGGGTTGAACGCGGAGAGTTCAGGCGCGCAAAGAAGCATCGCGACGTCACAACGGTCGATTGTGTCGCGGAGCGAATCTCGCCAATAGACCTTGCTCATCTTCTCATTCGGATACTGGAGTATGAGAGGCGTTCTCCCAGCGGCGAGTACGCCAAGCCAAGTCAGGATGAGGGCGGGGCCGGTCTGGAAGAGGATGCCGACGGTCGCGCCTTCGACGGTCGATGAGGCGGCAAGCTCCGCAATCGCACGGATTTGCGGGCTGCATTCAGAGAGGGCGAGCGTCTGCTCGGACTCGACGCCTACGAACGTGATGTGCGGTAGTGCTGGCGGTTGAAACATGCGATCCCTCGGTCCGGCGAATAACAAAAGAGCAAGATGCTCTAGACAAGCAATCGCAGTACCAACTTCAACGCGCGATCCGGGCTCTTTGCTGAGGGAGACGAAAGAAGAGCGCAGGACAGATGGTCCAGCTTCCCTTGTTTCGCGGCTCGGCTTACTCTGGACACATCAGAATGCGACGTACCCTTCCCAAGACGCTCTTTGGCCAGCTCGTCCTGGGCACCATCGTGGCGCAGACGCTTCTCCTGGGCCTCTTCATCTGGTACACCGTCGTCTCGCAGAAGCAGATCGCCGAGGTGAGGACGCGTCAGCGGATCGGCCAGCAACTGGATCGGCTTGCGAGCGCCTGTGCGAAGCAGTGGGCCAAGGGGGACATGGCCTCGCTCCACGATGTGCTGGAGCTTTCGCGGATCGCGCCGACGATCGAAGTCGCCCGGCTCACTGACCTCAGCGGGAAGACAATGGCGGTCAGCGAGAGCGGCCGCGACCAGGGGCTGGATGCCTATGAGCTCGATGTCTTGAAAGACGCGACGCATCAGCAAATCTTCTCGATCCGAAACGGGCAACTGGAGGCCGTCACTCCGGTTGCCATGGGCGGTAAGACGGTCGCGCTCTTGTGGCTGGAGCCAAATCACGCCGTGTCGCTGAATACTCTGAATGCGGTCGTGCGAGTCTCGCTGACCTATGGCGGCTTCGCGCTTCTGGCTAATCTGCTTCCGATATTCCTGATCGTGCGGTCTGTCACCAAACCTCTGCGCCGGCTCAAGAGAGCCACCCAGCAGGTCATGCAGCAGAATCCGGGCCTGCCCGCTGGCTTTCCCCTGCCCGTGACGACGAGGAACGAGGCAGGAGACCTGACCGCAAGCTTCAACACCATGGTGCGGGAACTCGAGGAGCAGAGACGTGGGCTGCTCGAGACGCTCGCCCTGCTCGACTCGATGCTTGGCAATGCCCCGATCGGCTTCGCCTTCTTCGATCCTGGTTTGAACTATGTGCGGCTCAACCAGTTCCTTGCCGATATGTACGAGGTTCCGATCGGCCAGCAGCTTGGGCGAAGAGTTTCGGAGCTCTTTCCCGGCGCGATGGCGGAGGAGCTGGAGGCGTGCCTGGCGAAGGTCTTCGCAACCGGCCAGGCGATGCGGAACGTCGAGCTTTCCGGCGAGATGCGGCATGCGCCCAACGTGCGGCGAAGCTGGCTGATGCACTTCTACCCGGTGCGGACGGAGCAGGAGACCATTCGCTGGGTCGGCGTGATCGTGGTCGAGATCACGGAGCGTCTGCAGGCGGAAGAGACTCTCCGCCGCACGGAGAAGCTGGCCGCGACAGGGCGCCTTGCCGCAAGCATCGCGCATGAGATCAACAATCCGCTGGAAGCAGTCACGAACCTCCTTTATCTGCTGCGAACCCATAGTGCCATCGACGAGACAGCCTTGAGCTATGTGTCAATGGCGCAGGCGGAACTTGGCCGCGTGTCGGAGATCACCCAGCAGATGCTGCGCTTTTACCGGCAGTCCACCTTGCCGCGTATGACCGACGTCGGCCAGGTGCTGGAATCGGTGCTGGATCTTTACCAGTCGCGAATCGTGGCGGCACACGTAACCGTCGCGAAGAAGTTCAGCGGATCGCCTGGGGTGTTTGGCCTGAGTGGGGAGATGCGGCAGGTATTCGCCAACCTGATCGGGAACGCGCTGGACGCGATGCCGGGCGGGGGACAGCTTGTCCTGCGGGCGAGGCGCGGATCCGGACGGAGGAGCGATGGAGTCTGGAGTGAAGGAGTGCGCGTTTCGGTCACCGATAACGGTTCGGGCATGTCGCGCGAGACAATGGCCAGGGTCTTCGAGGCGTTCTTTACGACGAAGCAGGCCACCGGAACGGGACTCGGTTTGTGGGTGAGCGAGGAGATCATTCGCAAGCACTCAGGCTCGGTTCGAGTAAGGAGTCGAACCGGGATGCCAAGCGGAACGTGCTTTTCGGTCTTCTTTCCGGATGCGGGGCTGAAGGTGGATCAGCTGGAAGTGGCGGATGCTACCGTTTCAGCGGGGTAGGGAAGCAGGCGCCGATGGTTCGCCAAGCCGCCTGCTCTCACAGACCGGCCGCTAAAACAAAGCGGACTCCGCCGGCCCCAGGTAATCCACCTTGACGTAGAGCCGCGCCGGAGCCGCTCCCGCCGCTGATACCTTGGCCCGCAGCACATAACGCCCCTCAACCTCGATAGCAGCGCTCAGCGCCAGCGGAACGGCCCCGTTCGCCGCTTCCAGCACCGCACCTCCCGACGTCAGCATCTCCACCGACACATCCTCCGGGCCGTCCGCGTACACCACCACGTTCACCTCCGACCCAGCCGCCGGCCAGATTGCCCCCGCCACCCGAAACCCATCTGCCACCGCCTTCCCGCCATACCCGAAGTTCGTCGTGCTATCCCCAAGATCGTCGTCCATCTCGAACTGCTGCACCGTCCGCCGCCCCGCCAGGTCAAATCCCCCGGTAACCCCCTCATTCCCCCACACCGAGTAGGACAGCGGTGGCTGGTTGACATGAAACCATCCATCCGCATTCGTCCAGACATTACCAGGACACGTCCCCGTGTAATCGTGAAGCTGCGTATTCGGAAAGAACGCCGTCGAGACCCACCCATCATGCCACGAGCTGCCATCGTTGTTGATCGCCACGATCGCCCGCGCGCCACGTTCCAGGATCAAAAGTTGTTGCGAATTCTGATACCGCACAAAGTAATCGCCCGTCTTGAACCCGAGCTTCTGATGACACCACACCAGGTTCTCGAGCCACGCCCTGCTCGGAATCGCCGCCGCCGTCGTGCCATCCTTCCATGGGGAAACATTCCGGAACAGGTCCTCATAGTAGAGCTGCGGACTCCCGTCAACCGTCATCGCCACCGCATAAGCCAGGGCCGTTCGTGGATTGTCCGGATCGAGCGCCGGGCCGATCGTGTCATCCGCCGTGTCGTGGTTACTGACGAACGGAACCGTCTTGAAGCGGTTCGACTGCTGCTGGCTCGGCAGACTCCCGACATCGTAAAACCCACCCGACTGAACCATGGCCGCAAGCGCGAAGCGTAGCGGATAGTCGAACGTCCCACACCGATTCAGCGTGTCACTCGCCCATCCATCCACCGTCGCCTGCGAGTCCGTGACGTACTCCCCGACCGCGAAGTAGCGCAGGCCGCCCCCCATGGCGTTGTAAAGAATATCTTCGACAACTTCCGGAGGAAATCCAGCGACATCGTCGAAACGAAACCCATCCACGCCCGTCTGCTTCACAAACCATGTAAACCACGCCCGCACATTTTGCCGCGAGGCACAGTTCGCATCCGCGTTGCCCGAGTCGCTGCATCGCCCTTGGTAACAGAAGTCCGAACCAAAGCTGTTTGAGGCCGTGGGCGTCCACTCCACGGTAGGGTGCCAGTGCACCGGGTTGAAATGAAAGTCGAGCCAGTTCCTCTGCCACCGGCCCGTATGCGCCCCCGCGTAACCCACCGGCTGAAAGCTCGTGTATTGCTGGTTATCCGTCTGAAACGGCGAGGACGGGTCCGGGTCGCCGCCTGCGCAGTGATCGAGCACCATGTCCGGATACACCTCGAGCCCATTGGCATGCGCCACCGCGACCAGCCGCAGAAACGCATCCATCGTCCCGAAGCGCGTCCACATCTGACCCTTCTGATTCTTCTGACCGATGTCGTAATAGTCGTAGGGCGTGTAGCCCATGTTCGCTTCGGCATTCGTATCCTTGCACGGCGGCGGAGTCCATATCCCGTCGAATCCCATCGCCGCCAGCCGGGGCGCCAGCTTCGCAAGGTACGTGTACCAGTCATGGGGATAGTTGCTATTCCAGCAATTCCACCAGAAGCCCTCGAAGACAACTTTACCGTTCCATGGTTCGGACATAACCTATCCCTCTTGATTCGGAGTGGGGGCACCAAAGATGGATCCAGGGGAGGAAGCAGGGCCGGGATGCTAAACCAGACGCGCGTGATCTTCCGTGAAGGGAAACGCGGGCCGCGCTGAACGGGATCAGTATGCGTCAAGGCACGCATTGCGGCAATCGAAATTGATGTTAAAAACAATGAGCCTCGACCGCTACCGGCACCTGTCGTGCGGGAACGCCTCCGGCGATTCCATTCACCGCCAACCGTCACCGTATCGGCAGGGAAACGGCACCTGAACCTTGGGCAGGCAAAATCTTGTCAAGCCCCCAAACGGCCTAACTTCCTCATTACAAAGGGAAAAGTCGGTGTCCTTTTAGTTATGGTCCATCCTCTACAATTTAAACAGTGGTCAGGAGAATGGGTTCATAGGGAAAGCCGTCCCCAGCCTTGCTACCCGGGAAAATGCTAAGCCATTTGTTTACTAATATTTAGGGCGTAAGTCCTTTGGTTAGAGCAACTTGCAGCGGGTTCTCCACACTAAGCTGCTCAAACGAAATGACTTACACCCCGGCAATGGGGAGGGGGGGTACCACCTCTCTGGACCACCAATGCACCATCAGCAGGAAGCGAGACCGAGCCGTCATGACACTAATCCGCACCATCGTCACCTCCGCTCTCCTCGCCACGCTACTCGCCACCGGCTGCAAGTCCGCGAAACCGGCCCCCGAAGCCCCCGCTGCGGCACCGCAACCCGTCTACTTTCACGTAGACCCCGCAACCGCCGCCACCATCACCGGAACCGTCACTTACACCGGCCCTCATCCCGCCCCGACACTCATCGACATGAGCGAAGACCCCGCCTGCGTCGCCGCCCACAAAACCAAGGCCTACGATGAATCCCTCCTCGTAGCCCCCAACAAGGGCCTCGCCAACGCCTTCGTCTACATCGAAAAAGGCCTCGAAGCCAAAACCTTCGAGACCCCGCAGACCCCCGTCGTCATCGACCAGAGCGGCTGCTGGTTCCATCCCCGCGTCCTCGGCATCCAGACGAATCAGACCCTCCAGATCGTCAACTCCGACCCCGTCACCCATAACATCCACCCCATGGCCTCCACCAACCGCGAGTGGAACCACAGCCAGGGTCCCGGCGACCCGCCCTTCAACCGCAGGTTCCCCAAGCCCGAAGTCATGATCCCCGTGAAGTGCAACATCCACGGCTGGATGCACGCTTACATCGGCGTCCTCGATCACCCCTACTTCGCCGTCACCGACGCGAAAGGCGCCTTCACCCTCCCCAATCTCCCGCCCGGCAACTACACCCTCACCACGTGGCACGAGAAACTCGGCGTCCTCAGCCAGTCCATCACCGTCTCACCCTCAGCCAGACAAGTCATCGACGTCGCATACAAAGGGAAATAGCTCATGACCCGATCCACCCCGATTCTGGCCGCAGCCTCCGCCGCCATCCTTCTCTTCACCATGGGCTGCAAGTCCACCCCGAAGCCAGCCGAAGCGCCCCAGGCAGCAGCCGTCCCCGAGTCCAACGAGCCCCGCATCTACGTCACCGACGAGGTCTCCGGCGATCTCACCGTCATCGACTCCGGCACCTTCGCCACCATCGCCACCATCCACCTCGGCAAGCGCCCCCGCGGCATCCACGCCAGCCCCGACGGCAAGACCATCTACGTTGCCCTCAGCGGAACCCCCATCGCCGGCCCCGACGTCGACGAATCCACCCTTCCCCCGGCTGATCACAGCGCCGACGGCATCGGAGTCTTCGACGTAGCTACCAACAAGCTCGTCAAAACCATCCACGCCGGCTCCGATCCGGAAAACTTCGACGTCAGCAAGGACGGCACGCAGATCTACGTCTCGAACGAAGACGTGTCCGCCGTCGGCATCGTCGACATCGCCAAAGGCGACATCATCAAGTCCCTCCCCATGGGAGCCCAGCCCGAAGGCGTTAAAGTCAGTCCCAACGGCAAGTTCGTCTACATCACCTCGGAAGAGACGAGCACCATCTCCGTTCTCGACTCCGCCGCCGGAAAGATCGTCGCCACCTTCAAGGTCGGCCACCGTCCCCGCAACGTAGCCTTCACCCCCGACGGCAAGCTCGCCTACATCAACGCTGAAAATGACGGCACAGTAGTTCTCGTCGACGCTGTCAAGCACAAGGTCCTCAAGACCATCCCTCTTGGAACTCCGGGTCAGATCAAGCCCATGAACGTCCTCCTATCGCCCGACGCCTCCCGCCTCTACGTCAGCACCGGCCGCGGCAAGAAGGTCTTCACCATTGACACCGCCACCAACACCGTTCTGAACTCCGTAGAAGTAGGCCGCCGTCCCTGGGGCATAGCCCTTTCTCCCGACGCCAAAACTCTCTACTCCGCCAACGGCTCCTCCAACGACATCGCAGCCGTGGATCTGGCCACCAACACCGTCACAAAAACCGTCCCTGCCGGCACCGGCCCCTGGGGCATCCTCGTCCTCCCACGATGACGCCGCTTATTGTGAACTTCCAGATCCCGATGTCCCCACCCCATTCGTCAACGTCACATCCACCGTCCCCACCACTGAAGCATCCTCATCCAGCGTAAAGACCTGGGTATAAAGAAAACTCGATCCATAAGCATCGGAATCCGCGGACCCATACCACCCAGCGAACAGGCTGGTCACATCCAGCGTCACATCCGGTGTCTGAATCTGCTGTCCAGCGACCGGCAAAAAGTGAAAGGCAGCCTGCGTCACCTCACGCGTATTCGAAAACCCATTCGCGGTCACCGTCAGTGTCCGCCCCGAACGAGCGACCGCCACCGCCGTTACCGATGGCACAACCGAAGGCACGGTAATCGAAGTCGGAGCTGTTCCCGCTGGAGTCACATCCGCGCCACCCGCGTTCAGAGTTAACCCGATCGCGATCACGCCGCTGACTGTTCCCGTTTGCAGCATCACATTCGGCGCAACCGTCTGTCCTGCGCCCACGGTAAATTTCATCGTCCTCCCACCGGAAGCGAACTGGATCGCTGGATCATCGACCCCATTCCCGCTCGGCGTGAACGACAGCGTAAAGACTCCATCCACCTCAACCGGATACGGATTCGTCAACGTCAGCGTCACCGTAGGCTGCGTCCCAGGATCGCTCGTCGTCGGAGCCGAAACCGTGTAGCTTACTCCCGGAGCCTTCACAGCAAACGGCAAGAGCCCACTCGTCTGCTTCTGCGTCGGGTCATAGACGCTGATCTGCAGCGTCTGCACTGTGGTGAATGCAGCCGCCGGAATCACTGCCATCAGGCTGCCGTTATTCCCAAACGTCGTCTTCACCGCCGCATTGTTCACGAGCACCGAAGCGTCGGACGCAAAGCCCGCGCCTGTCAGCACGACCGTCTTCGCCGCATCCCCAAGCGAAGCCATAGCCGGAGACAGACTAGCCAGGCCCAACGCCGTCCCGCTCAACGTAACCGAAGCCGTAGTAACGGCATAGTCGACCAGGTCATTGGGCGTAAACGTCGCCGATATCACCTGCGGACCAGCCGCCACCAGCGCACCCGCCGCGAACGTATACGCAAATGTCCCGTTCAGCGCCGCGCCCGTTACTCCAACCGCCGAAGGGTTGAACGCCACCGCCGACAGCGACGTCCCTACGATCGCATAAGGCGGAGCCGGGAACGTAACTGTCGGCATTGCCTGTCTCACCGTCAACCGCACCGTCTGCGTCACACTTACATACGAAGCAGCATCGTTCGGTGTAAACGTCACACTCAACGTCTGCGCTCCACCTCCAGGCACAGCTCCAGCATTCGGACTGTACGTAAAGCTGCCAGGAACCGCAGACGAAGCATTCAACTGCCCCGCGCCAAGCGCCGTGCCATAGACGACGTCGGCCGGAGCCGCCCAGGCTACTGCCGGAGTCGCTTGGCTAACTACGATCGTCCGGTTCGCCTTGGCCATCGCATAGTCGGTGTTTCCCGCCTGCGCTGTAACGACGACTGTTCCGCCGCCCGTAATCGCCAGCGTCGATCCCGTCACCGTCGCCGGTCCGCTGGCAACCGTGTACGTTACCGGAAGCCCCACACTCGACGTAGCGCTCAAAGCTACCGTCAGCCCCGGAGCATAGACGATCGGAGTTACAGGCTGCGTGAACGCAACCCTCTGTTCCGCCTGTGTCGTCGTCACCAGGTATAAGCCACTCGCTGTAGCCGCATTACTCGCATCGCCCGCATACGACACCGCCAGCGCATGCAGTCCCGCATTCAACCCCGCCAGGCTGAAGCTCGCCTGATTAGCCGCCCACGCCACCGTCCCAACCGAAGTTCCACCATCGAGCAGCGTAGCCATACCTGTAGCGCTCTTCCCCCCATTGCTGAAGTTCGCCGTCACACTCCCGTTCCCGTACACGCTCGACACCACCCCCTCGAGCACAATCCCCTCGGTCGACGCCGGCGCAATGCCCGCCACAGTATTGATCGCACCACCCGCCACCACCCGTGTCCTCTGGTTATGTGTATCCGCCAGCGCAAACGAGCCATTCGCGCCCGCAGCGACTGCCCGTGGCGAGTCAAGCACCGCTGCAACCACTGACCCTGTATCGCCAGCAAACCCCTGCTCCCCGTCCCCCGCAACCGTCGTCACCGTCGCGCCGATCGCCCTGATCTTGTTGTTGCCGCTATCCGCGACATACACCGTCCCCGTCGTACCGATCCCGAGCCCCAGGGGCCGCGTTAGCTCCGCGACTGTTCCCGTTCCGTCTGCCGAGCCCCCCACACCGTTCCCCGCGACAGTCGAGATCATCCCATCCACACCAACCATCCGCACCCTCTGGTTATGCGTGTCGCTGATATAGACCCGCCCCGCCACCACCGTATCCGCCACGACGCCGCCCGGACTATCGAGCCCCGCCGCCGTAGCCAACCCGCCATCCCCCGAGAACGTCTGCTCTCCATCCCCCGCAACCGTCGCAATCACTCCACCCGAAACCTTCCGTATCCGGTGGTTCCCCGAGTCCGCGATGTAGACATTCCCGGCCCCATCCACACTCACCGCGACCGGCAGATCAAGCACCGCCGCTGTAGCCCCACCACCATCCCCCCCAAACCCCGCCACACCCGTCCCCGCAACCGTAGTAATCGTCCCCCCACTGATCTCCCGCACCCGCTGGTTATGCGAATCCGCCACAAAGAGATTCCCGCTTCCATCGACTGCAATCCCCGCAGGAGAATCGAGCAGCGCGCTCGTCGCCGCTCCGCCATCCCCTCCAAATCCCTGTTCCCCCGTGCCCGCAACCGTAGTCACCAGCCCTGCCGTATCCACCTTCAAAACCCGGTGGTCGTCCCGTAGCACGACATACAAATTTCCAGCCGAGTCATAAGCCACCCCCGCCGGTCCGGCGGTAGCAATCGTCGTAGCCTCAACTACCGGGGGCGTTTCCTGCGCCCTCGCGGGTCCGCCCAGGAGACACCCAAGGCAAACGCCGAGGAGCATGCCTCGCGGCGTCCTCCTCCGGCTTCTCGCCTGGATCTCTCTGATCAAATCAATCTCCTGAAGCACTCAGTCACTACTTGCAGACAAAGCTCACCAGCAGCCTCGCGTTCGTATACGCATCTGTGTTGCTGAAGTTGAACGCTACGATCGTGACGAATTCTCCCGCAGTGAGTGTCGTAGACGCCGAGGACGAACAACTGCTGCTTCCCTCGTTCGACTCCGGGGTGGTCACCGTGCAAGACAGGTTCGTGCTATAGGTGTAATTCGTGTTCACTTGCGCTGCAGTCGCCTGGTCCACCTGGACGGTCACGGACGCACTTCCTGCATTGGTATCGAAAGTTGTCACAATAAGCTGTGACGCAGTGCAGGTCTGGGGAACAGTCAGCGACGCGCTCAGAACGTTGCGGCTAGCCGTGGACGCCCCACTCGGCAGTGCAACAAGCCCGCCCGTAGAATCGTCAGACGAGATCCCGTCTGGCAGCTGGATATTCGCTGAATACACCTGCCCTCCAGCCGGACCGGTGGCACCCACCACACCCGTAGGACCCACTGGGCCCTGAAGACCCTGAGCACCTGCTACACCGGTAGGTCCGATCGCACCCGTGGAACCGGCAGGGCCCACAGCGCCCATAGCACCCGCTGCCCCCTGGGGGCCAGTAGGACCCGTGAGTCCCGTCGACCCGCTGGCACCCCGCGGCCCAGTAGCTCCCGTAGGCCCAGCCGGACCCTGCGGACCAACGGCCCCCTGCGATACGATCGTCACATCCAGCCCAGCCGCATGCCCCGTCTCGTCATTCTCTTTCGCATCGAACAGCGCATTCGCCGTCGTTGCAGTCAGCGCCAGCCCAAAGTTCGTATCCGGATTCGTCACCCAGTTCTGCACCACGGACGTCAGATCCACCGTGACAAACTGTTCCGCCGCCGTCACGTCAACGCTCCCCGCCACATCTCCCGCTGAAGGAACGGTGCTGTACGTCACCGCCGCCTCGCTCCAGCTCCCGGTCAGTGGAGCCACGCTCATAGTACCTGCGGTATACACACGGTTCACATACAGCCGAAGCGTCGCTTTCGAAATCTGCGAACCCACGGTTCCCGCCGGAAGGGTTCCCAGATCGAACCGAATCAGCCCCGTCGTCCCACTCCCCACGCTGATATTCGACAGGCCGCCATAATTCACTGTCGGCCGCGCCGAGTTCACATGCGCGTCGGCCGTCAGTGTTGTATCCGTCGCGAACGCCGAACGCCCAAGTCCAATCACACCGGCGAACAGCAACACACACCGCAGCCAACCTGACCGCCGAGACAAGCTGGCTAACTGGAATCCGTGAGGCGCAACAACACGGCATATTCTCCGCCACAAATCCGCAAGTCGCTGAGGCACGAAAACCTCCCTCTCCGCCACAAGCTGGCGAGGCCCAAGATGACAAAAGTAACCGCCTCATAGTACCCGAGAAACCCATCGGTAAGCCCACATTTTTCCCCCACAAAAGGTGTGGTCGATCCTCCGAAAGTGGTATTGGGAAACTGAACCTGAACTTGCTCTAACTCATGCCTTTGCCCTTGCTGTGCCTCGATGATGCCGTTGCCAGCCTTACCCATCATCCTG
This sequence comes from Granulicella sibirica, assembly GCF_004115155.1. Classification (NCBI taxonomy): domain Bacteria; kingdom Pseudomonadati; phylum Acidobacteriota; class Terriglobia; order Terriglobales; family Acidobacteriaceae; genus Granulicella; species Granulicella sibirica. The sequence continues at coordinate 506,585 of NZ_RDSM01000003.1, forward strand.
ATCGAATCAAGGAACCCGCATTTTCCACGCTCGGTCAGAATGCCGCACCTAACTCCGGCCAACAAGCTAAACTCCCCCCATGCCCTCCCGCCTCCTGCCAACCTCCTTCCTGGCCATCACCCTCCTTGCATCAGCCCAAACTCAGACCAAGCCCAAGTACCCTGCTTTTCCCTCCGAAACTCCCGCCGCCCCCACTATCCCCGCCGCCTCCCACGACTACACCCGGCGCGTCGTCATGATCCCCATGCGCGACGGCATCAGGCTCAACACCATCATCCTCATCCCCAACTCCGCAACGCCCGCCGCGCACGCCCCCATCCTCATCACCCGCACCCCCTACAGCGCCGCCATCCTGACGACCAACAGCCAGTCCTCGCACCTCGGCAGCAGCCTCTTCGGCTACGACAACGCCATCGACGTCATCGTTGACGGAGGCTATATCCGCGTCATCCAGGACGTCCGCGGCAAGTACGGCTCCGAGGGCGACTACGTCATGAACCGCCCCTTCCACGGCCCCCTCAACCCCACCCCCGTCGACCACGCCACCGACACCTACGACACGATCGACTGGCTCATCAAAAACGTCCCCGAGTCCAACGGCAAGGTCGGCATCCTCGGCATCTCCTACGACGGCTTCACCACCCTCGCCGCCCTAGTCCACCCCCACCCTGCCCTCAAGGTCGCCGTCCCCATGAACCCCATGGTCGACGGCTGGCGCGGCGACGACTGGTTTCACAACGGTGCTTTCCGCCAGCAGAACATGTCCTACATCTACGAGCAGGATGGCTCCCGCTCGAACGACCTCCGCTGGTGGACAAGCAACTTCGACGACTACGACATGTTCTTGAATGCCACCAGCGCCGGGGAGCTCGGCCGCCAGCGCGGGCTCGATCAGATGGGCTTCTGGCGCAAGGTCAAGGAGCATCCCGCGTACGACTCCTTCTGGCAGAACCAGGCCATGGATCAGATCCTCGCCGCCCAGCCCCTCACCGTCCCTACCCTCCTCGTACACTCCCTCTGGGACGCCGAAGACATCTACGGAGCCATGGCCGTCTACAAGGCCCTCAAGCCCAAAGACACTGCCACCGGCACGCCTAACGAAAAGCTCTTCCTCGCCATGGGCCCCTGGCACCACGGCGGCTCCATCGACGACGGAAGCACCCTCGGAGCCATCAGGTTTAATCAGGACACCAGCCTCTGGTTCCGCAAAAACGTCCTCGGCCCCTTCCTCGCCCGCAACCTCAAGGACGAGTCTCCTGATGCCTCCCCCATCGCTCCGGTCACCGTCTACGAATCCGGTGCCGACATCTGGCAGAAGCTCCCCTCCTGGCCCGCCGTCTGCACCGAGGCCCCCAACTCCGTACCCGCCGCCCAGCCCTGCGCCACGCCACCTGCACGCCTCTACCTCCAACCCAACGGAACTCTAAGCTTCACCGCCCCAGCCTCCGCCAACTCCGACTTCACCGAGTACGTCTCCGACCCAATGAAGCCGGTGCCCTTCCGCGCCCGTCCCATCCAGCCCGTCTGTTACGACGCCGGATGCACCTGGGCCAACTGGCTCGCCGACGATCAGCGTGAACAGTCCGGACGCCCCGACGTCGCCGTCTTCAGCTCCGAAGTCCTCACCAAACCTGTCACCATCTCCGGCGAACCCATCGCCAACCTCATAGCCAGCACCTCCGGCACCGACTCCGATTGGGTCGTCAAGCTCATCGACGTCTACCCCGACGAAGTCGCCTCCCAGCCCAAAATGGGAAGCTACCAGCTCATGATCTCCGCCGACATCTTCCGCGGCCGCTACCGCGAGTCCCTCTCAACCCCTCAACCTATCCCCGCCAACACTCCTGAACCCTACCGCTTCGCCCTCCCCAACGCCAACCACGTCTTCGAACCCGGCCATCGCATCATGGTCCAGGTCCAGAGCAGTTGGTTCCCCCTCTACGACCGCAACCCTCAAACCTACGTCCCAACGATCTTCGAAGCCAAGCCCGCCGACTACCGCAAAGCCACCCAGCATCTCTACCACTCCCCCACCCAACCCAGTTACATCGAAGTTCCCATGGTCACTGTCCCTTAGAATTTTGAAAAGTTCTTCCATGGCGTTATCTCGCCTTGCAATGGCGACGTCTCTGGCTCTGTAGGGCGACGGCCTTGACTGGGGTTGAGGGCTCGGTAATGTTTGAACCGGGACTGACTGTGCGGGAGTAGGTGGGCCTGGCGCGTGACCTGCGGAAGGCAGGGGAACTATAGGTGCGGGGCGAGGAGAGCAAAGTCAGGGAGCGGGCCAGGTGATTATGTTCAGGGATCAGGCTGTCGGCAGCAGGGCGAGAAGCGGATTCCGTTCAAGACTGAAGCCTACAGAGGCAAAGGAGCCAGTGACGGAGTCATTCTGCGATGGCCTATGCAATGGCGAGAAAGTTCGATATCGCATTCGACTGCGAGCGGATAGGATATCCCCATGCACCCGGGAGTGTCCGGAGAGTGCTTCCAGGGGCGCTCATGGCAAGCGCCTCGTCTTTGAAGCTGAGCTGAACAGAAAAGATCATGACCCGAGCCGCGAGTGTCAGAAAGGCAATGTGTGGGATGCTGCTGGCGCTTCTTGCGCTTGCGCACGGGGGTGCGCAACGACAGCTGTTTCGGCAGTACGGACAGACGGAAGGCTTGAGCAACCTAAATGTTCGCTGCATCGCGCAGGATCATACGGGGTATTTGTGGGTCGGCACAGATAACGGGCTTTTCCGGTATGACGGGGGAACGTTCCAGATCTTCGGCCATGCGGAAGGCCTGGCGAACACGGAGATTATTGGGCTGGCCGAGGCCCCGAACGGAGTAATTTGGGCGGCGACGCAGGGCGGCCTGGCGCGGCTCTCTGGTAAGCGTTTTGTGACGGTGGATTTTGGCGTGCCGGGTGAGGCGGATGGGATTGTTTTCGATCCGGCCGGTGTGGCCTACGTAAAGTACCCCAAAGGTATCAGCCGAGGGGTTCCTGGCAAGGACGGGTCATTCGCTTTCAAGACGATCGTAAGCGGCGACATCCAAGCGATAACGGTCTTGAACGGGGACCTGGTGTTCGGCTTGAATGGGGACGTCATGCACATGGCGGGAGGGATGCCGCAGAGCGTGGGGGCTTCGGTCGGACTTCCATCGGATCACTGGGAGGCCTTGAGTCTCGACAGCCTAGGCAATCTCTGGGCTCGGAGCCCGACCCGCCTGTTTGAGCTGGCGCGTGGGCAAGCGCGCTTTGTCGATCGCTCGATAGGGGTTCCACACACAAATGAGGGTCGGCTGTTTTCGGATAGGCATGGAAGGGTATTTGTTTCGAGCCTGCTGGGGCTCGTGATTGTCGAGGGGAATCATGTTTCACTGATCGATTCTGCTCATGGTCTACCGGGAGATTATGTCGGCCCGATGCTGGTGGATCGCGAGGAGTCTCTCTGGTTTGGGGTGGACGGCGCGGGTCTTGCGCGAAGGCTGGGGCACGGGGAGTGGGTCTCATGGACACGCGAAGATGGCCTGCTGAATAGCAGTGTGTGGGCGATCCGGACGGATGCTCTGGGCCAGCTATGGGTAGGGACGAGCGGCGGATTGACGATCCTCGACGCGCAAGGCAAGGTGATGCGTTCGTGGACGAGCCACAATGGACTGGCGGGAGATCGGGTGTACTCGATTACTCCCGGACCGGCCGGAGACTTCTATGTTGGGACCGGGCCGGTTGGGGTCAGTCACTTCGATGGGCATGGACGGCTGCTTCGGACGTACGGGGAGGATTCCGGGATTACAGCGGACCAGGCGTCCTCTTTGCTGGTGGATGGCGAGAAGAGGCTTTGGGTCATGGGCAACGGCGGGTGTTTCCGCAGTCGTACGGCGCTTGGAGCGGGCAGGACGTTGACGTTTGAGCGGGTGGAGATTCCGGGGATCCCTGCGCCCCGTTCGTTCCGGCACGTCATTCTCGATAAGGCGGGGGACGTGTGGATCGCGAGTTCGGGGGGGCTACTGCGCTTTGATGGGAAGAGTTGGAAGGTATTTGGGAGTGAGGAGGGGCTGAAGGCGCTGGATCTGGCGGCGGTTGCGATGGGGCGGAACGCGATCTGGGTGTCGTACCGGGATGCGTTCGGGATGAGCAAGCTCGGGTTGGGGCCTGATGCGGGCAAGGTGACGCACTACACGATGCAGGACGGGCTCTCGTCGAACGAGGTGTATGCGATGGCATTCGACTTGAGCGGGCGGCTTTGGCTGAACACGGATGCGGGTGTGGATGTTCTGGAAGAGGGGAGATGGTGGCGTCACTACGGCAGCCAAAAAGGGCTGATCTGGGATGACACCAACAGTCGCGCGCTTGACGTCAGCCCACGGGGGGATGTGTGGGTGGGAACGTCCGGGGGCATGTCGCGGTTCCGGCGGGCGGACTACCCAATTCCGGAGGTTGCGCCGCCGGTCGTGTTGACGTCGGTTCGGGGCGTCGCACGTGAGTGGCAGACTGGGGATAGGCCGGTTCTGCCCTATTCGCAGAGATCGCTCTACATCCGGTATGCGGGACTAAGCTTTGAGGCGGAGCGAGAGGTGCGCTTCCGCTACCGGCTGAATGGGTATGACCAAGCGTGGAATGAGACGAACGAACGGAGCGTGCACTTCGCGGCGCTGCCAGCTGGCCACTACGTCTTCCAAGTAGTCGCGGTGAATCCATCGGGGCTGCAGAGCGCGACGCCTGCGAGCTTCGAGTTTACGATCAGGCCAGCGTGGTGGCAGAGCTGGTGGTTCGTAGCCTCGTGCCTGCTACTTGCGGGTTTTCTCGGGTATGTCTTCTGGCACTTGCGGGTAAGGGCTTTTCTCGCGCAGAAAGAACTGTTGGAGCGCCAGGTCGCGGAACGGACGGCGCAGTTGCGTGAGAGCCATCGGCAGTTGGAGGAGATTGCTTACTTCGACATCCTCACGTCGCTGCCAAATCGGCGTATGTTTACTGAAGAATTTCGCAAGCGGCTTGCGATGGCGCGGCGGCCGAGTGAGCCGTTTGCACTTCTGCTGATCGACCTGGATCACTTTAAGCAGATCAACGATACCTACGGGCACAACGCTGGGGATGCGGTGCTTGTGGAGACATCGTGCCTGCTTCGCGGGATCGTTCGCGAGTCGGATTGCGTAGCGCGGCTGGGGGGAGACGAGTTCGCGGTACTGCTGTTTACGGCGCAGGATCCGGAAACCGTCGAGTCGGTCTGCCATCGAATTCTGGATAGTTTCGCAGGGGGAATCCCGTTTGAAAACACCACGCTCAGCGTGGGGTGCAGCATCGGGATTGCGATGTATCCGGAGCATGGAGAAACGCAGGAGAGTCTCTATAAATCAGCCGATGTGGCGCTTTATGAGGCGAAACGGACCGGCCGGAATCTCTTTTGCTGGCACCGTTACCAGACTGGTGATTGACCGCAGTCGGCTCTGTTTCATCGACTTGTTTGGCGATCCTCAAGACAGACATCGTCTTCAATCTTCATAATGGGGAACGGACGGAGTACATTGCGTCCAGGTTTGGGCTGGGTCCTGGAAAGTGAGGTCCGGCCGGAGCCGCTGTTGATCTCAATCTCCACGGGCCTTGAACCAGATCGGAAACTGCCATGCAACTCTGGAACGATTATGAAGGAAAGACCATCGCCGGGGTCTACACCATCGGACGACTCCTTCGTCCTGAAGGCCGTAGCGCCTTCTTCGAAATCACAAACGGTCCCGAAGCCTCGTCGGTGATGCGCATCACGGAGTCGCTGAATGATGAAGAGCAAATGCTCGAACGATGGCGCAAGGTATCGGAGCTGAAGCACGAGAACCTGATCGCGATGCGGAAGTATGGGGAGACCGTCTTCGATGGGACGCCGCTGACGTATGCGGTGATTGAAGCCTCGGATGCCGCGCTTGCTGACATTCTCGCGGAGCGCCCGCTGACGCATGAAGAGGCGATGCAAGTGGGGCGCAGCGTGGTTGCGGCGCTGACGTTGCTGCATGCGAACGGGCTTGTTCACCGACATATTGAGGCAGCGAATGTGGTCGCGGTTGGAGAGGTTGTGAAGCTGCGAAGCGACTGCGCTTCCGAGTGCCTGGCTGATCCCGAGCTGACCACGGCGGCGGAGTGCCAGGAGCTAATCGACCGTGATGTACATGATCTCTCGCTTCTGCTTCTGCGGGTACTGACGCTTGAGAAGAAGCTGAGTCCGAGCACGAAGCTAATAGCTCCGTTCGACAAGATTGTGCCGAACGGGATCAGTGGTTCGTGGGGCCTCGAGCAGATTTCGAAGACTCTCAATCCCTCGGTGTTGAAGCCGCTCGTTCCGGAGAGCGTGACGACCTCGAAGCCGATTGTTGCTGGGCCGCAGGTACCGCAGGCGAAGCTCGATTTCCAGACCGAACCGGCGCCGCAGGTTGCTGAGCATGTTCCGACGGTGTCCCACGGGCCTATCGTTCTGCCGCGCCACCATGTTGAAGAGCCGGCTGAACGTGGTTTTCGCTGGTGGATCGGGTGTGCCGCCGCTGTGCTTGTGGCTTTCCTGCTTTACTTCCACTACTCCGGGGGAAAGAAGACGGAGACCGCACAGGCACCGGCTGCGCCAATCGTTGAGAGTTCGGCTCCGGTAGCGTCCGCGACGACTGTGCCCGAGTCTGTCGTTCAGCCAGTTGTCAAGCAGGAGGCTCCTCCAGCCCCATCGCATATGCAGGCTGGTTGGTATGTAATTGCCTACACGTATAACCATGAGGACCAAGCGTGGAAGAAGGTGTCGGCGATTATCAAGCAGCATGCGTCGCTGAAGCCACTGGTCGTTTCGCCCAATGGACGCGGACCTTTCATGATTGCGTTCGGCGGGGCGATGAGCCGGGAAGAGGCGGAGGCTGTTCGCAGCCGGGCGCGCAAGGCGGGTATGCCGCGGGATACGTTCATCCGGAACTATCCGAGCCAAGGGTAGTGAGACTAAGGTGTTTTGATTTGTCTCAGGAGCGTCGAACCTTGGCGCTCCTGATGTTTTCTGAGCTGAAGTGGAGTTATCAACAGGCTAGGGTTGCGCTTACCGACCGCACAGGATACTCTTTGGAAGTTGCAGCGATGCAACGCGGCGATCTAAACGCTGAAGTTTGACACACGAGTGCAAACCACGTATGTTTAGAAAGTTGCGGGTAGTGAGCTTCGCGCCTATTGGCTTGAGTTTACGGCTGGTTATTGGGTACGACGGAGCGCAGTCCAAGTGTTTGATTCGGTCTGAGAGCCTTAGGAGTTTAGGGGCCAGCCGATAAGCAAACCCAAGCCACTGCAGTTGATTGAGGTACTCTTCGGGTCTTTCCTTTGTGGATTGATTTTGCTGGGTACGGGATTTGTCAGGAGCTGAGTGCTCCGCGGCCGATGATTCGGTCGTCTGGATGTTTTAGTTTTTACGCTATAGAAGATGTCAGCAGGGGCTTTTCGTTTGGCTTTCCTGTTGAGTAAGTCTTCCGCGAGACGGTGAGAGAAAGAAAACAGGTTGACATAATCCTCTGGTTTCGATACTCTTAGAAAGTTCGCGCAAACGTCACGCGCTGCTACGGCGGCTTCCGACGGCGACCACGAAAGGCTTGAGTCTTGGCTAAGTGGAACCGGTAAATAAGGAAGCAGGGCTTGGCAACATCGACGGAATTGATAGCGTAACTCAAGTTCGAGGACACGTATCGGGCAAGTCACTTTGTGACTCCGGTTGGTCCTTGATTCAAAGCTGCCCGCCGAGTGCGGATGCAGTTTGGATCTTTGACAACATAGTTGAACATGCCAGTCGTGAGATGACGGCGAATTTGGTTTAGTCATTCTCACTAGTTATAACCTTCACTGTTTTCGAGCGGTGGGGGCGCATGATAACCATCCCGACCCCTGTCGCTGGATGGCATGCACACCAAGATTAAACGAGAGTTTGATCCTGGCTCAGAATCAACGCTGGCGGCGTGCCTAACACATGCAAGTCGCACGAGAAAGGGGCTTCGGTCCTGAGTAAAGTGGCGCACGGGTGAGTAACACGTGAATCATCTACCCTCGAGTGGGGAATAACCTAGAGAAATCTGGGCTAATACCGCATAACACTTACGAGTCAAAGCAGCAATGCGCTTGGGGAGGAGTTCGCGGCCGATTAGCTAGTTGGCGGGGTAATGGCCCACCAAGGCGATGATCGGTATCCGGCCTGAGAGGGCGCACGGACACACTGGAACTGAAACACGGTCCAGACTCCTACGGGAGGCAGCAGTGGGGAATTTTGCGCAATGGGGGAAACCCTGACGCAGCAACGCCGCGTGGAGGATGAAGTATCTTGGTACGTAAACTCCTTTCGATGGGGAAGATAATGACGGTACCCATAGAAGAAGCCCCGGCTAACTTCGTGCCAGCAGCCGCGGTAATACGAGGGGGGCAAGCGTTGTTCGGAATTATTGGGCGTAAAGGGTGCGTAGGCGGTTTGACAAGTCTTATGTGAAATCTTCGGGCTCAACCCGAAGTCTGCATGAGAAACTGTTGAGCTTGAGTATGGGAGAGGTGAGTGGAATTTCCGGTGTAGCGGTGAAATGCGTAGATATCGGAAGGAACACCTGTGGCGAAAGCGGCTCACTGGACCATAACTGACGCTGAGGCACGAAAGCTAGGGGAGCAAACAGGATTAGATACCCTGGTAGTCCTAGCCCTAAACGATGATTGCTTGATGTGGCCGGTACCCAATCCGGCCGTGTCGAAGCTAACGCGATAAGCAATCCGCCTGGGGAGTACGGTCGCAAGGCTGAAACTCAAAGGAATTGACGGGGGCCCGCACAAGCGGTGGAGCATGTGGTTTAATTCGACGCAACGCGAAGAACCTTACCTGGGCTCGAAATGTACATGAATCCGGCAGAAACGTCGGCGTCTCGCAAGAGACATGTATATAGGTGCTGCATGGCTGTCGTCAGCTCGTGTCGTGAGATGTTGGGTTAAGTCCCGCAACGAGCGCAACCCTTATCTTCAGTTGCTACCATTTAGTTGAGCACTCTGACGAAACCGCCTCGGATAACGGGGAGGAAGGTGGGGATGACGTCAAGTCCTCATGGCCTTTATGTCCAGGGCTACACACGTGCTACAATGGCCGGTACAAACCGCTGCAACCCCGCGAGGGTGAGCTAATCGGAAAAAGCCGGCCTCAGTTCGGATTGGAGTCTGCAACTCGACTCCATGAAGCTGGAATCGCTAGTAATCGTGGATCAGCATGCCACGGTGAATACGTTCCCGGGCCTTGTACACACCGCCCGTCACATCACGAAAGTGGGTTGCACTAGAAGTCGGTGCGCTAACCGCAAGGGAGCAGCCGCCCAAGGTGTAATTCATGATTGGGGTGAAGTCGTAACAAGGTAGCCGTAGGAGAACCTGCGGCTGGATCACCTCCTTTCTAAAGAGAAAACATCTCGGCAGATGGTTATCGCCCTGCGAATGCAGGCGGCTCTGATCTCACGATCATCCGAGGTGCCGTGGTGCCGAGTACCGTACGAACGAGCTTCGGCGAGTTCGTGCGAGCCTGAACTAGACCATCTCTTATTCGCCTTCTGTCAACATCGACGGTCAAATATGGCGTAGCCGTATTGCATGTTCAACTGTGTCCTCGAAACCTTTCGAGAGAGCTCAAAAGCCCGCGACCGGAGAGATCCGGTTGCGGGCGACAGAGCAAGCGATTCAACTGAGAATCTCTGGATAACCGGTTGATTGCCGGGCCTGTAGCTCAGTTGGTTAGAGCGCACCCCTGATAAGGGTGAGGTCGGTAGTTCGAATCTACCCAGGCCCACCACCTTTACCGTGCTGTTTGCTATACTGAACAGCGATGGGGCTGTAGCTCAGTTGGGAGAGCGCCTGCTTTGCAAGCAGGATGTCATCGGTTCGATCCCGGTCAGCTCCACCATCCCTCTTCGAAAGTTATCGATAGTAATCAAGCGATGTCTGCTTGAGGTTGAGTTACTGCTAAATGCGGTGATTGAACCTTGAGCAGGAATGCTCGAGCCGCCTTAGGGTGCGATAGCGATACGCAGCAATGCGATACGCTCTACGATTTTTGACAACTGAATAGATTGGGTAAATATAACTACAAGGCTGAGCAGCCTATAAGGTCATCCGGGTAATTTCCTGGTGATGAGTAAGCTGTCAATCAGTGTTGAGTGTCTTTAGAATATAAGAATTGTGTTATCGACGAATAAGAGAAGCAGCTACGAGCAATCAAGGCTGACCATCAAATTCGAAGTACGACACAGGCGTGGACAAATTATCAAAATAATGACGCGTGGAGTTATGAGCATGGGGAGATTAGAGTTGGTTTCTTTTTTCTGTGTGTGAGTAAATTCTATGGTCAAGCTACTAAGGGCGCACGGTGGATGCCTTGGCAGAAACAGGCGATGAAGGACGCGGCAAGCTGCGATAAGCTTCGGGGAGCGGCACACACGCATTGATCCGGAGATTTCCGAATGGGGAAACCCACCATGGTAAAACCATGGTATATCCGACTGAATACATAGGTCGGCATAAGCGAACGGGGGGAAGTGAACCATCTCAGTACCCCCAGGAGGAGAAAGAAACCTCGATTCCGAGAGTAGTGGCGAGCGAAATCGGAACAGCCCAAACCCGTACCATTTCGGTGGTTCGGGGGTTGTAGGACCTGCATAAGTAGAGTTACCAATCTGGTTGCTAGCTGAATCTTCTGGAAAGGAGATCCAAAGAGGGTGACAGACCCGTAGGCGAAAGCGATCCAGACTCGAAGCAGGCACCTGAGTAAGGCGGGGCACGAGAAACCCTGTCTGAATCCACGGGGACCATCCCGTAAGGCTAAATACTCGTTTCTGACCGATAGTGAACCAGTACCGTGAGGGAAAGGCGAAAAGCACCCCATTGAGGGGAGTGAAAAGTACCTGAAACCGTGTGCCTACAAGCAGTGGGAGGACTATGCCCGCAAGGGAATGTCTGACCGCGTGCCTATTGCATAATGAGCCGGCTAGTTATTCTTGTCAGCAAGGTTAAGCGTGAGCGAGCCGCAGCGAAAGCGAGTCTGAATAGGGCGTTAAGTTGGCAGGAATAGACGCGAAGCGGGATGATCTACCCTTGGCCAGGTTGAAGGTAGGGTAACACCTACTGGAGGACCGAACCGGTGTTTGTTGAAAAAAGCTCGGATGAGCTGAGGGTAGGGGTGAAAGGCTAATCAAATTCCGTGATAGCTCGTTCTCTCCGAAATAGCTTTAGGGCTAGCGTCGGGTGATTTGGATCGGTGGTAGAGACATGGATGGACTAGGGGGCTTTCCGGCTTACTGAATCCAACCAAACTTCGAATGCCGATTACAACCAGCCCGGCAGTCAGACTGTGGGGGCTAAGCTTCACAGTCAAGAGGAAAACAGTCCAGATCGCCTGCTAAGGTCCCAAAATTACAGTTAAGTGGGAAAGGAAGTCGGAACGCTCAGACAGCCAGGAGGTTGGCTTAGAAGCAGCCATCCTTTAAAGAAAGCGTAATAGCTCACTGGTCAAGCGGTCCGGTGCCGACAATACAACGGGGCTAAAACTGTATACCGAAGCAGCGAATGCATCCCTTTTAGGGGTGCGTGGTAGGAGAGCATTCTCTCGTGGATGAAGCGTAACTGGGAAGATACGTGGACATTAGAGAAGAGACCCTGCCGGCATAAGTAGCGATAATGAAGGTGAGAACCCTTCACGCCGAAAGTCTAAGGTTTCCTGAGGAAGGTTAATCCGCTCAGGGTTAGGCGGTCCCTAAGTCGAGGCCGAAAGGCGTAGACGATGGAAATCCGGTTAATATTCCGGACCTCCCAATACCTCGTTATACGATGGGGTGACGCAGAAGGATAAGCAGGACCTCCTATGGCTATGGGGTTCGATGTGCGTGAAGCTGGATCAGACAGGCAAATCCGTTTGGTCTTAACAGTGAGGCACAAAGCAGTAAGCCGTATGGCTGAAAGCTGCTGATTTCATGCTGCCAAGAAAAACCTCTAAGGAGAGGGATTGGGAACCGTACCACAAACCGACACAGGTAGACGAGGAGAATATCCAAAGGCGCTCGAGTGAAAGCTTGTTAAGGAACTCGGCAAATTAGACCCGTAACTTCGGGAGAAGGGTCGCCCCCTGGGTGCAAGCCTAAGGGGGCCGCAGTGAAACGCGAACGGCGACTGTTTAACAAAAACACAGGTCTCTGCAAAGTCAAAAACGACGTATAGGGGCTGACTCCTGCCCGGTGCCGGAAGGTTAAAAGGAGAGGTTAGCCGCAAGGCGAAGCTTTGAATTGAAGCCCCGGTGAACGGCGGCCGTAACTATAACGGTCCTAAGGTAGCGAAATTCCTTGTCGGGTAAGTTCCGACCTGCACGAATGGAGTAACGATCGTTCGACTGTCTTAACGAGTTGCTCGGCGAACTTGTAGTACCGGTGAAGATGCCGGTTACCCGCAGCTAGACGAAAAGACCCCGTGCACCTTTACTATACTTTTACTATGAGTTATGACCATTGCTGCGCAGGATAGGTGGGAGGCTTTGATACCGGACTTTTGGGTTCGGTGGAGCCAACGGTGAGATACCACCCTGCGATTGTTGTGATTCTAACCTGCTCCCCTCATCGGGGAGAGGGACATAGTAAGACGGGTAGTTTGACTGGGGCGGTCGCCTCCTAAATTGTAACGGAGGCGCGCGAAGCTACACTCAGGTCGTTTGGAAATCGACCGTCGAGTGCAAAGGCATAAGTGTGGTTAACTGCGAGACCTACAAGTCGAGCAGATGCGAAAGCAGGCCTTAGTGATCCGGTGGTTCTGTATGGAAGGGCCATCGCTCAACGGATAAAAGGTACGCCGGGGATAACAGGCTGATCGAAGCCAAGAGTTCATATCGACGCTTCGGTTTGGCACCTCGATGTCGGCTCATCACATCCTGGAGCTGTAGAAGGTTCCAAGGGTTAGGCTGTTCGCCTATTAAAGTGGTACGTGAGCTGGGTTCAGAACGTCGCGAGACAGTTCGGTCTCTATCTGCTGTGGGCGTAGGAGATTTGAAGAGGGCTGTCCTTAGTACGAGAGGACCGGGATGGACGAACCTCTTGTGTTCCAGTTGTCCTGCCAAGGGCACGGCTGGGTAGCGAAGTTCGGTTGTGATAACCGCTGAATGCATATAAGCGGGAAGCACGCTCTAAGATGAGATCTCCCAACCCAAAAGGGAAATGAAGGGCCCAGGAAGACCACCTGGTTGATAGGCTGGAGGTTGAAGCGCAGTAATGCGTGTAGCTTACCAGTACTAATCGCCCGTTCGGCTTGTCCATAGAATTTACTCGGCACAGAAACAACTCATAACAACGCACCGTTGTTCTGATAAATTGTCCACTGTTCTGAATTCATTCAACACAAGCTTTGTAGTTATATCTTTTGGAAGAAACTACGAAATACCCAAGTAACAACCCAATCTATTCAGTTGTGGAAGATCGCGAGAGCGAAATTCTCAAGTTTGCCGGTGAGTTTACCGCGAGGGTCACACCCGTTCCCATCCCGAACACGGAAGTTAAGCCTCGTTGGGCCGATGGTACTGCACGCGTAAGTGTGTGGGAGATTAGGTGATCGCCGGCATTATCTCGGACAAAGCCCCAACTTCGGTTGGGGCTTTGTCGTGTCTGCCGCAGGAACGGCGGACGCAACGGCAGTTCGACGCCGGGCAAAGGCAAATAGAGTTTCTCGGTGGCTCAGTCGACGCAGTGGCCTGTGTCAGTGGCTTTGATTTCTGGCCACTTCAAGCTCTGTACTTCATGGAACCAGGATTCCATCGGGTTGAGCGCGGCGCGGGATTGCTGCCACTGCTGCTTCAGGGTGGGTGGACTGGCGTCAGGCGACTCGGTCTCGTGTCCGGTTCGTTCGTCCCAGGCGACATAGCCGTTGGTTCGCATCTCATCGGACTTTTGACGCTCGAGCTGAAATACTGCAAAGCGCGGTACTGTGACCGGAAGACGGGGAAGTTGAAAGGACGGGGCGTTGAGCAGATCCTGTGCGCCGAGGAGGCTTTGCAGGCGTGTCATTTGAAAGCTGTCGAATGTCGCCTCGTAGACGTGGGGGGTCGAGAAGGTATTTGGAAGCTTTTGGAGCCGGGTTTCCAAGTGGAAACGCCCGTCCGTACGCACCACCATGCAGGAGTTGAGCATGACTCCGTAGAGGAAATCGAATCTGGTTTCGCCGATGGAGATGAGGCGGGAGGCCTTTGGGGGAGATTGGGCGTCCTGGATGGTGAGGAGGGGTACGTGCAAAGCGGCGATCAACAGAGATTTAAGGATTGGTCCCAACGGACTCACCTCCTCTGAGCGGTTAGACGGAGGTTAGTGTAAATCGTCTTTGGTTAGGGAACGGCTAAATACAGGGGTCCTTCGCTTCGCCAAAGATGACGACGTAGAGTCTGCAACGGCAAGAACAACGATACGGGAACGGCAACGGTGGCTGCGACGGCACGGCGTGGACGGGCAACGGCAAGAGAAAGAGCAACGGCAGACGCAGATTCCCTTTGGGAATGACAGACAAATAGGCAACAGCAACGGCGGCGGGAGCCGTATTTGCGTGCGGCTAGATGACTGGGCCGGCGGCTTCCGCCGAGGGGGGCCTTGGCTTGGTTGAGTGGCGGGTGGATGGGGCTGCGGGGGATTCAGGGGCGGCGGGTGGGGTAAGCGTGATGGGTGGGGCTGGTGGTGGGAGGGGGGCTACTATGCCCTTCTTGACCGAGATGTCGTTCTGGGTGGTGTTGATGCGGATGAGGGAGCCGCCGGTGCCTACCGTTCCGGTTAGCTTGCTGACCTTATCGTCGTCGGAGTGCTGGAGAGGAAAGTCGGTTTCAACCTCGCCCTCGCGGGTTTCGGCCTGGACGGCAAAGTTGGCGTGTTCGGGGACGGTGACGTTGACCTCGCCGTTGCGATTCTGGATGGTGAGGTTGCCCATGGGAGGCGCGGCGGTGACGTCTACGGAGCCGTCGCTGGTAGTGACGGAGACGTCACCGGCTACGCGGTCGAGGGTGACGTTGTAGCTGCGGGCGCTGAGGGAGACGGGACCCTGGATCTGGTCGGCGGTCAGGTCGCCACGGGTGATGTCAACCTCGCCGTCGAGGCGGGCGAGTTGGAAGTCGGTGCGGCTGGTGTGGAAGCGAACGGAGCTGCCGATGTGCTCGAAGTGAGTCTTGCCGAAGAAATCTCCGTTGAGTGAGACGGCCCCGTGGACGTCGGCGATATCGGTGTCGCGGCAGTTGCCTTCGAGGGTGAGGGAGCCGGTGACGCCTCGGGCGTCGAAGGAGGAGCCGCGATTGTTGATGTGGGCGATGACCGATCCGCCGATAGCGTTGACTTCGACGTCGCCGTGATTCGAGGTGATGGTGACGGGCGCCTTGAGGGTGTTGACGTGGACGTTGCCGTGGTCTGCGGTGACGGTGGCCCCGGCGGTGTTGGGGAGGGTGATGGTGAGGTCGGCTCGGGCTCCGTCGAGGTTGGGGACGTTGAGGGACATGACGAGGCCGGAGGTGGTGAGGGTGGGGGAGAGACGGCTGGCCTTGTCGGCGGCGTCGGAGTCGGAGCGGGTGAAGACCTGCTTGTGGACGCCGACGTGGATCTGGCCGTCTTCGCTGGTTCCGGTGACGTAGACGTCGCCGTGCGGATTGTTGACGGAGAGGCTGGTCCCGGCGGGGAAGGCCTGGTCGAGGGGCTGATCGCTCTCGTGACGGTCGCCCATGAACTCTTCCATATTGTCGTCGTTGATGGAGAAGCCGTGAGCGAGTGAGTGAAGATCGCCGTGGGAGGCGCTGAGGATGATGCCGGGGATGCAGAGAAGGAAGAGCAGGAAGATGACGCCGCCGCCGATGCGGCTGCGGTTGGCGTAGGGATGGTCGGCGGGGCGGGAACGGTCGAAGATCCACTCGGCGAGGAGAACGATGCCTCCGGCGAGGAGGAGCATGGGCCACCAGCGTCCGTACCAGATGCCGACGTCGGTGTAGTCAAGGCGGCCGATGCGGAGGAGGAGGAAGATGACTCCGACGGTGATGAGGAGGATTGGGCCGAGGATGGAGCTGCTGCGGGTGCCGCGAGCCTGGAAGCGCTGCTGGTCGCGGTAGGCCTTCCAGTGTTCGCGGGAGATGTCGCGCTGGGCCTTGGCCTGTTCCCGCATGACGCGGCGCTGATATTTCCAATCGCCCTGAGGCGGATACGGAGGAGGATAGGGTGGGGGTGCGCCGGCCATGATCTACCTTCCTTCCTGAGAGTTGGTTGAGGGTGCGGTTTCGGTGGGGACGATGGCGGTTCCCGGGTTCGGGGTGTAGGTCGAAGGCGGCACGGGCGGGTTGGGCGGACCGTAGTTGTAGGGCGTTGGACCGGCTCCGCGATAGACGGCCCGCTCGACGAAGGCCATGACACCGGCGAGGATGAGGAAGAGCGGCCAGCTTCGGCCCCAGTTCAAGATGTTGAAGTCGTCCAGAAAGAAGATGACACCTACGAGGATGAGCCAGACGGTTCCACGTGCCGCACGGAAGAGGCGGACGCGGTATTCGGGGCTGCCGTCATCGGC
This sequence comes from Granulicella sibirica, assembly GCF_004115155.1. Taxonomy (NCBI): domain Bacteria; kingdom Pseudomonadati; phylum Acidobacteriota; class Terriglobia; order Terriglobales; family Acidobacteriaceae; genus Granulicella; species Granulicella sibirica. The sequence goes on from NZ_RDSM01000003.1 coordinate 523,131, forward strand.
GAGGCTGTGGCCGGTGCGCGTCATCCGATTGATGAAGAGCCAGATGCCGATACCGATGAAGAAGAGCGGCAGGAAGAAGCGAAAGTTGATGCCACGGAAGATGCCCGAGGTGTTGAGGAGAAAGAGGGTCCCGAGGGCGATGAGCCAGATGGCCCCGGCAGGGAAGCGGTGGCGCGGCGCGGGATAGGGGGGCTCGGCGTTCGGGTCGAACGGCACGTAGGTCTCGCCGGCGAAGGGCGGCGGGGTAACGGGCTGGTAGGGCGGGTAGTTTGGTGCCTGCTGCTGCGTGTAAGGGGGCACCGGTGGGGCGGTGTAGGGCGGGACCGGCGGGGGAGCGTAACGGTAGCTCTCCCATGGGGCTCCCCAGTTGGAGGTTGGAGCGCCTGTGGGTGGGGGCGGGGCGTTTGGGGCAGCGGCGCCCGGGGGCGGCGGCGGGGTCTGGGGGTTGCTGGGGTAGTTGGGCCAGGCTTTGCCGAAGCCGAGCTTCTCGCCGATGTCGTTGAGGCCGAAGGGGTTGGGGAGCGGGGTTCCATCGCGGCGGGCGCGGGCGGTGTGGTGGGCCTCGATGGACTGGTAGGCGACCCAGCCGAAGACAAAGAGGAGGAAGATGCCGTTCGAGTCGACGAGGCTCGAGAGGACGGCGAAGACGACGAGGTGGACGATTCCCTTGGCGTACTGGCCGTTGTACATGGCTCCGACGCCGGGGATGAGGCCGAGGAGGGCGGCGAGGCCGGGATTGGGGACGTCCCCGGCGGGCGAGGGTGGTGGGGGGTAGGGCGGCATCGCTCCGGGAGGAATGCCGCCGCCGGATGCTGTGGAGGGGCCGGACGTGGGCTCGGGGCCGGGATAGGTGTAGCCGGTAGAGGCTGGGGCGGCGAGTTTGGTCTCATTGCAGAGGCCACAGGCGAAGGCCCGGCCTGCCAGGCGATCGGCGTCGGAGGCGACCGCCCTCCCGCAGATCTGGCAAAAGGCTAGTTGCTGCGTTGGATCGGGTTGATAGGTGTCGTTCATGCCAGATCTCCTTTCGGAATGATTTGAACTTTGGAGGTGCCGGCGGTTACCGGGGAAAGGTTTACAAGGGTCAAAGTGATGGGGTCAGTGTTCGGTAGAACGAGAGCGGCGCGGTAGAGGTCGTCGCGGAAGAGCGGCTCCCGGCGGCTTGTGCCGGGGCCAGGCTTGGGACGGGTCTTCTGCTCTTCGGGCTTGTCGTCCGGGCGGCTCTTGGGGTCGGCGGGATTGTCGGGCGCGGGGGCCGGGAGATCGTCGGAGGTGGAGCGGAGATCGTGGGCGCGGGCTTCGAGCTCGTAGACGACGCGGAGGTTGTCGCAGTAACGGACGACGTGGGCGTTGGCCTCATAGAAGCTCTTGCGGATGGCGGAAGGCTTGAGGTCTTCGGCGGTGAGCGCGCTGAGATGGACGCCGGTGAGGTTGAGCGTGAGGGCGATCGAGAAGAAAGCCATGGCGGCCGTCATCGCGAGGCGCGGCTGCAGCATGGTGTGGGCGAAGCCCTGGGCGGCGGCGCGGAGGCGGAAGGGGAGGACCTTGGCTCCGGGGAAGTCGGCCGGGAGAGCGGGGCGATTGTAGAGAGACGGGCTCGGGGCCACGGGAGGCATGGCGACGGGGACAAACTCGCTCATGACCGTAACGGAGGACGGGGCTACCGCCGTTGTGGTGGAGGCGTCTTCGGCGGCTTGCAGGCCGCTGGTCTGGGCGATAATGCGGCTGAAGAGGTCGGCCGAGGGTTCGGGGCGCGGGTTGCGGAGCATCTCGATCCACGCCCCGCCACGCTTGGCGTCCATGAACATGCGGCTGCAGGCAGTGCAGCTCGCGAGGTGACGATCGAAGAAAGCCTGGTCTTCTGGTGAGGCCGTGCGGTCAAGCGCGTCCATCAGCAACGCCTCGCACTGGGCGCAGACCTGCGGATTTCCCGGTTTGGTGCTTCCGAATTGACTCATCTCGGCCACTTAAACCACCTGCCCTTCTATACGTTGCAAAAGCCGTGCCAGTTCACCACGACCGCGGCTGATACGGCTTTTTACCGTGCCCTCGGGAATGCGGAGGACTTCGGCGATCTCTTTGTAATCCATATCTTCGAGGTCCCGAAGGATAACAGCCTCGCGGAGTTCGGGAGAGAGTTGTTTGAGGGCTTCCTGGATGCGGACCTTGAGCTCCATGCCGGCGACGTGATGCTCCTGTGTGGGACGGGTGTCGGCGAGGCGGTCGCCCATGGTGGGGCCGTCCTCGTCTCCGTCGTAGGATGCGTCGAGGGAGTCGCTGGCGCGGTCGAGGCGGGTGCGGCGGAAGTGGTCGACGAGCAGATTGCGGGCGAGGGTGGTGATCCAGGTCTGGAAGCTGCCCTTCTGGGTGTCGAAGCTGGCGAGGTTCTTGTAGAGCTTGAGGAAGACGTCCTGGGTGAGGTCTTCGGCGTCGCAGGAGGAGCCGGTGAAGCGGTAGCAGATGGCGTAGATGCGGCGATGCTGGGTCGCGACGAGCTGCTGCCAGGCGTGCTGATCGCCGGCCATGCACTGGCGCACCAGCCTGGCGAGTATCTCCTGCGCGGCATCCTGTTCCGGCGTACGCTCCAACGGTGCGGGTTCACTCCTCTGGGATGTGAGAAGTGTACCCTTTGCGTCGATGGACGGCGGGGTGGAGGTCGCTGGAGCGACAGGGCGGTGCGTGGTTCGCGGGGCCGGACTCGCCGCTCTGGGTGTGCGCGGGAAGGGAAACGGCCGGTGGGGTGCGCCGAGAGACGGAATCGCGATGTGTAGAACGCCCATGCTGACAGTACGCATGGGCGTTCGAGGTTGTTCCGTAGGCTTTGAGTTGAAGGACGACTAGGGCGTGGGGGCGTTGATGACTCCGCACGCGATGCGGTTTCCGGCGGCTCCGGTTGGATCGGTCTTCTGGTCGTCGGCCTTTTCGTGAATCATGATGGAGGTGCCGAAGATGGAGTTCGGAGCCCCCGGGGTCATGGAGAGATAGTCGACCTTGTAGGTGATCTCGCCGGTGTGCTGCTCGCCGATGGTGATGTTCTTGCCGAGATCGCCATTATGGTGGCCCATGGGGTTGTCGAGGCCGTGCTGCTTGCCGTCCGGGTTGAAGTGGCCACCGGCGGACTTGAAGTCGGGGCCCTCGCAGAGGGGCTTCTGGTGGATGTGGATGGCGTGGTCGCCGATAGGCAGGTTCTTGAGTTTTACCTTGACCTCCACACCTTTCTTGGTGGGCGAGAAGACGGCCATTCCGGCGTCTTCCCCAGTCGAGGTCTTGATCGGAACGGTCACTGCATCCTTGGCTTTGGCGAAGGCTGGCATGGAACAGAGGGCGAGGGTAAGGACTGCTGCAACGGGACGGCGCATGGTCTTGATCTCTCCAAAGACGGTTTGAGATGCGTGAGGTGCTCCCCAACAGACTACTCCAGCGGGTCGCGGAAGATGTTTCATGAGGCCGCAACCTCCATGTATGGTGATTCGATGAGCACTTCGCACGTTGCCCGTCTTGCGGCCACGGTTAGTCTTGCCGCCGTTCTCTCGCTCTCTTCGAATACCTTCGCGCAGCAAGCGCCTCCGGCGAAGCCTGACGAGGCGAAGCAGGTGACGCCTCCTGCAACACCCCCGCCCCTGCCTCCGGATGCACATGTGCAGCAGACCGTGCAGGTTGATGGGAAGACGCTGCACTACACGGCGACTGTCGGGACGATCCAGATCAAGGGCAAGGACGGCAAGCCTGCGGCGGACGTTGTGTTCACGGCTTATACCGTAGAAGGCAAGGACAGGCCGGTGACGTTCGCGATGAACGGCGGCCCTGGGGCTTCGTCGGTGTATCTCAACCTTGGGGCGATCGGGCCGAAGCGGGTTGCGTTCGGTTCGGAGGGAGACAGTCCTTCGGATCCGGCGACGCTGCTGGACAACCCTGGAACGTGGCTCGATTTTACGGATCTGGTCTTCATCGATCCGGTGGGGACAGGATATAGCCGGGCGCTCGTGCCCGAGGCTGACGCGAAGAAGATGTTCTACGCGACCGCCGAGGATATTCATTACCTCTCGCGCGTGGTCTTCGATTGGCTGGTGAAGAGTGGGCGGATGACGAGCCGGAAGTACTTCGTCGGCGAGAGCTATGGCGGGTATCGCGGGCCGAGGGTGACGCACTATCTGCAGACACAGCTTGGTGTGGCGATGAATGGAGTGGTGCTGGTTTCGCCGTATCTGAATCCTCAGCAGGAGGCGAATGCAGATCTTTCGCCGCTTCCGTGGATGATGACTCTGCCTTCGATCGTGGCGGCGCGGCAGGAGCGAGAGCATGCACTTTCGCAGGTTTCGATGGATCCGGTGATCTCATATACGCGCGGCGACTATGCTTCGGCGCTTATGCGTGGGCGCTCCGATCCCGAGGCGACGCAGAAGATGATTCAGCATGTGACCGAGATCACGGGCCTGGATCCCATCTTTGTGAAGCGGGCGGGTGGACGGCTGGAGACGCAGGCATATCTTCGGGAGGTCTTCCGGGCCGAAGGGAAACTTGGCAGCCGATACGACCCGAACGTGACGGCTCCGGATCCGTTTCCGTATGACCCGGACCAGAGGTCGAACGATCCGATACTTGAGAGCATCATCGCTCCGACGACGACAGCGATGGTGAACTTCGTGACACAGACCGTTGGGTGGAAAGTCGATGCACGGTATGAAGCGCTATCCGGCGATGTCAACCGGAACTGGGATTTTGACAGCGCCGAGTTGCGACAGGGAGCGGTGGAGGATCTGCGGGAGGCAGTGTCAGCCGACACGAAGATGCGGGTGCTGATCGTGCACGGATGGAACGACCTCTCCTGCCCGTTCATGGGGTCGATTCTGACGGTAGACCAGATGCCTTTGCTCGGGGATCCTACGCGGGTGCAGGTACATGAATATCCGGGTGGGCACATGTTTTATAGCCGTCCGGCGAGTTCAGCGGCGCTGCGCAAAGATGTGATGGAATTGGTGGCTAAGCACTGAGGGTTCGAACAAGGACAAAGGCGCTATTGAGCGTTCTACGTTCCCACATTAGCCGATGCTCAAGCCGTCGGCGAAGATGGGGCACCTTTTGCCTGGGCTGGGACACAAGAGCGGAAAGACAGGCTTAAAGCTGCTGGATTGCTGGGAGTTCGAGTTGCTCGGATGCGTTTTCGTCGACAAAAGGCTGGAAGCAAGCGCGGCAGCGGGCTTCGTACATACCGGCTGCGCCGACGACAACCAGCTCCTGACTCGATCCTAAACGCTGGGTATGGATGGCCGGAGAGCCGCAGACCATGCAGACGGCGGACAGCTTAGTAACTTCGTCCGCAATGGCCATGATGGCGGGAATGGGGCCGAAGGGCTCGGCGTTGAAGGTCGTGTCGAGACCGGCGAGGATGACACGCTTGCCGACGTGAACGAGTTCGACGGCGAGGGGGATGATGCTGTCGTCGAAAAACTGGGCTTCGTCGAGGCCAATAACCTCAACTTCGTGAAGCTGCGGGTAGAGCGAGTCGCGGAGGCGCTCGACGTTGGCGACGGTTTCGGCCTCGTGGGTCTGAGAGCTATGGCTCGAGATCGCAGTGCGATGATAGCGAAGGTCAATGTCGGGCTTGAAGCAGGCGACACGCTGGCGGGCAATGCGAGCGCGCTTGAGCCGGCGGATGAGCTCTTCGCTTTTGCCGGAGAACATGGGTCCGGTGATGACTTCGATACGGCCCACGTCGGCGCGGCCCGAGTTGAGATGGTTCATGAATCTCATGTTAACCGCGCAGACCCCGGTGGAATACCCGGCGAAAATTCTCAGGCGAGATATGCCGCGTGGTCTTCTTCCGTCATCGGAAGCGGTTGCCAGAGCTCGATGCGATTGCCCTCTGGATCGACGATCCAGGCGAAGCGCCCGTAGACGTAGTCCTCCGGGTTGGGGTCGATCCAGACGCCGGCAGCGGCGAGTTGGGCAAGCATACCGTCCATGTCGTCGACGCGGTAGTTGACCATGGAGGCCTGGGGTCCGGGTCCGAAGTATTTCGTATCCTCCGGAAAGAGCGACCACGCCGTCATACCGGTCTTTTCGGGAACCTCATCACTCCAGAGAAAGTTGATTCCACCGTAATCCGTCAGTGCAACTCCGAGGTGCTGCGCATACCACTGCGCCAGCGCCCTTGGATCGCGCGCCTTGAGAAAGATCCCACCGATCCCGGTAACACGTGCCATTCCACCACCCCAAAAGTACGACAAACCAAAATTTCTTGTCCTCTCTGGCAACGTTCCCAGAAGGCATCCATCTTGCGCCCACCACAATACCTCGCGGCGTGTGGAATAGGCCATCAAAAAGTCAACGAGATGGATGGGGCGCTTGAAGAACAAACGGTTTATATCTGGGGAACGAGGGATAGTTCCGTTATGAGACGGGAGACCGAACCATTGTCAATCGCCTGCCGGGCAAGGCTGACGCCGGAGAGGAGGTCTCCGGCTAGGCCCGCGGTGACGAGGACGGCGGCGGCGTTGAGGAGGACCACGTCGCGGTGCGGGCCGGGTTCGCCGGCGAAGATGGAGCGGAGGATTTGTGCGTTGGCTGTGGCGTCTCCGCCGTGGAGTTGGCCGGGAAGTGCTCGCTTGAGGCCGGCGTCTTCCGGGGCAAAAGTCGAGAGGATGACCTTGCCGTCACGGACTTCGGCGATGGAGCTTGGGCCACCGATGGATATCTCGTCCATCCCCGTGCCGTCGCCGCTTTCGCCATGGACGACGAAGGCGTGCCTCGTTCCGAGAAGGACCATGGCTTCGGCGACGATCGGGACGAGATGGGGGGAATAGACGCCCATCACCTGGGCGCGGGCTCCGGCGGGGTTGGTGAGCGGACCGAGAACATGGAAGACGGTGCGGATGCCAAGGGCGCGGCGGACGGGCATGACGGCGCGCATGGCGGGGTGGTGGCCCGGGGCGTGGAGGAAGGCGAAGCGGTGGCGGCGGAGCGCTTCGGCTGCTCGCGGGGGTGTGAGACTGACGGGGATGCCGAGCGCTTCGAGTACGTCCGCGGAGCCGGATTTGGAGGTAACGGCGCGATTGCCGTGCTTAGCGACAGAGGCTCCGGCAGCGGCGGCGACGAGGGCGGCGGCGGTGGAGATATTGAAGGTTCCGCTGAGGTCTCCACCGGTTCCGCAGGTGTCGACGAGGGTATCGCGTTCGGCGCCGGTGAGAGGCAGGGTGGTGGCGGCGGAGCGCATGGCGTCGACGAAACCGGCGAGTTCTGCAGGATCTTCGGCGCGGCTGCCGAGTGCTCCGAAGAGGGCGGCGAGTTCAATCTCGGAGGATCCGCCGGAAAATACGGTTTCCATCAGTGCGCGCGCCTCGTCACGGCTGAGCGTGGCTCGCTCTTCCATCAGGCGCTTGAGGTAAGGCTTGAGCGACATAGGAAAAGGGTAGCAGGGTGTTAGAGCTAGGTTTGGAGTGTTCGGTAAGCGGACGGATGCGTCGATATTCATCCGGCTTGGTTGCCGCTCGTTCGTCGCGTCCGCTACACTTCATGCTGTTTGGCATAAGAAGGACACGAGCGGACGGCCCATGAAGATCCACGAGTATCAGGCAAAAGAGATTCTGCGGAAGTACAACGTGCCGGTTCCGGGCGGCGAGATGGCGACGACGCTCGAGCAGGCGGACACGGCAGCCAAGGCGTTGTTCTCAGCGGGCAACAAGGTTGTCGTGGTGAAGGCGCAGATTCATGCGGGCGGACGCGGCAAGGGCGGTGGCGTCAAGGTCGTCAAGACGCTGGAAGATGCGCAGGCGGCTTCGAAGGCGATCCTGGGGATGCAGCTTGTGACACACCAGACAGGGCCGCAGGGGCAGAAGGTGCAGAGGCTGCTGATTGAAGAAGGGTCGGCGATCGATCGGGAGCTTTATCTCGGGATCGTGCTGGACCGGGCTTCTGCGAAGATCGTGTTTATGGCTTCGCAGTCGGGCGGCATGGAGATCGAGGAAGTTGCTCATGCTACACCGGAGTTGATCTACAAGGAATATATCGAGCCGGCAATCGGGTTTCAGCCCTACCAGGCTCGCAAGCTGGCGTTCAAGCTTGGGTTGAAGACGACACAGATCAACCAGGCCGTCGCGTTCATGATGGGGCTGTACAAGGCTTTTGTCGATACGGATTCGACCCTGATGGAGATCAACCCCTTCATCACGACGAAGGATGACAAGCTGGTCGCGCTCGATTGCAAGATCAACTTCGACGACAACGCGATGTTCCGGCATAAGGATCTCAAGGAGCTTCGCGACCTCGCGGAAGAAGATCCGCTTGAGGTGGAGGCTTCGAAGTTTGCGCTGAACTACATCAAGCTCGATGGGTCGATCGCGTGCATGGTGAATGGCGCCGGGCTTGCGATGGCGACGATGGACATCATCGAGTATGCCGGGGGCAAGGCGGCGAACTTTCTCGATGTCGGCGGCGGGGCGAACCAGGAACAGATTGAGAATGCATTCGGGATCCTGCTGAGCGATCCGAATGTGAAAGCCATCTTCATCAATATCTTTGGCGGGATTCTGCGGGTCGATGTGCTGGCACAGGGCGTAGTGAACGCGGCCAAGAAGCTGAATGTGCAGATTCCGATTATTCTCCGGCTTGAGGGGACGAACGTCGAAGAGGGCCGGAAGATTCTGGCTGACTCCGGGTTGAATTTCCAGGTTGGAACGACGATGAAGGAAGCCGCCGATCTGGCCGTAGCCGCGGCGAAAGGCGGGAGATAGCAATGGCTGTTCTGGTCGATAAAAATACTCGTCTCATTGTGCAGGGCATTACGGGCCGCGAAGGCACGTTTCACGCTAAGGGTTGCGCGGAGTATGGAACCAACGTTGTTGGCGGTGTGACGCCGGGTAAAGGTGGGACCATTCATGAGGGGTTCCCGGTCTTCAATACCGTCGAGGAGGCGGTAAAGGAAACTGGCGCGAACGTGACCGTGATCTTCGTTCCGCCACCGTTCGCGGCGGATGGAATTCTTGAGGCGGTTGGGTCGAAGATTCCTCTGGTGATCTGCATCACCGAAGGCATTCCTACGCTCGACATGGTGAAGACGTGGGAGGTCGTGAAGAACTCTCAGTCGCGGCTGATCGGGCCGAACTGCCCTGGTGTGATATCGCCGGGCAAGGCCAAGGTTGGCATCATGCCGGGACGGATTCACAAGGAAGGCTCGGTTGGGATTGTGTCCAAGTCGGGCACGCTGACGTATGAGGCGGTGTATCAGCTCACGACGCGCGGTATCGGGCAGTCGACCGCGATTGGGATTGGTGGCGACCCGATCATCGGGACGACACATATCGATGCGCTGCGCCTGCTGAATGAGGATCCGGAGACCGAGGCGATCATCATGATCGGCGAGATCGGCGGGTCGGCGGAAGAGGCCGCCGCGAAGTACATCAAGGAGCATGTGCGGAAGCCGGTGGTTGGCTTTATTGCCGGGCAGACGGCTCCTCCGGGAAGGCGTATGGGACATGCCGGGGCGATCATCTCGGGCGGCGAGGGTACGGCCAAGGAAAAGATGATCGCGATGGAGGCCGCGGGCATTCACGTGGTGACTTCCCCGGCTGATATCGGTGAGGCGATGGCCAGGGTGTTGGGCAAGGCGTAGCTGGTTCTATCGTCGCTGCCGGCTGTAGAAGAGACCGGCGCCGAGGAACGTCGCGGCTAGCAGAAGTGCCAGCTGGCGTGGGGGATGTTGCCCAGCCTTAGGCTGATGACCGCGTCGAGGAACCACGCGGCGCATCCCGCGAACCAGATCCAGGCCATTCGCTTCATCCTGGTTTGGACGCTCCTTCCTGAGCTGCCGATAGCAGCCGATTCGCGGGCCTGCAACACCGTTGCTTTACACTGGAAGGATACAGTTGCGAGTGCGCGCGGCGAACCGCAGCGGCCGCCGCGACCCATCAAGGAGACTCACGTTGTCACAGCGCACATTCAGCATCATCAAGCCCGACGCCGTTCGCAAGGGCTATACCGCCGCCATTCTCGCTGAAATCCAGAAGGCCGGCTTCAAGATCGTTTCGATCAAGCGCCTCTCCATCTCGAAGGCGCAGGCCGAGGGTTTCTACCACGTGCATGCCGCGCGTCCGTTCTTCGGCGAGCTGACGGAGTTCATGAGCTCCGGTCCGATCTTCCCGATGGTGCTCGAGAAGGACAACGCCATCGCCGACCTTCGCAAGCTGATGGGCGCGACGAACCCGGCACAGGCGGAAGAGGGCACGATCCGCAAGCAGTTCGCGGCTTCGATCGGCGAGAACGCCATCCACGGCTCGGATGCCGAGGATACGGCTGCCTTCGAGATCGGCTACTTTTTCGCTGGTATCGAGCTTCAGTAAGAATTCTGTCGGCTGAAAAGAGAGGGCGGGAGCTTTATGGCTCCTGCCCTTTTGTTTTATTTCTTCTTGTCTTCGAAGAGCTTCAGGTCGATGCCTTCGCCCATGGCCTTGTAGCCGGCGTCCTTGGGATGGAGATGGTCGCCGCTGTCGTATGCCGGAAGAAACATCGTCGGGTTGGCTGGATCCTGGGTCATTTTGTCGAAGTCGATCACGCCGTCGAGCATGTTGGATGTTTTGATCCAGGTGTTGACGGCTACGCGTACTGCCTCGCCCGCCGGCGACGCGTAGCCCGCTCCGACGTAAGGCGTGAGGGTGGCTCCGATGATCTTGATGCCGTGCGTGTGGGCGCGTTCGGCCATCTGCTTGAAGCCTGAGATGAGGTCGTCGGCGGTGACGATGTCGTGAGGCGTCTTGGGGTTGTAGGCGCCGCCGATGTCGTTGATGCTTTCGAGCACGACGACGTACTTCACGCCCGCCTGGGCGATGACATCGCGATCGAAGCGCGCTAGGGCGCTTGGGCCGGTGCCGTCGTGCAGGATGCGATTGCCGCCGATGCCCTGGTTGAGGATCCCCATGCCGGCGGTCTTCTTGTTGTCGTGGAGGCGTTTGGCGAGAACGTCGGGCCAGCGGGCGTTGGCGTTACGCGTGGAGAGGGCTCCGTCGGTGATGCTGTCGCCGAAGGTGACGATGGAGGCGTCGTCAGCCGAGACGCGGACGTCTATGCCCTTGAGGAAGTCCCAGTTCGTGAATTCCTTCGCTCCCGCGAGAGTGCTCTTGCCGACCATGTTGCCGTCGGCCATGTAATTGGTCTGGTCAGCGAAGCCGTGGGAGGTGATCTGGCTGATCTTCTGGGCGGGAAGGAAGATGCTGACGGCGACGTCGGCGAAGGGTTTGAGCATCAGGGAGAAGCCGTCACTGACGGCGAGCGCACCGGGCGGGATAGTGATGGTTGGGCTTCCGCCGAAGGTCACGGAGTTGGCCGACGTGAGAGCAATATCGCTTCCGCCAGAGCTCAGGGCGACGTGGACGGCTCCAACGATCAGAGGCTCGGTGCCGAATTCATTGGTTAGGACGACGCGCGTGTAGGCGCCGCCGAGGGAAATGTGAACGATCTGGCGAAGAGTGATGTCGGTTGTGCCGAGGGCATCTTTGTTGGTTGCCGCCATGGGCGATGTGGCCCAGGTGCCAACCCAGATATCCGGCAGGGGCTTTTTGGCGAAGGCGGGGACTCCGGTGAAGCACAGGGCAAGCGACAGGGAAGCAAGAGCGGTACGCAGCATACGATCGAATTTCATGGAAACCGTCACCCTCGGAATGTAGTTGGTTGGGATGGTGTGCGCATCGTACGGCATGCAGGTCCGGACGCTCCCATAGTACTCGACGCGGCGCGGGCGGAGGGCGCTATCGCGCGGAGAGGGCGTTCACGTATAGTGGGCGTGCCAACCTGTGCGGCGACGATTCGAGCCGCGCCGGGCAAACCTACGAACGTATTTGCAACGTAAAAGGACTCCTGACCAATGACCTTGGCACGCGCTATTCTGCTTACTATGACCATCGCCGCCTCTACTCTCTCTGCCGGTGCCTCCGTAACGAAGGCCGGCTTTGGTGCTGACAAGAACGGAACGCCCGTCGATATCTACACCCTGACCAGCGGGAAGGTCGAGGCGCGCATCATGACGCTCGGAGCGCGGATCGTCTCACTGAAGGTTCCGGATCGTAACGGAAACGTGGCGGATGTGGTGCTTGGATATGACACAGTCGCGGAGTACCAGAAGGATGGCAACAGCTACTTCGGCGCTATCGTTGGCCGCTATGGGAACCGAATTGCGAAGGGCAAGTTTTCGCTCGATGGGCATGACTACCAGGTGCCGACCAACAATAACGGCAATTCGCTGCACGGCGGATTGATCGGTTTCGACTCTCTAGTGTGGACGGGCAAGCAGGTGCCGGATGGCGTCGAGATGACGCTTGTGAGCAAGGATGGCGACCAGGGGTATCCGGGGACGCTCACCGCGCACGTGACCTATACGCTGAAGGGAAGTGCGTTGAAGATCGACTACTCGATGTCGACCGATAAGGATACGGTGGTGAACCTGACGAACCACTCCTACTTCAACCTTTCGGGCGAGGGGAACGGCACGATTCTCGATGATCTGCTGACGATCCCGGCGGCTCGCTATACCCCGGTGGACTCGGGGCTCATTCCGACTGGGATCGAGTCGGTTGCGGGCACACCGCTTGATTTCCGGAAGCCTACGCCGATTGGCGCGCGCATCAATGATCCGAATGATCAGTTGAAGATCGCTGGCGGCTATGACCATAACTGGGTTCTCAGCGATACACCCGGTGTGCTGAAGGAAGCTGCTAAGGTTGAGGATCCGAAGACCGGGCGCGTGCTGACGGTGATGACGACGGAGCCGGGCGTGCAGTTCTACACGGGGAACTTCCTGACCGGGAAGCAGCCGGGCAAGGGAGGGGCTTCGTATCCGAAGAACGCGGCCCTTTGCCTGGAGACGCAGCACTTTCCGGATTCGCCGAACCATCCGGCGTTTCCTTCGACGGAGTTGAAGCCGGGGCATCCTCGGCATAGCACGACGATCTTCAGCTTCTCCACGGAGAAGTAATCTCGTTAGGCGTATAAGCCCCATTTCTGCTGACTTGATCGGTCGGCAGGAGTGGGGTTTCTGTTTTGGGGCCGCTGATGATGCCAGATATCCCGGATGATTTTGAGGGCTCGGATCGGTTTCATCTCGACGATGGATCGGTTGGGTGGACGGCTCCGGAGCTTGTTCGACAGGCGGGCCCTCGCAAGTCTGGGCAGGGTTCCGCGACGCTGCTTCGGCTTGAGCTGAACGCTCTTGCGCTACGGTACGCGGCGAAGCGGAGTCTGCTGCACGATACGACGACGGGTGGGTCGCCGTGTGTTGTGTTTGGGCCGGAGGGAACAGCGAGCGGCCCGCGTCACGGCAACTTTATCGATGAGGCGTATCGGGCGATTCTTGCCGATGTGGCGTGGTCAGCGCGATTGGAGAAGGCGCATACGGCACACCGGCGGGCCTGGCCACGGACGGACTGGCGCTGGCGTGAACTCGATGCGGCAACGAGTTCGGACGCGCTGCTGATGAATGTCTTCTGCTTTCCGGGCGTACTGGATGGAGCGGCCGGGTTGGGGTTACGGGTTCTGCTTGGGATCGGGGCTGGGGTGAGGTCAGAGTTCGGATTCAAGCCGAGGATCCCGTTGACGAATGGGCGATTCGATCGAACGGAGATCGATCTGAGGCTTGGCAGTCTGCTGGTTGAGGCGAAGCTCACGGAGTCGGACTTTCAGCAGGCGAGGCCTGCGCTGGTCGAGCGGTATCGGGATCTGCTGGAGGCGTTCGAACCGGAGATTGTTGCGGGGAAGACGTCCGTGGTTGGGTACCAGTTGATTCGCGGGACGCTGGCTGCGATGGCTGTGCCATCAGGATCGTTCTGCGTGCTTGCCGATGCGAGGCGTCCGGACCTGCTGGAGCAGTGGTACTCCGTGATGAGCAGGGTGCGGACGGGAGAGCTTCGGTGCCGTCTGCAGATGCTGACGTGGCAGGAGGTGTGTGCCGTGCTGCCCGTGCGCTTGCAGGAGTTTCTTGGGGAGAAGTACGGGATTCTTCCGGCCTGACATTAGCTGTCGTATGTTGGGAGCAGATCAACGACGAAAAGAGTGCCTATGCCGCGTGTTTGTTTTCTGTTGAAGGTTCGCAAGGAGCGTCTGGCCGAGTACAAAGAGGCTCATGCGGCAGTATGGCCCGAGATGCTCGATGCGCTGCGTGAGACAGGCTGGAAGAACTACTCATTGTTTCTGCGGCCCGACGGATTACTTGTGGGGTATGTCGAGACGGACGACTTCGAGGCCTCGCGCGCGGCGATGAAGCTGCATGCGGTGAATGCTCGCTGGCAGGCCGAGATGATGCCCTTCTTCGAAAGCACGGAAGCCACCGCCGATGATGCGATGGCTCCCTTGGAAGAGGTCTTCCACCTGGACTAGATGCTTAGCTGTACTTGAGCCAGCGGAGGATCTCGGGGAGGTTTGGCTTCTTGCCGTACATGAGGATGCCGACGCGGTAGATGCGGCTTGCGGTCCAGAGTACGGCCCAGATGGTGATGCCCATGAGCAGGAACGAGAGGGCGACCTCCCATGCCGGCGGCGGGTTAAGCGAGATGCGGAAGTTCATCAGAAGCGGGCTGCAGAACGGGATGAGCGAGACGATGCGCGACCAGGTTCCGTTCGAGTTGTTCATCACGACGGGAAGCATGAGCATGCAGAAGGCGAGCGGGATGACGAGAAACATGTTGAGCTGCTGGAGCTCCTGTTCGGAGTTCGTCATCGCGCCGAGAGCGGCGGCCATGCTGGAGTAGAGCAGGAAGCCGAAGATGAAGTAGAGGACGAAGAAGAGCGCCTGCCACCAGGTAATCGAGAAGGCAAAGTCTCCGTTGGCGAGGCTGGCGGCGAAGGGCGTCGCGGCGAGAATAAGGGCGGCGGTCATCCAGATAAGGATCTGCGTGATGCCGACCGCGCCGACGCCAAGAATCTTGCCGGCGAGCATCTCTTCGGGGCGGATGGTGGCGAGCAGGACCTCGAAGACGCGCGAGGTTTTTTCCTCGATGATGGAGCGTGCCGTATTCATGCCGTAGAGCATGACGACCATGTACATGAGGAAGAAGAGCACGTAGGCGACGGCAATAGAGGTGTTGGCGTTCTTGTGTTTGCCGCTGGAGTTCGTAGTGTCGATCGTGACGGGCGCGAGCATGGAGTCGACGTCGGAGGCGACCATTCCCTGGTGGGTGAGGCGCTCGCGCATGAGCACGGTACGGAGAGCGTCGCTGAGGATGGAGCTTGTGGCGACGTCGGCCTTCGAGCGCGGCTTGTAGTCGAAGGTGGGACGGCCGGTGTTGTCCGAAGCGGGCGTGATCCACATGTAGCCATCGATGGAGTGGTCGTCGAGCTCCTGGTCTAGGGAGTCACGCACACTCTCCCCGGGGGCCATGGTGTCGATGGTCATGTCGCTTCCCTTGCCCTTGTGCAGCTGATCCTGCAGGTCGAGTGCGAGTTGCGTGTCCTTGGTGACGATGACGATGTGCGAGGTGGACTTGGTCTTCTTCGAGAAGATCGCGGTGCCGAAGACGAAGCCACCCATGAGCAGCGGGATCAGGATGGTGGCGATGAGGAAGGCTTTGGTGCGGACGCGCTCGAGATATTCGCGCTTCGCGATGAGCCATGCGTTATGCATCGATTTTGCCTCCAACAGCCTCGATAAAGATCTCTTCGAGGGTGGGCTCCATGACTTCGAAGCGGGTGATGCTTGTGCCGCGTGCGACAGCTTCAGCGAGCAGGGGTTGAGCGTCGGGATCGGAGCCAGCGAGGCTGCGGAGCTTGATTTCTACGTGACCGCCGTATAACTCGGCCTTCTCGATCGACGGATGCTGCAGAAAGGAGTTATCGCCTTCGAACTGCATCACGACGCGGTTGCGCGGGTACTTTTGCTTGACCTCGCGCATGCTTCCTTCGAGTACGAGACGGCCCCGGCTGATGAGGGCGATCTCGTCGCACATCTTCTCGGCCTGGTCCATGCGATGGGTGGAGAAGAGGATGGCCTTGCCGGTCTTGCGCAGATCGAGAAGCGTGTCCTGGAGGAGCTTGCCATTGACCGGGTCGAGGCCGCTGAAGGGCTCGTCCATGATGATGAGGTCGGGCTCGTGGAGGAGCGCGGCGATGAACTGGATCTTCTGCTGCATGCCCTTGGAGAGGTCTTCGGTCTTCTTGGGGATGGCTTCGGTGATCTCCATGCGCTCGCACCAGGTGAGGGCGCGCTTGCGTGCGGTGGCGGCGTCGAGAGCATGTAACTGGCCGAGGAACACAAGCTGGTCGAGCACGTTCATCTTCTTGTAGAGGCCGCGCTCCTCCGGGAGGTAGCCGACACGCTTGAGGCAGTCGCGGGTGAAGGGCTGGCCGAAGAGCGAGACGGTGCCGGAGTCGGGGACCGTGATGCCGATCATCATGCGGATGGAGGAGGTCTTGCCCGAGCCGTTGGGGCCGAGGAGGCCGAAGATGGTACCGGGTTCGATGCGGAAGGAGAGACCTTCGACCGCTACCTTCTGGTCGTACACCTTGCGGACGTTCTTGAGTTCGACGATTGGCTTCTGTTCAACGCTAGACTTCTGTTCGACGATAGGCATGAGGTTCCTGAATGCAATCTGCACCCACGGAGCGAACTCCCGCCACACGTGGGGAATACCCCAGTCTACCAGTGTGTTTCCGTGCTAAGTCATGCTATCAACAGGGCAGGCGTACGGTGACTCCTGCATCGCGAAGGCTCGCTTTCAGGCCGCGCGAGTCGGTGACGCCGAAGTGGAAGATGCTTGCGGCCAGGGCGGCGTCGGCGCGTCCGCGACCGAAGACATCGGCGAAGTGCGCGGCGGAACCGGCTCCTCCGCTGGCGATGACGGGGATCTGGACGGCTTCGCTGACGCGCGCGGTCAATTCGCAATCGAATCCGTTACGCATGCCATCGGTGTTCATGGAGGTGAGGAGGATCTCGCCGGCTCCGCGCTGCTCGGCTTCGCGGGCCCAGTCGATGACGCGGAGGCCGGTTGGCTTGCGTCCCCCGGAGACAAAGACCTCGGCTTCGCCGACGGGGTCGGCTGCGCCCTCGGTGCGGCGTGCGTCGATGGCGACGATGACGGCCTGGGCCCCAAAGCTTCCGCCGATCTCGCCGATGAGCTCGGGGCGGGCGATGGCGGAGGAGTTGATGCTGACCTTGTCGGCTCCGGCGTTGAAGACGGCTGCGGCGTCTTCGGCGCTGCGGATGCCGCCTCCAACTGTGAAGGGAACGAAGAGGGCGGCGGCGGTGCGCTTGACGGTGTCGAGGAGGGTGCCGCGTCCTTCGTGGGTGGCGGTGATGTCGAGCAGGACGATCTCGTCGGCGCCGCCGGCGGCGTGGCGATGGGCTAGCTCGGCTGGGTCGCCGGCGTCGATGATGTCGACGAACTGAATGCCTTTGACGACGCGCCCGTCGCGGACGTCGAGGCAGGCGATGATGCGTTTGGTCAGCATTTGTCCGGAGCTCCCGGTAGCCGAAGCCACCCGTGAATGTCACCCAGTGCCGTCTCCGGCATCTCGGCTTTTGGAAGGTACAAGAACCGCTTTTTCCCAACAAACAGCAGAAGCATCGAATCGTCTTCCGCGGTCTCACAGATCGATCCGCGTTGGAATCGCCCCTCAGACTTACCCTCGATGCCCGAGATCAGCACATCTCCTTCCACCGCGACATAAATGTGCCGTGGGACCTTCGAATCACCCCCGTACAGACGGTACGTTCGCCGAACCGTCCAAGGTCTCATCAGAGGGCACACCGCTCCTCCTGCCATAGCTCCAACTGCAAGCGGCATCAGCGTAGCAAACACAACGTCATGTCCTGAGGACTTAAGCACTCCCAGGACAACAAGGGTCAGGAGACCCAACGTAAACAGACCCCATATCTGCATGTGAAAGAAGAACCGCCGTCTGCCACTGCTCCGCACGTAAGTCTGCTGTGCCCGTTTGAAGTGATCGAAGCCGGACCGATAGTCGTACCGCATCGTGCTGAACCCCTTTAGCTATGTATCTTTGTCCCACGCGACGGAGACCATCCTCAAACAATAATCGCGTTTGGTCAGCATGGGATTCCTGGGAGCGCCTCGAAGTCGACGACGACCTTGCCGAGCGAGCCGGCTGCGACTGCGGCGTGCGCCGCCTCGATGTCGTGCGAGGTGAAGCGCCGGGCGTGGAGGAGTGGCTTGAGCTTGCCCGCGTCGACGAGGGTTGCTATCTCGCGGAGGATCTCGCCCTGGTGCGAGCCATCCGCGCCGGAGAGCATGGGCTCGAGCGTGAAGACGCCGGAGTAGGTGGCACCGCGGAAGGAGAGCGGCGCGAGCGAGTGGTTGCTCCAGCCGAGGCAGCTTACGACGTGGCCGCTGTAGCGGCGGACGGCGGCGAAGGAGGCGTCGATGTTGGGGCCGCCGACGGTGTCGTAGATGATGTCGAAGCCTGCCCCGCCGGTGTGCTTCTTGACGTACTCCTCCACCGGGACGCTGCGGTAGTCAATGGGAGTGGCTCCGAACTGCTCGACTATATGCGTCTTCTCCGGCGAGACAGTAGCGAAGACCTCGGCTCCGTGAGCCTTTGCGAGTTGCACCACGATGTGCCCTACGCCTCCCGCGCCACCGTGGACGAGAACCTTTTGACCGCCGTGGACGCATGCACGGTCGACCAGGCCCTCCCATGCGGTGATGGCCGCAAGGGGCAATGAGGCCGCCTCGCGCATCGAGAGGGCGACGGGCTTGAGCGCGAGCAGCTTGGCCCGGGCGGCGACGAAGTCGGCCAGTGTGCCTTGCAGGCCGCCAACTCCGCCGACCATGCCGTAGACCTCGTCACCCGGACGAAAGGCGGTGACCGCAGGCCCGACTTCCTCGACGACGCCCGCCATCTCCACGCCGAGCACCGCTGGCAGAGGCTGCCGTGCGTGCACTGCCTGGCCCGCGCGGATCTTGGCGTCGAGAGGATTGACGCCGCTTGCGTGGATTCGCACCAGTACCTCGCCGGGACCGGCGACGGGGCGTGGCGTTTCCACGAGGGTGAACGGTCCTCCGGGATGTTGTACTACGAAGGCTTGCATGGGATCACCAGACGATCGACGGCCAGAATTTTCAGGAGCTGACGCTCATGCCGACGACCGGGCACTTGGCCACTGCAGCGTCGCTTCCGCCGACGCGTCCGAAGCCAAAGTCGTTGGTGCCGAGGAAGGTCATCTTGTGGTGGCGGGCCATGCCGGTCAACTCGTTGTGAACCATATGCATGGCCATCTGGATGGCGTGGACGCTGTCCGCTCCGCCCGCCGGGGTGATGTGATCGCGGCCGAGAGCGCTGATGCGGTAGGGGCAGGCCCATCCCTTGCCCTCGACGACGAACGGCTTGCCGAAGGAGACGGTCAGGGTGGCGGTGTGGCCTTCGTGTTCGAGATCGAGGAAGCGCTCCGCGATGGTCTCGAAGGGGATGAGGTCCATGCCGGTCCAGTTCGCGGCCTCCATCGGTTTGACCATCTCGACTGTTCCGGTTACTTCATAGCTTGTGTCGCCCATTGCAAATCCTCCACTAGGTTAGATGTCAGAGGTCGATGAAGTTCTGCAAAACCCGCAGGCCGACCGAGGCTGACTTTTCCGGGTGAAACTGCACGCCCATGACGTTGTCGCGCTCGACGGCCCCGGTGAAGGACCCGCCGTAGGGGGTGGACGCCGCGGTGTCGGGGCTGAGAGGGGCGCGCCAGGAGTGGGTGTAGTAGACGAACTCGCCGGGCTGGATGCCGCGCATGAGCTTTGAATCAGGCTTGAGGTCTTCGAGGGAGTTCCAGCCGACGTGCGGGGCCTTGAGGGGCTCGCCTTCGAAGAGGGCGGGGAAGCGCTCGCACTCGCCGGCGAAGTGTCCGAGGCCGGGCGTTTCGGGCGCTTCGGTCGATCCCTGGTAGAGCCATTGCAGGCCTACGCAGACGCCGAGAAACCAGGCTCCTCGGGCGATGCTCTCGCGCACGGCTTTGGTGATGTGGAGCTCGTTCAGTAGGGACGTGGCCCGGAAGTGGCCTACGCCGGGGAGGACGATCTTCGAGGCGCGGCGAACGACTTCGGGGTCCTGCGTGATCTCGGTCTCGGCGCCTAGATAGGTGAGGGTCTTCACTACGCTGGTGAGGTTGCCCGCCTTGTAGTCGATGACGGCGATCATATCTCCGTCTCCGCGAGGCCGGGACCCTCGAGCGTGAGCATGCTGCGGACGAACTTCCACCCGTCGGGCTCGCGGCAGAGGACGGCCATGTGGCGCATGGCGTACTGGTCGACCGACGACTCGGAGCGAAGGCTTACGGTGAGGAGTTCTCGCGCGTAGAAGACGGCGAGAGTGTTCTCGATGCGAAGGTCTTCTATGACAAAGGACGCCTGGACCGTGCCCTCGTCAAACATGGAACGGAAGAACTCGCCCACAGACGCGATGCCTGTACGCTTGGGCATCTCTCCGGTGATGAGCTCGCAGTCTTCGACGTAGAAGCGCATCATGCCCTCGACATCGCAGCGCGCCATGCATTTGCCGCGAGCGGCGATCATGGCTTCGATCTCATCGCGTGGGGTCATCGGTCTAGAGCAATCCTTTGGTGCTTGGAAGCATCTCGCGCATACGTTCGTCGCGGCTGCAGGCTCCGCGCATGGCGCGGGCGAAGGCTTTGAAGATTGCCTCGATCTTGTGGTGATTGGAACGGCCGTACATCGTTTTTACGTGGACGTTTGCTTTCGCTCCTCGAGCGAAGCCATCGAAGAAGTCGGAGACTAACTCGGTCTGGAAGTCGCCGACGATAGGGACGTTGACCTGGTCGTCGACGACGTAGGCGACGCGCCCGCTGAGGTCGACGGCGGCGACGGCGAGGGTCTCGTCCATGGCCATGACGAAGTAGCCGGCGCGCATGATGCCTTTCTTGTCGCCGAGGGCTTCGAGGAAGGCTTCGCCGAGGGCGATACCGACGTCTTCGACGGTGTGGTGCTGGTCGACGTCGAGGTCGCCCGTGCACTTGAGTTCGAGGTCGAAGCCGCCGTGGCGGGTGAAGAGCTCGAGCATGTGGTCGAAGAATCGGATGCCGGTCGAGACGGTGTAAGAACCCTGGCCGTCGATCGTGAGGGTCAGCGCGATCTGCGTCTCGGTGGTTGCGCGGTTGATGCTTCCTCGACGTATCTCTGGGGCTTCACTCATACTCCCTGACTCCTTCTTCCGGCCCTGCCGGCTTCCTGCCCGCGGGCGCTGTCCAATGAATCTCGGCGAGCGATTCTTTCATAGCTGCGAGTCCACGTGTTACATGATCTTCAATACCGATAGTGATGCGTACGAAGCCGTCGCATCCGGGGTCGGAGGAACGGTCGCGGAGAAGGATACCGCGTGCGCGCATGGCTTCGCACAAGGCCTTGTGTTTGGGGCCGATGTTCATAAGGACGAAGTTCGCGGCGCTTGGCCAATAGGTGACGCCGAGTTCGGTGAGGCCGGCCATCATGCGTTCGCGGCCGGTGCGCACCTGGTCGGTGTACCACGTGAGATAAGCCTGGTCTTCGAGAGCCACGGGAAGGCAGGCGAGCGCGATGCCGTTGATGTTGTAGGGCGAGGCGACCTTCTTGACGTAGGCGATGAGTTGCGCGTCCGCGGCGAGCATACCGATGCGGAGGTTCGCCATGCCGTAAGCCTTCGAGAAGGTGCGGGCGATGACGAGGTTCGGGATCGCCGGCACGTCGCCCATCGCGGTCTCGCCGTGGAAGTGGTAGTAGGCCTCGTCGACCATGACGACGGCTTGAGGCGCGGCCTCGCAGAGGGCCAACACCTGCTCGCGGCTGATGGTCGAACCCGTTGGGTTGTTGGGTGAGGCCACGATGATGAGCTTGGTGCGATCGGTGATGGCGGCCAGGAAGCGATCGAAGGGAAAGGCAAGCGTTTCGTCGGCCTGGACACGGATGAGATGTGGCGTCATCATCTGCACGCTGACGTCGTACATGAAGAAGGACGGGGTTGCGATGATGGCTTCGTCCTCAGCTTCGAGGAACGCCGCGCAGAGGAGGTGAATGGCCTCGTCGACGCCATTGGTAAGGATGACTTCGCTGGGCTGAAGGCTGAAGTGCCGCGCGACGATGTGCTCGACGCCTTCGCGCTCGGGATACTTCGTCAACTCCTCGGCGGTTGTGGCGCGAAGAGCTTCGAGCACGCGGGGCGAGGGGGCAAAGGTGTTCTCGTTGAAGTCGAGACGCAGCGCTGTACGTTCGGCGAGCGGCGGGTGGTACTCAGGCATTGCGAGAACGGCGGCGCGTGGTTTGACGGTTTTGGTTGCGGTGATCATGACTTCCTTCCCATCTTGACGCGAACACTTTCGGCGTGGCCGGTGAGGCCCTCGGCCTCCGCGAGCAGGATGGCGCGTGGGCCGAGTGCATCGAGTCCTTTGCGGGTGTACTCCTGCACGGTGATGACCTTAAGGAAGTCCGAAACGCTCAGGCCACCGCGCACGCGGCCATTGCGGCCTGTGGGAAGAACGTGGTTCGGGCCGGAGACGTAGTCGCCCATGGACTGCGGCGAAAAAGCGCCGACGAAGACCGATCCGGCGTTACGAACCCATGCGAGGTCCTCGGCGGAATCGACAGAAAGATGCTCCGGCGCGAGACGATTGGTGAGGGTTTGCGATACTGTAACTGATTCGGTTACAAAAATAACTCCCTGCGCGGCAATGGACTCTTTCGCGATCTCATTGTCCTTCGCCTGCCGGTTCACCTCGGCGGAGACGGCGTGAGCGAGCTGCTCGTTGCTTGTGATGAGGATGGCGAGTGCTTCAGGATCGTGCTCAGCCTGCGCGACGAGGTCGGCGGCGATGCCCGCAGGATCGCCAAGCTCGCTGGTGACGACGATCTCGGTTGGGCCGGCCGGCATGTCGATGCCGCACTCCTGCGAGACGATCTCCTTGGCGGCGGTGACGTAGAGATTGCCGGGGCCGACGATCTTGTCGACGCGCTCGATGGTCTCGGTACCGTAGGCCATCAGGGCGATTGCCTGGGCTCCGCCGGTGCGGTAGAACTCGGTGACTCCGGCGAGCCATGCGGCGGCCATGGTCTCACGCGCTGGCTTGGGGGAGCAGACCACGATGCGTTGGACGCCGGCCACCTGCGCCGGGGTTACCGTCATGAGTAAAGTAGATGGTAGCGGATAGCGTCCACCCGGAACATAACAGCCTACGGCTCCGATGGCGCGGACGATCTGGCCTGTCTTTACGCCACCCTTGGCGGGCTCAGGCGGAGAGATCGTCCACTCCTTCGGCTTCTGCGCTTCGGCGAAGGCGCGGATATTGGCCCGCGCAACTTGCATGGCTTCGCGAAGGTCTTCGGGAGTGTCGTCCCATGCGGCCTGCATCTCTTCACGCGAGACGAGCAGGGAAATATCCTTGCCTAACTCGTCGAAGCGGACGGCGTACTCGGCGACTGCGGCATCTCCGCCCTGGCGCACATCGGCGAGGATGGTGCGCACGACGGACTCGACCTTGGCGGTGTTGACTGCGCCGCGCTGCTCGAGCCCCTTGATGAGGGCTTCGGCTTTCTTCGCGGATTCTCCAAATGTCTTAACCAGCTTCATCGTGACTCCTGGCCTCCAGCCCCATATGACCGGAGGCCGTCAGGCAGTTACAGGACGACCTTACTCAGTGGATATTCGACGATCCCCGTGGCACCCGCAGCCTTGAGCTTCGGGATGACATCGCGCACAAGGCTTTCCTCAAGGATGGTGTTCAACGCAACCCACTCGGGATCGCTCAATTGGGAGACGGTAGGCGAGTTCAGCGCGGGAAGAACGCCCAGGACGGCATCGAGATTCGCTTTGCCCACGTTGAGCATGAGGCCGACCTGGCCCTGTGCCGCGATGGCTCCGTTCAGCATCAAGGCGAGGCTGTCGATCTTCTCTTTCTTCCACGCATCAGCGTAGGAATCCTTGTTCGCGATGAACTGCGTCTCGGACTCCATAAGCGTCTCGATGATGCGGAGGCGATTGGCGCGGAGGGAAGAGCCGGTCTCGGTGACCTCTACGATGGCGTCGGCGAGCATGGGAGGCTTGACCTCGGTGGCTCCCCAGCTGAACTCGACCTTGACGGGAATGTTCTTGCCGGCGAAGTAGCGCTTGGTGAACTCGACGAGTTCGGTGGCGATGGTCATGCCGGCGAGGTCTTCGGGTTTGTGGAAGGGGGAGTCTTCCGGAACGGCGAGCACCCACTTGACCTTCTGGCGGCTTGCCTTCGAGTAGGTGAGGCTGGTGACGTATTCGACGTCAGTCTGGTTCTCGAGGACCCAGTCGTGGCCGGTGAGTCCGGCGTCGAGGTGGCCCTGTTCGACGTAGCGGGCCATCTCCTGCGCGCGGACGAGCATGCACTCGATCTCGGTGTCGTCGATGGTGGGGAAGTAGCTGCGGCCGCTGGCGTAGATGCGCCATCCGGCGCGTTCGAAAAGGGCAATGGTTGCGTCCTGCAGGCTGCCCTTGGGGATGCCCAGCTTCAGTACTTTCTTGTCGCTCACTTGCTCTCTCCTGGTACGGTTGCGGCCGGCATCAGCGGCTTGGTGAAGCAGCTTACGGTTCCTTCGTGGCATACGAGTCCATCGCCTTCGACTTCAACCTTGAAAAGGAGCGCGTCGTTGTCGCAATCGGTCGCGGCCTCGATCACTCTCAACCGGTTGCCACTTGTCTCGCCCTTCATCCAGAGCTTGCCGCGTGTGCGGCTCCAGAAGGTGACGTAGCCGGTCTCTAAGGTCTTCTTGTAACTGACCTCGTTCAGAAAACCGAGCATGAGAATCTCGCCCGTCTTTGCGTCCTGCACCATGCCCGGGACCAGGCCATCCATTTTGGCGAAGTCGATCTGGATGTCTGCCCCTTTGGTCTCTACAGCCGTCATGCCATTCTCCCGAAACTGTTTTGTTGCGTCTCTCTAAGTTGCCGCGCGCGTAAAAAGGCCCGCTCGCGGTGTTCGCGTCAGCGGGCCTTTTCGAATCCTATTTGAGCGTCGTCTTACATCGCTCGACCGGACAGAGCCGCCAACACGCTGAATGCGTGGTGATGGGAATGCCCGTGATGGTGCGACCGAACGATCATCTGTCATAACGCTAATCGTGTCGCCCGGCCTTGTCAATGTAGCTTCGTCGGGTCTGCCCGAAAAGGATCGCCATGGGCTAATCTATTCGCGCACGCTGCCGGACGTTCCTGCGTTGCGTGAAAATCAAAAGACCTCTCACGCGCCGAACGAAAATCGTACCGAAATCGTAAACAGCCATCAGGAGTAAACGTCCTATGTTCAATCCTCTCTCGACCGTCCGCCGCCGTCTCCTCTCCGCCGCGCTTCTACTTTCGTTCGCTCCCGCCTTTGCTCTCGCCGCCCCGATGCAGGCGAAGCCCGCGGCTGCCGTTGTCGCTGATGCCAGTAAGCTCGACATCAACACGGCGACTCCCGATCAACTCAAGGCGCTGCCCGGAATCGGCGACGCGTACACCAAGCGCATCATCGATGGACGCCCCTACGCCGCCAAAACGCAGCTCACGAGTAAGGGAATTCTCCCGCAGAAGACCTACGACGGCATCAAGGACATGATCATTGCCAAGCATGCGAAGAAGTAACTAGCCGTGGTTCGGCTGGCTGGCTGCTACCATGCATCCAGCCAGCCCTTCAGGACGACCTTCCGATGAACCAGACGACCCGACGTTCCGGATGACACCCATCAAACAGACGAAGCGATCATCGTCCGCCCCTCTCTATGCGCTGCTTGCGCTCGTGGCCTCGATTGCGCT
Organism: Granulicella sibirica; assembly: GCF_004115155.1. Taxonomy (NCBI): domain Bacteria; kingdom Pseudomonadati; phylum Acidobacteriota; class Terriglobia; order Terriglobales; family Acidobacteriaceae; genus Granulicella; species Granulicella sibirica. The sequence goes on from NZ_RDSM01000003.1 coordinate 548,850, forward strand.
CAGCTACTCGGCCTTAGGTGCCTTTTCAAGCTTCAGGAATCTCCTGCACGGCACAGAGCGCGTCGAGACGCCGTTTTTCAACGGGTACCTCGCACATGTGATTCGTCTCAACCAGACACAGGCCCATATCGCAGGTGTTCCTTCCGGCTTCGCGCTCGATACCATCACGCTGGTGAATCCATCCGCGAAAGCCGCGGGCCTGGAGCGTGGAGACGCAGTAGACACCCTCGATGGCCTGCCCTTCCTGGGCAGCCGGGATATGGCACTGGCCGTTATTGACAAGCGTCCGGGCGACCGTCTCGACGTAACGTTCTGGCACCAAGGAACCTCGCTCGACGAACCTCCGCGCCATGCGATGATCGTTCTCTCGCCGCAGCGAGCGTCTCCCGCTCCCTTCCAGGCGTGGCTTGTTCAGAGCTTCTTGGTGCTGATGCCGATCTTTTGCTTGCTGACCGGCCTCTATGTCGTGTTCGCCCGGCCACGGAATCCGAATGCCTGGCTCATCTTTGCCATCCTCGCTTACTTTCACGCCGTCTTTCTGAATCCGGGTCAGCTCGGCAGCCGGTACATGCCCTTCGGCTTCCTCTGGAACAACGTCGTCCAGACCTCGATGTCGATCTGCTTCATGCTCTTCGGCGTCTATTTCCCAGAGCGTTCTCCGCTTGACCGGAAGGTGCCGTGGCTCAAGTGGCTCCTGCTCATTCCTCCGGTCTTGCTATTCCCGCTCGACAGCTTTCTGGATTATGCGAGCACCTTCCGCTTCAGCCTGGGCGCTTCCTTTCAGAACATGCGGGTTTCACTCAATGCCACGGAAAACGTGTTTGCCGTGCTTGCAATCTCGTACGGTTTCGCTTGCCTCTACTCCAAGGAAGGCGATGCCACGACCTCCCCGGACGCACGCCGGCGCCTTCGTGTTCTGATCGCCGGTTGTACGGTCGGCCTTCTGCCGTTCTTCGCCCTTGTCGCCTACTCGATGATTCGCGGCCTCGACGTTGGGGCGAGCACGCCGGAGTGGGTCGCTCTCTCGGTCTTCACTATCCTCTTCGCCTTTCCCGTGACGCTCGCGTATGTCGTGATCGTGCAGCGTGCGATGGATGTCCGGATCCTGTTGCGGCAGGGCACGAAATATTTCTTCGCTCGGCAGTCGCTCTGGGTCGTCACAGTCGCGCTTGCGACCTGGATGTCGATCTCGATCAACAACTACATCAAGCTTCATGAGCAGCGCCGGGCGGTCGACCTCGTTCATCTCGCCGTCGTCGTCGCCATCTTCATCGTGTACCGCTCGCTCGGAGCGAAGCGTCTGCAGGCGAGGATCGACCAGAAGTTCTTCCGCGAGGCTTATTCCACCGAGCAGGTCCTCTCCGAACTCTCCGAAGAAGCGCGTAACTTCACCGAGACCGCGCCGCTGCTCGAGACCATTACGCAGCGTCTCCGGAGCACGCTGCACATCGATCGAATCGCCGTGTTCCTGCTGGCAGGCGATACCTTCCAGCTCCAGTATGCGACCGGCACTCCAATCAGCCCGGGCTATATGCTCTCCCTGCCGTCGAATTCGACGACGATTCGGAACCTCTCCAAGCCAAAAGCCGCACCCGCGAATGTCTACCGCGACGACCCGGGTTCCTGGCTGATCGATGCGAGCGACGCGGAACGCGCAGCTCTCTCCGACCTCTCGACCGAGCTTCTTGTGCCGATGCCCGGGCGCAACCGCCTGATTGGCGTAATTGCCCTTGGGCCGAAGAGTTCCGAGGAGCCCTACTCGAAGATCGACCGCCAGCTTCTCCAGACCGTCGCCTCGCAGACAGGGCTCGCACTCGAGAACGCCGAATTGCTCAAGCGTCTGACTGCCGAACTTGCTCAGCGCGCCAGCCTGAATCGCGAGATCGAGATCGCACGCGAGGTGCAGGAGAGGCTCTTTCCGCAGACATACCCGACGGTCGATGGAGTGGACCTCGCTGGATACTGCCGGCCCGCTCAATTCGTCGGCGGCGACTACTATGACTTCTTTCTCATCCCCCAGCCGTTCAGCACGCCCGAAGCGCCGGCAAATCGCCTTGCCATTGCTGTGGGGGATATTTCGGGCAAAGGCATCTCGGCGGCGCTCCTGATGGCGAGCCTGCGGGCAAGCCTACGGTCGGTCGCCACGCTGCGACAGCCCGATGGCAGCGGCAACCAGCATCTCGCCACGCTGATGAAACACGTGAATGAGCTCGTCTATGAGGCCTCGACGACCAATCGCTATGCGACGTTCTTCTACGCCGAACTCGACCCGGTGACGAAGATCCTCAACTATGTCAACGCCGGGCATAATTGCCCCGTGATCCTTCGTCGCGGCGACCCGGGGCCGGGAGAGGCGATCCCGCTCGAGCCAACTGGCACGGTGGTCGGTCTTCTCCAGGGAGCGGATTACGATCAGGCATCGATCCAGCTTCAGCCCGGCGACACGCTCCTCGCCTTCACCGACGGTATCTCTGAGGCGATGACGGCCGATGACGAAGAGTGGGGCGAGGATAGGATGATCGCCGCCGCCCAGACCCTGCTCGGCGACCCCCGCAGATCGAGCACGGCGCAGGGCCTGTTGCAGGGGCTACTGGCCGATGCCGACGCCTTCACGAACGGCGCACCGCAGCACGACGATATGACGATCCTGGTCTGCACCCTCGCCTGAACCCGAATCGGGATCGGCCCGCACCTCCCCATTTGTGGTACCGCGCCAGGCACCGAAGCTCACTTTCCCGCCGCCTCGACGGCTTCGAATCGTTTAGTCTGAGGGCAGCTATGAGGAACAGACGCACACGATGAGCAACGAGGCGCAGGAGCTCATGTCGCAGGCCCCCGCGCGCACAAGGGGGCACCTCGCGCGTTTTTCCGCATGTCTGCTCGCCATCGTCACATCCTTCATAGTCTCGGGCTGCCAGAGCGTCTCGGGAACGAGCATCGTCACCTCGCAAGTGCGCATCATCGACGCCTCGCCCGACGCTCCCGCCGTCGATATCTACCAGGGAAGCAATCCCGTCGCCTATAACCTCGGTTTCGGCACGGCTACGTCGTACATTCCTATCTCGCCCGGCCTCTACGACTTCACAGCCGACACCACGGGTACGCGCCAGGTCCTCACAACCGCCCGCGCGACCTTCGCGACAGGCGGCCAATACACGGTGCTCATCAGCAACATAGCGGCCAGTCTGCAGGAGATCGTCATCAAGGATCAGGGCGCGTCGGCTCCAAGCGGTAATGTATCGCTGCGTTTCCTTGACGAGGGCACCGCGACCGGCGCGGTTGACGTATACCTTGTGCCCTCGGGTTCGGCGATCACGGCTGTCTCGCCGCTCGTCACCGGGTTCACCTTCGGCACGAACTCGGGCTATCTCAACGTGCCGGCCGGCGCGTACAAGGTAGTCATCTACCCTACGGGCTCTGTCCCAACCGCGACCAGCGTCGGCTCCTACACCGGCTCGCTTGTGACCTATAGCTCGGGCGCCGCACGCACGCTGATTATCCTCGATTCGAAGCTCCTCGCAAGTCCTGCAGCACAGATCATTACGGTCAGCGACTACGACTCGCCGAGCGCAACCAGTTAGTTGCTCAGGCAAACCAAAAGGCCACCTGTTTGAGGTGGCCCTTTCGTTTGCAGCTAATATGTGAGACTTAGTACCGGTAGTGCTCCGCCTTGTACGGACCCTCGACCGGAACACTGAGGTAGTTCGCCTGCTTCTCGGAAAGCGTCGTGAGCTTCACGCCGATCTTCTCGAGGTGCAGCCGCGCGACTTCCTCGTCCAGCTTCTTCGGCAGGATGTAGATCCCGGTCTTGTAGACGTCCTTGTTCTTCCAGAGATCGAGCTGTGCAAGCGTCTGGTTCGAGAAGCTGGCCGACATCACGAAGCTCGGGTGACCCGTCGCGCAACCAAGATTTACGAGGCGGCCCTCGGCGAGAACGAAGATGCTGTTGCCCGTCTCGGTGAAGGTGTACTTGTCGACCTGCGGCTTGATGTTGAGCTTGGCCGCGCCCTTGAAGGCGTTCAGCGGCTCCATCTGGATCTCGTTGTCGAAGTGGCCAATGTTGCAGACGATCGCCTGATCCTTCATCCGCTTCATGTGCTCGAGGGTGATGATGTCGACGTTGCCGGTGCAGGTGACATAGATGTCGCCACGTCCGAGCGTGTCTTCGACGGTCGCCACTTCGTAGCCTTCGATCGCTGCCTGAAGGGCGTTGATGGGATCGATCTCGGTGACGATGACGCGTGCGCCAAGCCCGCGCAGCGAAGCCGCCGAGCCCTTGCCCACATCGCCGAACCCGCAGACCACCGCAACCTTGCCCGCGACCATGACGTCGGTGGCGCGCTTGATGCCGTCGACGAGCGACTCGCGGCAGCCGTAGAGGTTATCGAACTTCGACTTTGTGACGGAGTCGTTCACGTTGATGGCGGGAACGAGCAATGTGCCCTTCTCCATCATCTTGTAGAGGCGATGAACGCCGGTCGTCGTCTCTTCGGAGACGCCGCGCCACTCCTTCGCCACATCCTGCCAGCGGGTGGGGCTCTCGGCGTGAACCTTCTTCAGGAGCGTCTTGATGACGTCCTCTTCGAGAGAGCCCGAGGGAGAGTTGACCCACTGGTCACCCTTCTCCATCTCTACGCCCTTATGGATGAGCAGGGTCACGTCGCCGCCGTCATCGATCACAAGCTGCGGTCCGAGCACGCCGCCCTTGCCGTCGGGGAACCGGAGTGACTCGTTCGTGCACCACCAGAACTCCTCGAGCGTCTCACCCTTCCAGGCGAAGACGGGAACGCCAGCCGCCGCAATGGCTGCCGCCGCGTGGTCCTGCGTGGAGAAGATGTTGCAGCTCGCCCAGCGAACATCGGCGCCGAGCGCGACCATCGTCTCGATGAGCACTGCGGTCTGGATCGTCATGTGCAGCGATCCGGTGACGCGTACGCCGGAGAGCGGCTTATCCGCCGCGTACTTGTTGCGGATGGACATCAGGCCCGGCATCTCCTGCTCGGCGATGTCGATCTCCTTGCGCCCAAACTCCGCAAGGCTCAGGTCACGGACCTTGTATTCCTTCGCTACACCCGTCGCAGTCGAAATCGCTGCCGTATCCAATGTTGCTGTCGCCATCTAAAACACCTCTGAGGATTGCGTTCTGCCTTATGAAGAATACCAGCCAGGGCCTATCCCGTGCCTGATCTCATGTTGATAGTTGACACGAGTCAAAACGGACGTACGGAATGCAATCGGGCACACCCGGCCTATTTTGCCTCGGATGCTGGCTTGCGAAGGGCCGCACATAGAAGGGCACCCAGGATCGCCAGCCCCGCGATCGCGAGAAGTCCAGCCTGAAAGCTGTGGGTCAAGTCCTTCAGCTTGCCAGTCATGAAGGGTCCCGTGAAGCCCCCGATACCGCCGACCATCGTGATAATCGCCACACCACCCGCCGCTCCCTGACCGCCGAGCACCTGCGTAGGCAGAGCCCAGAACGGACCCATAATGCTCCAGAAGCCCATTGCCGCCAGCGTCATGGCGCAGAGCGCGGTGGGAAGCGAGGATGCGTGGGACGCCCAGCCAAACCCGGCTGCGGCCAGAAGCATGCATCCGGCGATGTGCCAGCGGCGCTCGCCGGTTCGGTCGCTGTTCCACCCAACGGCCACCATGAAGATCGCCGCCGCGACATACGGGACCGTCGCATAGCGTGCGATCAGGCTCGCCGCCCCTGGACCAGCCCCAGCGTGGACGAAGGTATTCAGCAGCAGCGGCATCCAGAGGTTTACCGTGTATACGCCGACCTGTTCCAGAAAGAAGATTCCGGCCAGCACCCATACCATGGGCATCTTGAACGCGTCGAGAACGTGGTGGTTGTTGTCGGCACCTCCGGCCTCGCGATCCCGCTGCAACTCTTCATCCAGCCACTTCTTTTCAGGGTCCGAGAGCCAGGGCGCGTCGTCCGGATGATCCCTCAGAACGAACAGAACCGAAATCCCCATCAGGATCGTGGGAACGCCCTCCGAGATAAACAGCCACTGCCACCCATGCAGGCCGACGAACCCTTCGAGCTTCAGCAGAGCGCTCGACAGCGGAGCGCCGACCACACCCGCGATCGCAGTCGCCGTCATGAATGTCGCAACGGCCCGCGCTCGCTCCTTCGATGGGAACCAGTAGGTCAGGTAGAGAATCATCCCCGGGAAGAAGCCGGCCTCGCTGACGCCGAGGAAAAACCGCAGCGCGAAGAACGAGTGCGGTCCGGCTGCCCATGCCATTCCCGTCGCGATCATTCCCCACGTGATCATGATCCGCGCGATCCAGAGGCGCGGGCCGACCTTCCCCAGAAGCAGGTTGCTCGGCAGGTCGAAGAGCGAGGAACCAAGGAAGAAGATGCCCGCGCCCGTGCCATAGACCGTGTCGCTGAGTTTCAGGTCGCGCTTCATCTCGAGCGCCGCGAAGCCGACGTTCACGCGGTCGAGGTAGGCGAGGATGTAGAGGATGAAGATGTACGGGATCAGCCGCAGGCCAATCTTCCGGTACAGAGCGCGCGAGTCGACCTGCTCGCCTGCGACGGAGGCGTCCTGAACTGTTCCGCTGTCGTTCATTCCTCCACTGTACGTTGGGTTTCGGGCTGCGTCCGCGCCCTGTTGAAATCTCGCGGCACTAATGTCTGCCCCACTGCACCAGCGGAAGAAGGCTGGAGTAGTCGTCGGTCCAGGCCTGCACATCGGGCCTCGGTTTAATCCGCGTTCCCGTTGCCAGGTCGCCCTGCGTGAAGTAGTTCGGGTCGGTGCTCAGCAACACCCATGTCGCCCGATACTCTCCTTTGAACAGATCTTCGCCGCTGTCGAAGAAACGGGCGTTCATGCCCGACGCCACCGCAAGCGCGCCGATCTCCGGCACGAGGTTCAGGTACTGGTTCGAGACGTGGATCGCGACAACGCCTCCCGGAGCCAGGTGCCGCTTATACTCCCGCATGGCCTCGACCGTCAGCAGATGCACCGGGATCGCATCGCCGGAGAAGGCGTCGATGACGAGCACGTCGAAGCCCTGGGGAGCTTCGTTGTGCAGTGAGGCGCGGCCGTCCCCTTCGGCAACGGTGATCGTTGCGCCCGAGCCCTTCAGGTAGGTAAACCAGCGGTCGGCGATTGGCCGGACCAGCGGGTTGATCTCGTAGAAGCGGATGGTGTCGCCGGTTCGACCGTAGGCCGCCAGCGTTCCGACGCCGAGGCCAACCACGCCGATATGCCGCGCACGGTTAGTGCAGCATTCCTTGATCGCGAGCCCGACACCCGAGTCTTCGGCATAGTAGGTGGTGGGCAGCATCTCGCGTCCCGGTTGCTCCTGGATCTGGGTTCCGTGCTGAATAGTTCCGTTCGCGAGCATCCGGACGGCGCCAGCGGCTGACGTTGTCGCGGTCACGCGCAACGTTCCGTAGAAGTTCCTCTTCACCTCCAGCACTCGACGCTGATAGGCGACATGTAATAGCACAACGAGCACGCAGAGGAGCGCCGTTCCCACGCCCCAGAGCAGCCTCTGTCCCCAGCCATCGTTCCAGGTCACGGTGAGCGCGAGCGCTGCCGTCAGCAGAAACGAGAACGCGAGATCGTAGTTCGCCGAGAAGATCAGCGGACTCAGGATCGCGACGAAAAACGTTCCGGCGACACCACCGGCGGCAACGAGTAGATAGAACTCGGTCGTCTCACCACGCCCTTGCGGACGTAGGCGGTGGACCTCGGCATGGCAGAAAAGACACGCGGCAAAAAGTTCGAGAAGGAAGAAGGGAATGCCGACCGAGATCGGCAGTGAGACATCCGTCTTGGTGAGCGCATACCCCAGCCCCGCCATCATGACCACAAGCAGACGCACGACAAGCCCACGCTGGTAAAGCATCGGCATCTCGAACGCAATGATGAAGCTGATGAGGTAAGCAGCGAGAGGAAGCATCCACAGCAGGGGAATGGCGGCGATGTTCACTGTCAGGTGGCTGGTGATCGCCGCCAACTGCACCGCCGCAGCCATCGGCAGCAGGAACCACATGGCCTTGAGACGTCCACTCGACCGCACCGTCGGCGTTACCGCTTCTTCCTCATCTTTGCGCCATACGCCTTCACGAGCCGCGAGCCACGCCGCCAACGCCGCATACACGGCAAAGCTCACCGTCCAGCCGATCCGCTGCACCCGCAGCGTAATATACGGCTCAATCAGGATCGGGTACGCCAGAAGCCCAAGCAGCGATCCCAGGTTCGAGAGCGCGAAAAGACCGTATCGGACCCCGCGGCCCTCCAGCCGCGCCATCCACACCTGGAGCAGCGGACTCGTCGAGGCGAGCAGCAAGAACGGAAGCCCAATGGTGAGCCCAAGGGTGCGGAAGATCGTCCAAACCGGATGCCCCGCATCCCCAACCGGCACATGGGAATGCAGCAGAGTCGGAAGTGTCAGCGCGAACACGACAAATACGAGGTAAGCCCACCGCTTTCCCAATCCCCCACGCGTGATCCAGTGCGCGTACAAATAACCGAGAAGAAGCATCATCTGAAAAAACACAAGGCACGTCACCCAGACCGCCGACGACCCTCCAAGCACAGGCAGCAACCCCTTGGCCGCCATCGGCTCCACCAGGAAGAGCAGGAATGCCCCCAGGAAGACCGTTACCCCGAACAGCCACCGCGATCCCGCCAACGTCTCCTCCTCAGCGCTCAAACCCGCCACCCGTTATACAAGGATTGACCTGGAATCTGGCCGATGATCGCCCAAGTTGCTGATTCTCAAGTAGAAACCTAAACCATCTGCAATGGCCGAAGTCCTACGCACAGCACTTTGTCATATCGCCGAAACCTCCGGGGCGATATGCTGGGAGCGAAAATCTACCGACGAGGGCATATGAACAACGTACTCGCGCAACTGAAGGATGGCATCCGGAAGTTCCGGACCGAGGTGTACCCCGAACAGGCTGACGCGTTCCAGCACGCCGCGTCCACGCCGCAAACTCCCCACGCCCTCGTCATCACCTGCGCCGACTCCCGCATCGACGCCGAGACCATTACCAGCTCCAGCACCGGTGACATCTTCATCACCCGCAACATCGGCAACCTCGTCCCGGCCTACGGCGAGATGCTCGGAGGCGTCAGCGCCGTGATCGAGTACGCCGTCAGCGCCCTGAAAGTAAAGCACATCGTCATCTGTGGCCACAGCGACTGCGGCGCCATGAAGGCTCTTCTCAAGCCCGAAAGCCTCGAAGCCCTTCCCACCGTCAAGACGTGGATGAACAACGCCGCCGCCGCCCTCTCGGTGGCCAAATCGCTCGAGTCCCCCGAGGAGAGCCCCGCCGACAAGCTCAAGCGGCTCACCGAGGAAAACGTCCTCCTCCAGATGCAGCATCTCCGCACCCATCCCTCGGTCGCCGGAGCCATGGCCCGCGAGGAACTCACCATCTCCGGCTGGGTCTACGATATCGGCACCGGCCAGATCCGCATCACCGAAGACGGCAGCCGCAACTTCGAGGTCGTCATCGTCGAGGCCGACCACGCATGATCGTTCCCCGCGGGCCAGACCTGCTCCGCATGCTGCAGTACGTCGGCAAGCCTTTGCTTCTTCTTGCGCTTTACGACGTTGCCATCGTCTTCGCCTTCAAGGTGCTGCATTGGCAGTGGATAGCGCTGCCCCATATTCCTCTGGCACTCTATGGCTCCGCGATTGGCCTGATCCTCGGCTTCCGTAACCAATCCTGCTACGCCCGCTGGTGGGAGGCCCGGACGCTCTGGGGTGCGGTGGTCAACAACGCTCGAAGCTGGGTTCGTCAGACCGTAACCCTTCGCGCCCCGGAGGATCACGAGACGCCCGAGCTGCACGAGATGCGGGTCAACCTCGTCTATCACCAGATCGCCTTCGTACATGCGCTTCGCGCGCATCTTCGCAAGCTCGAGCCATGGAGCGATCTCAAGCCGCTCCTCGTCGAGACAGAGCTTGCCACGCTGCAGGGACAGGCGAACGTGCCGCTCGCGCTGCAACTCAAGATGGGCTCGCTTCTCCAGGAGTGCAAGCACCGAGGCTGGCTCGATCCCCTGCAATGGGCCGCGATGGACACGACCCTCAATGACCTCGCCGACGCTCAGGGAGGCACTGAGCGCATCAAGAACACCCCCATGCCGAAACAGTACGACTACTTTCCGCGTCTTTTCGTCCACATCTACTGTTTCCTTCTGCCGCTTGCGATGGTGACCAACATGGGCTGGTTCACACCGCTCGGTTCCACGCTCGTCGGCTTCATCTTCCTCACGCTCGACAAGATCGGCCGCGACCTCGAAGATCCGTTCGACAACAAGATCTACGACGTCCCCCTCACCTCCATCACGCGCGGAATCGAGATCAACCTCCGCCAGATGCTCGGCGAAACCAACCTGCCTCAGCCGGTCACTCCGGATAAGGGCGTTCTCTGGTAGCAGTCCCGGCTAGTTAGCACCTGCCTCTTTGGTTGTCATTCCCGAAGGGAATCTGCGTCTGCCTTTACCCGTGCTACTTTCGCTACCGGAATCAGCCCAAGCGCCCGCAACTCCTTCTCCGGCACGGTCTCTCGAAGATAATCTTTCAGCCTCTGCCCACGCTTCAGCACGAACGTCTCTTCCAGCACCTCGATCGTGCTCATGCGGTCGAGGCGGAAGTTGCGGAATCCTTTCCGCATCTCGCACCATGCCGCCATCGTCCACACGCCGCCCCAGAAGGCAAGCGCGAGCGGTCGCACGCGCCGTTCGCTCAGGGCGCCATCGAGGCGTTCATAGCGGAAGCGGACCGGGTGCGACCGCATGCACGCCGCATGCAGATCATCGATCCGCAGACGCACTTCGCGCGACAAGGCAAAGCCCGGCGCATACATCTGCACCATGTCCATCTCGATCCGCATCTGAGCCGGAAGCGCCGCCTCGATCTTGCGCAGCGCCTCGCGCGCGCACGCGGCCATGGCCTCGCCGCCCCATGCGCTCGCCATCCGCGCGCCGAGTACAAGCGCGGTCGTCTCCTCGGCGGTGAACTGCATCGGGGGCATATCCATCTCGCGCCGCAGCGTATAGCCGACGCCTGCCTCCCCCTCGATCATCACGCCGCTCGCCTGCAGGTCGGCAACGTCGCGATAAAGCGTTCGCGTTGAGATCTCGAGCTTCTCCGCTAACTGCGCCCCGGTCAGCAGTCTCCCGGAGCGCAGCATCTGGACGATTCGAAACAGCCGGTCAGCGCGTCGCATGCTGACACTCTACTGCCAATTCCCTCACAGCCCATGCACCCCGACCATGTTTCCTTCGGTGTCCTTCATCACAAACATCTCGCCTGGAACACCGGGAACCGACATCTTCGGCACAACCACCGATCCGCCGGCCTTCTCGACCCGCGCTTCGGCCTCCCCAACCTCTCCGGCAAAGACCGGAAGCTTCAGGTAGACCATCGTGCCGCAAGGCGAAGGCTGCGAGTGTGGCCGCTTCACCAGCGCTCCGCCGACACCCTCGCCGACAAATGGGAACATGACGATCGGATCGCGGCCTCCCGCGAACTCCTGCATGTTGGTATGCAATACATCCTCATAGAACCGGCGCGCCCGATCCAGGTCTACGGTTGGAATCTCGAACCACGTCAACGCATCGTTATTCATCTTGGCTTCTCCCGCAAGCAGCGTTCCGCCACTCACAGGATTAGGCTACTGACACCCTGCTGACACCATCCTGTCAGCAGCTTCACAGATGCCCAAAAGTATTTCTACCGCGCCTCAGCTTCGAGCAGCCGCCGCTTCCGGTCTACACCCCAGCGATACCCAGTCAACGAACCGTCTTTGCCCACGACACGATGGCAGGGCACGGCCACCGCGATCGGGTTCGCTCCGCACGCCGCCGCAACTGCACGCGAGGCCGTCGGAGCACCAAGCGACATCGCCAACTCGCCATAGCTTCTGGTCTCACCTCGCGGAATCTGGCGCAGAGCCGTCCACACCCTTTGCTGGAATGCCGTCGACCGCACATGCAGCGGGAACGCAGCCGCTGCCGGATGCTCCGTCGTCTGGCTCGCCACGAAGCTGACGGCGTCGGCCAGCCACCCTTTATTCGGCTTAGCCGGCATAAGCTGCGCCTTCGAGAACTGCGCCCGCAGGTTGCGTTCCAGCTCGGCGTCATCCTTGCCGAAGGCGATCGAGCAGACACCAACGTCGGTCGTCGCCACCAGCATCCGTCCAAGCGGGCTTGGCGCAATCGCATAGCGGATCAGAAGGCCAGCGCCGCCCTCGCGCATCTCCCGCGGCTTCATCCCCAGCGTGTCCTTGCTGTTCTCATACAGGCGGCTCGATGACCCGAACCCCGCCTCGTATAAGGCGTCCGTAATTTTTACCGGGCCAGCCGCCTTCGCGGCAGCCCGCCGCGCCCGTAGGCCGACCGACACACCAGGGGTGGCGCTGCCCTCAACCTGGAAGCTCTCGTCCACCTCGGCTTTCGGCTTGCGCACCTTCTCCTTGAACTTCTCCACCCGCTGCGCCTTGGCGAACTCGCCCGGTGTCACGCCGAGCACACGCTTGAAGCCCCGCAGGATCGTCAGCCGCCCAACTCCCGTCGCCTTGGCTACATCGGCCAGCTTCGTCCGCTCACCCGCATGGTCCTTCAGGTAGTCGGTCACCGCCGCGATGGCTCCGGCCTGCGGATCCGCCTTGGCTTCCACGCGGTCCGGCTCGCATCGCATGCAGGCCCGATATCCCGCTGCCTCAGCCGCAGCGGGGTTCGGGAAGAAGGTCACGTTCTTCCGATTCGGTCTGCGGCTCGCGCAACTGGGCTTGCAGTAGACCTTCGTCGATTTCACCGCGTAGACGAACACACCGTCCGCCCGCGCATCGCGCTCGAGCACCTGCTGCCACTGCTTCCCCGGAAATACGCTCGGTACATCTGTTACCAATCCTGTCGCCTGATTCTCCATGTCCGTCCCTCTTTCAGTATCCTCCCACCGGCTGCTCCGGCGCACACTCCGCTCTGTTCAGCCAAACTTGCGTACACACGCAACAAGGGCCCGGCGTTCCGGGCCCTCGTTCAATCCTTGCCTCGTCCCTGAAGCTAAAGCTTGCCCGGCACCGGAAGTGCCTTGCCGTCCTGATCGATCTCATTCGCTTCCACGTAGAAGTTCATGAGGTCGGCGCGTCCAAATGCTGTTGTAATGGCCACATCGGCGGCATCGCGACCCGTCGCCATCAGCACCCGGCCATAGCGTGGATCGTTATGCCGTGCATCCATCGTCCACCAGCGGCCATCGAGCCATACCTGGTACCACGCGCTGAAATCGCCCGGCCCACTATAAGGAATACGAATGTCCCCAAGATAGCCGGTTACGTAGCGCGCCGGAATGTTCTGGCAGCGGGAGAGCGTCACGGCGAGATGTTGGAAGTCGCGGCAGACGCCGATCCGCTCGGTAAAGACATCCATCGCGGTCTTTGTTGGGCGCGCGGCCTTGTAGTCGAACTGCACCTTATTGTGGACCCAATCGCGAATCGCCGTCGCCCGCGTCCATCCCGGGGAGTATCCGCCGAAGAGATCCTGCGCGATCGGCGAGAAGCGGTCTACCTCGCAGTACCGGCTCGGCAGAAGGAACTGCAGCACCTCGGCCGGAAGCTCGTCGATGGGAGCCTGCTGCGCGTCAGCAGCGATCTCGTCGGTGGTGTCCGGCCGCTCCACAATGGCCTCGGAGCTAAGCTTCAGGCGCCCTGGAGGGGCGACAAATCGTGTGCAGCGGTTGCCGAAGCTGTCGTTGTATTCGCGGAACGGGACGGTAGCGCCATCGACCTCTACGCGCAATTCGTTTCCACTCCGCACGGAGCCATCGATCGAGGGGTCGAGGTGCAGAAGCGCAATCATGGGCGTCGCGAACGCCGAATAAAACTGGATATCAAACTCCGTGCGAATCAGCATAGAGAGGGGGTCCTCAAAAAGATAAAATGTTATGGAAGAGGAAGAAATCGGTGGGTTTCTAGCTTCTCATCAACTATATAGACTCAGCGCGAGGCATCCCGGTTGTAAACAACCACGGATTAGTCCCCTGGACGCGCCCTACCGGATAAGTCGGGCCTGCGGATCGGTACAAAAAAGAAGCGGGCGAGCCCCGAAGGACCCACCCGCTCCCGGTGACGAACTCCTACTTGGCTGCTACTTCAACCTTGACGCCAGCCTGCTCCGCGAGGGCCGCGGCCTTGTCGGTCGCCTCCCAGGTGAAGTTATCGCCCTTGCGTCCGAAGTGACCGTAAGCCGCGGTCTTCTTGAAGATCGGGCGGCGCAGGTTGAGGCTCTCGATGATGCCTTTGGGCGTCAGCAGGAAGTTCTTGCGAACCAGCGCCTCGAGCGAGGTCTCATCGACCTTGCCCGTGCCGAACGTGTCGACCAGCACGCTCACCGGCTCAGCCACGCCGATCGCGTAGGCAAGCTGCACCTCGACGCGATCTGCAAGTCCAGCAGCAACGATGTTCTTGGCAACGTACCGCGCCATGTAAGCCGCGGAACGGTCGACCTTGGTCGAATCCTTGCCCGAGAACGCTCCGCCACCGTGGCGGCCCATGCCGCCATAGGTGTCGACGATGATCTTGCGTCCGGTCAGGCCGGTGTCGCCCATCGGTCCGCCGATGACGAAACGGCCGGTTGGGTTGATGTGGTACTTGGTGTCCGCATCGAGAAGCTCGGCGGGAATGACAGCCTGGATGACGTGCTCGAGGATCTCGGCGCGAAGCTGGTCGTTGCCGACCTCTTCCGCGTGCTGCGTCGAGATGACGACCGCGTCCACGCGAACAGGCTTGTGGTTTGAGTCGTACTCAACCGTCACCTGGCTCTTGCCGTCGGGACGGAGGTACGCCATCTTGCCCGACTTGCGGACTTCGCTCAGTTTCTCCGCCAGGCGGTGCGCAAGCGAGATTGGCGTCGGCATCAGTTCCGGGGTCTCGTTCGTAGCGTAGCCGAACATCATGCCCTGGTCGCCGGCTCCGCCGGTGTCCACGCCTTGCGCGATGTCGGGGGACTGCTTGTTGATCGTCGAGATGACAGCGCAGGTATTCGAATCGAAGCCGTGCGTCGCATCGTTGTAGCCGATCTCGGAGACCGTCGAACGAACCAGAGTCTGGAAGTCCACATACGCCTTGGTGGTGATCTCACCGGCGATGACGACGAGACCGGTGCAGGTCAGCGTCTCGCAGGCTACGCGGCTGTAGGGGTCCTGCTCGAGGCAGGCATCCAGGATGGCATCGGAGATCTGATCCGCGATCTTATCGGGATGCCCTTCGGTCACTGATTCACTTGTAAAAAGAAAACGGTCGCGTTTCGCCAACGAACTACCTCCAAAAACTTCTGTGCCGTGTGTTCAACCCTCCTATTTTACCCATTACAGGACAAGTGCAGCAAAACAGGGGGCAATGAGCTGCAGGGAACCCGCAGTGAGTGGCGTCATCTGGCATCGGCTGGAGTGCTATCCGGCGCGGAGACGATCTGGGCATTTTGCCGTAACTCCATCTGCCGATGCTGCACCAGATGCCACGCTAACCACACAATGGCCCACAACATAACCATCAAAATCGCCACGCCAACCCACCGCAAACCCATGCCGGGCTGCTCCGTTGACCGGCTTTTCTTCACATTTTCCGCGAACTGAACCCAATCCCGATCTCCGTCGCCGCCCAGGCCCACCTCCCGGCAGCTTTGCTCAAACCGTTCAATCCAAACGGCTTCTTCCATCCCAAGAGCACTGAGGTAGCTGCGCAGGATGCCTTTCCGAAACACGCCCCCAGGAAGCTGCGCGTACTCGCCCGCCTCGAGCGCCCGTACATTCTGCGGCGAAACCTTGGTCGCGGCGCAGATATCCTCCACCGCCACCCCCCGCACCTCCCGCTCGTGCCGCAACTCTTCGCCGAATCGTGTCATGTCGCTTCGTCTCGTGTGTCTGGCCGCTCAACACATTGTTATCCATGCAACCAAGTCGCCAATGCCTGCCTGTCATTTTATTCGAGCGCGCACCTAGCTGGAGAACCCTCGCCGGATCCCCCACAAACCCTCTGCTAGACTTTCCTCAAGTCCGTGCGGATCCCCTACCCAGTGCGAATTCCCGTCTGGCATGCCACTGTTTTCGCGGTGGGCCTGGCAGTCGTGCAACTCGCCCTCGGGACGAATGCCCTCTTCAGCGGACTTTGCATTGTCTTCATCGTGACGGCGACGTACGCGTTCAACATGGCCGGAGGTCTCGCCCGCCCATCCGGATCCTACGTCTTCTTCTTCGCGTTGCTTGCCGTGATTCTTGGTCTGGTCGCCAAGTGTCTTCTTTTGGAAGCCGCCGATTCGAACCTTCGCGTTCCGATGATTACGATGGAGGCGTATACCGGCGGCATCCTCGCCATGCTTGCCGCCGTGTACATGAGCCAGCGATTTATCCGGAGAGTAGGCTTCCTCCAAAATCTTGCGACCGTCGACAATATGAAGATGGCGGCGATTGGCTGCCTTGTCGCGGGCATCGGTGTCCCGCTACTCGGTGGTGTTCTCTACACCGAAGGCGGAAACGTCTTCACCCCCCTCTTCTCCGCCTACAACCAGATCAACCACTTTTTGCCCATGGCCATCATTCTTGGCGTTACGGCGGAGATCTATCTCAGCAACGGGACGCGCAGTGTCAACGCCCCGGTTCTGATTGCAGGCGGCTGGATGCTCTTCCAGGGAGGGGTACTCAGTTTCTCCAAGGAAGCCCTTTTCCTGCCACCCGTGTGCTGGCTTGCGACGGGGGCCTCGTTGCGTTACCGCTTCAGCCGGGGGCAGCTTTTCGGTGGCCTCCTAATCCTCTTCCTCTTCGGCCGCTACATGATCCCTTTCTGCCAGTACGGTCGATCCTTCCGCAGCGACTCCAACACCTTTTCGCAGAATGTCGACGTCTCCATCAGCCTCCTCTTCCGTCTCGAAGAGGTTCGAACGCTCTACGCGCAAAACCTCGCCATCATCGATCGCGGGAGTCAGCACGGATACTTCAACACCGATCAGGGCCTGTTCGACCGCCTTCAGATGTTTGGCATCGACGACGCGCTGAATGCCGTCACGGAAGAAGAAGGGGAGTACGGACTCACGCCGATACTCAGCTACTTTCTGAACGCCGTCCCGCACGTCTTCTGGCCAGACAAGCCGACCATCAACATGGCCAATGTCTTCGGTCATGCGGTCGGTCTACCGGAGTCCGATACCACCACAAGTATTTCGTTCAGCCCCGTCGCCGAGGCCTACCACGACGCGAAGTGGGCGGGTGTCTTCATCGTTGCGCCCATCATTTGGTTCCTGCTCTTCATCATCATGGATTCGCTATGCGGGGATACGCGCAAGTCCCCCTGGGGAATCCTCGCCTTGTCTCTCTTCGCGCACGACGCACCCGAAGGCATGCTTGGTGGCCCCGTGTACCTCATGAGCATGGGCGTGATCATTATCTCGACCATCGCCATCTTTTCGGCTTATCTTCTTCCTCTTCTCGCCACCATGACGACGGGAGCCAAGAGCAGGAAGGCCAAGCGGGTCCTTGCTGTCCTCCCGGCCGCCCGCCAGCGAGGTGGCCTCGTCTCCAAGCCCCCTGCTGCCGACTCCAGCCTCTAAGCTCTCGCCCATCGCCGGTCTCCTCCCATACACTGGAAGGTATTGTGAACAAACTTGTCGTCGGCAATCTCGTCCACCGTCCTCTGCGCTCCATCATCAGCGCCTTCGCCGTCGGAATCGAGGTCATCATGATCCTTTCCATCGCGGCCGTCATGTTCGGCATGCTGAACGGATCGAAGACGCGCCAGACCGGCATCGGCGGCGACATGATCGCGCATCCCGGAGCCTCCTCGAACCTCATCGGTCAGACCAGCGCCTCTGCCTCGGTCAAGGTCGCCGACATTCTCAACAAACTTCCTCACGTCGAGGTCGCCGCTCCCGTCTACCTGAAGCTGGTCGCCGGCTCCTCGCTCGAGAATATTTACGGCATCGACTTCGAGAGCTTCAACGCGCTCAAGCCCTTCGTCTTCCTCGAGGGCGGCCCATTCAAGAATCCCGACGACATCATCATCGACGAATTCATCGAGGCCAAGGGCTTTCACCTCGGCGACCCCATCCAGGTGCTGAACCATACTTTCCACGTCTGCGGCATCGTCGAACACGGTAAGGGTGGGCGTAAATTCATTCCCATCGCCACCATGGGTGAAATCGACACCAACCCCGGTAAGGCCAGCTATTTCTACCTGAAAACCGAAGACCAGCCCAAGTTCCAGGAAGCCGTCCGCAAGGAGATTCTCGCGACGGACGGGATGCAGTCCTACGATGTTCAGACCCTCGCCGAACTGCTCGATTCGCTCACCCCGGAGCGGATGCCTGGCTTCAACATCGCTCTGCGCGTTGTCATCGGAATCGCTAGCGTTATCGGCTTCCTCGTAATTTTTCAGTCGATGTATACCGCGGTTATGGAGCGTACTCGCGAGATTGGCATCTTGAAGTCCATGGGCGCGTCCAGCGGGTATATCGTCTCGGGCATCCTGCGCGAGACCGGACTCCTCGCCGCTGTCGGCATCGTACTGGGTGTGCTGGCGACCTACCTCATGCGGACGATTTTCCGCTACCGTATCCCGACGCTCGACTTCTCCATCACTCCGGGCTGGGTGCTGACAGCGATACTGATTGCTTTCACGGGCGCGCTCTTCGGAGCGCTTTACCCGGCGTTGAAGGCAGCCCGCAAGGACCCGATCGACGCCCTCTCCTACGAATAGCCCGCGGCCGCATGCATCCTGGTCCACGGATGAACGCGGGGAACGCCGTGTCTCCACCGATCGTATGCATCTGTGATACATAGAGGGTTTACCACGCCCTGACGCCGCACCCACTTGGCCGATACCCACTCCATCCCGGAGCGCCGCTCGCGTACCTTCCGCCTCATCGAGGCCGCGATCCTCTTTGCCGCGGCTGTCCTCTTCAGCCTGCACTTCCTCAATCTTGAAGCGGACTTCCCAAACCACTCCCCCTGGATGGACTGGTCAAAATACACGGACGAAGGCTGGTATGGCGACGCCGCCATCCGTCATTTTCAGTTGGGCCACTGGAACGTTCCCGGCGACTTCAATGCTGCCGCCGCGCTTCCGGTCTGGCCAGTTGTCGAAGGCTTGCTGTTTCGCTTCACAGGCGTCTCGCTCATAGCAGCCCGGGCCCTGACCGTAAGCGTCTTCGGCCTGATCCTAACCGCCTCCTACCTCCTTCTTCGGCGATGGAAGAGCTTCTCCGGCAGCGGGCCGGGGTCGACTATGATGACACGTCGCTCGCTCGCCCCCGCTCTCGCGGTTCTTCTGCTTGTCGCAAGCCCGTTCTGTTTCGTTTTCACGCGGCTCGCGATCCTTGAGCCGTTTCTCATCCTGCTTACGCTTCTTGCTCTGCACGCGGCCTCGTCCGCCCCTGCGCCCGGGATGAGAGGAAAGATCAATACCATCGTCCTTGGTCTTCTTCTTCCAGCGATGGTTCTCACCAAAACGACTGCGGTCTTTCTCTTTCCGGCTGTAGCCTGGCTTCTATGGGCGTCATCGCACTACCGGCTCTGGCCTTTTTTGCGTTCTGGGCTTTCCGCCCTCGCGGTGACCGCCGCCGCGTGGTCGAGCTACTTCCTCCTGGTCGTCCGCCCGCATTACCTGGAGGACTATCGATATCTCTTCAGCGCGAACGCCTACACCCGCATTACCGCCGATACCGCCATCTCCGTTCTCCATGACACCGTTATGGATGGTCTCTGGATCGGAGAGCTCCTGTACCCGCTGGCGATTCTCTGCCTCGTCGTCGCGCTCGTCCGCTTTCGCTGGTTCCGGGAGCGCCCCCTGGTTCCCACTCTTCTTCTTTGGGCCGTTGGATACGCGGCCTTTCTCGCTTATCACAACAACCTGCAGCCGCGGTATTACCTCGTCGTCGCGATCCCGCTCACCCTGTTCGTCGTTCTGGTTCTCGAACCCGCCATTCACCTTCTCAATCCGGCCTACAAGCCTACGCACTCCACTCCCGCGCGCCCGCTTCTTGCCCTTGGCGCGATGCTTGTCTTCACCGCTGTGGTCGTGACGGACAGCATCCAAACCCTCGATTTCATCCGCAACCCCGAGTACACCCTTGTCGACGCCGCGGCCGGCGTGGCGGCGGTCGTTCGCGCCGACCCGTCGCACAGCCCACTTCTTCTCTCCATCAGCGGCTCCGACATCTCCCTCATGACGGGCATCCACAGCATCTGCGACGACTTCGGGACGCTCGAACTTGCCGATAGGGTCAACCAGTATCGTCCCGGCTGGTACGCCGCTTGGAACCAGATCGACGACGACAAGATGGATGCTCTCTCTCCGCTCTATCACCCCGTGCGCGTCGCGGCTTTTCCGGCCATGGATGATCCCGAGCGCAACCTGCTCATCCTTTATCGCCTGGACGACAAGACCTCCGAGCCCGAACCCCGCCGGCGCCGCAAGCCCATCCCGCGTTCGCTCCAGACGAAGATCGGTCAGCAGCCGAGCGTCAACCAGCTTGAACATTGAGCGCTACTGCTGCGTCGTCACGAGTTTGAACTCTTCCGTCAAATCAAGCGCCAGCGGCACTGGAGTCCCCTTCAACTGTGCCGGCTCGAACTTCGTCTTTCCCAGCGCCTCAACAGCTTTCGCATCCAGACCGTATCCCAGAGGCCTCTGCACCGTCAGGTGCTGAGCCAGGCCCTTTGCGTCCACCACGACCCGGACCACGACGGTGCCCTGGACGTGGTCATGCGCCGCCTCGGGCGTGAACTCCGGCGGAGTACCACTCGCGATCTTTACCATCTGCTCAGGACTCATAGGTGCCGCGCTGCCAACGCCGTAGATCGTCTGCCCGGCAAGCGTGTCGCCTTGCCATGGAAGCTTCGGGTCGAAGTAATGCCTCCAGAAATCGGGCATCGAGCGCTGCATCGCCGGATCGATTCCCACAGAGAAGATGGCGGCGAGCGTGCGGTCGAAGTAGCCCTGTGAGATCACGTTCGTGCCATCGGTCGGAGGTGTCGCAACCAGTATTTTCATCGCCGCGTCCTTCTGCGAATGCCGCTCGAAGAGGCGATTGTCTGGGTTATATCGAATCGCGACCCGAACCCCATCCAACTCGATCTCCTTCGGTCCTTTCCGCATCGCACTCTGGATGTCGATCCCCGCAAGCGTCCAGTCACTGGCCTTCGGCGTTCCCTGAATGACTCCTGCCGCATCGTACGTCAGCTCGTTCGCTGTATAGAACCCCCGCACGAATAGCGCACGGCCAATCCACGTCTGAGCGGTGGCGAGAGCGCTGTCCGGCCCGGACACGGATGCGATCTTCGGGGGAGGCAGAGGCTTCTGTCCCAAAGCCACACCCAGACCAGACAGCCCACACGTCCCCAGAAACAAAGTCCCGGCCCATCGCATCGTCCCTCGCATCGCAATCCCTCTTTTGTGCCGATTGTAAGCGCAGATCAGCCGCTCGGAGTCTTGCACTACTCCCGCGACGCTTTGAGGAACGATCGGATTGCTTCGTTACATGCTTCCGGTGCATCCTGCTGGACCCAGTGCGACACACCGGGTAGAAATTTCAGGGTGAGCTGACTCACGAACTCCTCTGTCCCCTCGGTCGTGTACTTCGCCAGGAAGTCGTCTTCCTCGCCCCAGAGCAGAAGAGTCGGCACATCGATCCTGGGGAAACCGAGCTTCGCCTGCCTCCTCAATCCGCCGCCACGCAGGAATGCCCGGTACCAGTCGATCATGGCCTTCAGCGCTCCAGGCTGAGCTGCGTTTGCCCGTGTCGCTTCGACGAGGTCACGCGGAAATCGTTCCGGTGCCCTCGAGCTCCTTACCATCGAGTCGCCGACCAACTTTGCCCCATCTCTCGCCATGGCCCACTCTGGAAGTCTGGGAATCTGAAAGGCCGCGGCATACCAGGAACGGAGCATCTGACTTGGGCGGCGAGCGCTTCGCGCGAAGCAGATCGGGTGCGGCACATTGATGATCACCATCTTTTCGAGCGGGCGTAGGCGCCTCGTCACAAAGCACCAGGCAACGATGCCTCCCCAGTCGTGTGCGAGGAGAACCACCTTGCGCGCACCCGAAGCGTCAATCAGAGCGGCAACATCGGCCATGAGGTTTTCGATGGAGTAGTCCTCCATTCGCGGGGGCCGGCTGCTTCGTCCATACCCGCGCTGGTTCGGAGCCCAGACCCGGAAGCCCATCCCGGCCAGCATATGCATCTGGTCCCGCCAGCTAAGAGCGACCTCAGGGAACCCATGGAGGCAAAGCGCGAGCGTTTCACCCTCGCCGCACATCAGCACCTCGAACTATAGGCCGTTCGCCTCTATAAACTCCGCCCTCATTCCATCCTCGGCCATCTGGGCATGATCCTCTAAGAAATTCACCGCAGCAGCATCGGGCTGTCTAAGTAGATGACTTTCCGAGCGCAACCGGTGTTAAGCCTATCTTCTGTGGAATGAAGACTTTAGAAACGAAGTCCAACGCTAAGTCATTTGGTTTGAAGACTTTGAGACTTTATGGGGAGGGTGGGGGTACCTTGCTGTCGCAAACTCCATTGACTCGATGCACAACCTCGTCTATCCTGAAACCTCGCGCAGTCTCGCGTCTGCACGTCTGGGTCATTCCGGCGTAGCACCGAAAGAGACGTCTTGTGGATCCACGTGGGGCGGCCAAAAGCCCAGCCCCTGAAGCACCCACTCCTCAAGCCCCATCCAGGCTTTGTGCGGACCCGAAGCAGACCAGGCCTTCAGGCGTGTTGGAAATCTTTCCGACCTCTCATGGCTTGGCATGCGTCAAAAGTTGCTTGTCAACGCACCAGAAGCATAAATCGCTCGACCTCTATTCTTCCGAACCACGCTGACCAGGGAAGACAGCAGAACCAGGGAGTACACCGAAGTGAATAACACCACCACGATCCCGAGCGGCAAGAACATCCAGCGCAAGTGGTTCGTCATCGACGCCACGGGCAAGACCCTCGGCCGTCTCGCGACTACCGCCGCCTCCGTGCTCGCCGGCAAGACCAATCCTCTCTATACCCCCTATATCGACATGGGCGATCACATCGTCGTGATCAACTGCGAGAAGATTGTCCTCACCGGTCTGAAGAGCAGCCAGAAGCTCTATCGCCGTTACACCGGCTTCCCCGGCGGCCTCCGCGAAGAGTCCTTTGTCAAGCTGCTTGCCCGCCGCCCCGAAGCGATTGTCGAGCAGGCCATCAAGGGCATGCTGCCCAAGAGCAAGATGGGCCGCCAGATGGCGACCAAGCTCAAGGTCTACAAGGGTTCGCAGCACCCGCACCTCGCCCAGCAGCCTGTGCCGCTCGAGTTCCATGCGTCAAACGCACCCAAGGCCACCCCGGTCAAGCACAACGCGCTCGAAGGCTAGGTTCCGGATATCCGGTCGTAAGGTTTCGCTCACTTCGAAGTAACGGCACACCTCAAGCCAGGGCTCGAAGCCCAAGAGGTAAGGTTCAAGGAGCATCATGGCAGATTTGATCCAGTTCTACGGTACCGGCCGCCGCAAGTCGAGCATCGCTCGCGTCTTCCTGCGTCCCGGAAGCGGTAAGTTCGTCGTCAACAAGAAAGATGTTGACGTCTATTTCGTCACCGCTCAGCAGCGCGCCGCGGCAAAGCGGTCGCTCGGCATCGCCGACATCGGCGAGACCTTCGACGTTCTCACCACCGTCAAGGGTGGTGGCGTTATGGGCCAGGCCGACGCAGTCAAGCTCGGCATCGCCCGCGCGCTCATGGAGTTCAACCCCGAACTGCGCAAGGCGCTCAAGGCCGAAGGCCTCGTGACCCGCGACTCGCGCGGCAAGGAACGCAAGAAGTACGGACAGAAGGGCGCTCGCGCACGCTTCCAGTTCTCGAAGCGGTAATTGCCTGCTGGTTTCTTCTCAGCGGTTCCTGTGTTTTGGGGGGCCGCTGAGAACCGTTCCAAAGCGGCGAAAAAGAATCACCGCTCCGCACCACCCTCTCAAGTCATCGAGAGGCAAGGACCTAAATCTCCCGACGCGTGATCGCAAGGGATCAATCCAGACCAGCCGCAGTTCAGGTCGGTCTTAAAACAGGAGTCTTATATGGCAAGTATCACAATGAAGGAACTGCTCGAAGCCGGTGTCCACTTCGGTCACCAGACCAAGCGTTGGAACCCCAAGATGAAGGAATACATCTTCGGCGAGCGCAATGGCATTTACATCATCGATCTTCAGAAGACCCTGAAGATGTTCAAGGAAGCGTCGAAGTTCGTCACCGATCTTACCTCGACCGGCAAGCTGATCCTCTTCGTCGGCACCAAGCGCCAGGCCCAGGATGCGATCGCTGAAGAAGCGACCCGCGCCGGCATGCCCTACATCAACAGCCGCTGGCTCGGTGGTCTTCTGACCAACTGGGTTACCGTGCAGAAGTCGGTCAAGCGCCTCGCCGAACTCGACGACATGTCGACCGATGGACGCTATGAGCTTCTGACCAAGAAGGAAGTCATCAAGCTCGAGCGCGAGCGCAAGAGCCTTTCGACGAACCTCTCGGGTATCAAGACCATGAAGCGCCTCCCGGATGCGATCTTCATCGTCGACTCGAACAACGAAGCGATTGCTGTTTCGGAAGCCCGCAAACTTGGCATTCCGGTTGTTGCTGTCGTCGATACGAATTGCGATCCGACCGTGGTCGACTACGTCATCCCTGGTAACGACGATGCTCTCCGCGCCATCCGCCTCTTCACCACGAAGATCGCTGATTCGGCTGCGGAAGGCGTCCAGATGGTTTCGGAGCGTGCGTTTGCGACTGAGTCAGCCGACGTCACCCCGATCGCTACCGAAGCGCACTTCATCGGTGAAGATGGTGAGACCGATCTCTCCGCTGAACCGGTTGCCGAGTCGAGCCCGGTCGCAGAAGATGCGGCCGAGGAGGAGACCGTCGACCTTGAAGCCGCACTTGGTGGAAACATCCGCAAGGCTCCCGCAGCTGAGACTGAGCCAGAGCTCGATGCCGAGCCAGTTCACGCGGAAGCCACCGCTTAACCAGCCACGAACCGCACAGGAGAGCGTGGCTGCCGGCGAAAACCGCGCCACGCTCTTTCTGCGTCTGGAACATACCGGGCGCACAGAATTGAAACATCGGCCGCGTAGGCTGAAACCAGAGCTAGACACAAAGGATCCCAATGTCCACCGAAACCGCTGTGAAGATCGACGCCAAGCTTGTCAAGGAACTCCGCGAAAAGTCAGGCGCCCCGATGGGCGACTGCCTCAAGGCGCTACAGGAAGCCAAGGGCGACATGGAGGACGCATTCGTCGTCCTCCGCAAGCGCGGTATGGCTTCGGCCGCCAAGAAGGCCACCCGCTCGACCAACGAGGGCGCCATCGGCACCTATATCCACGCTGGCGGCAAGATCGGTGTTCTGCTCGAGCTGAATTGCGAGTCGGATTTCGTTGCCCGTACGGATGACTTTCAGGAGCTTCTGCGCGACATCGCCATGCACATTGCCGCGACTGATCCGCGCTTCGTGGGCCGGGAAGAGGTTCCGCAGGCCGATCTCGATCGCGAGAAGGATGTCTTCCTCGCGCAGCCTGCAATGAAGGGCAAGCCCGCCAACGTGATCGACAAGATTCTCGAGGGCAAGATGAGCAAGTTCTACGAGGAGACCTGCCTCCTGGACCAGCCGTTCATCAAGGAAGCTACTCAAACGATCTCGCAGCTAATTGCGTCGAAAGTCGCCAAGCTCGGTGAGAACATCAGCGTCCGCCGGTTCGCCCGCTTCAAGGTTGGTGCGTCCGACTGGACCGTAGCACAGACAAAGATTGCCGCAGAGGAACCACAAGCATAGGCCTCTGACTTACATCCGCAGCACACCGAGCCTGGGCAATAGCCCGGGCTCTTTCTTTCTCAGCTTACTGGTTGATTCTTAGTCGCCTCCGCACTCCGCGCGAGCGTTCCACCCTGACGCCTTTCCTTGAGCATTGCAGCGACCCGGTGCGCCTCGACCGGCCTGGAGAATAGATAGCCTTGGGCTAGATCGCATTGAAGGCTTCTCAAGAGATGCATCTGGGCTTCCGTCTCAACGCCTTCTGCGACGACCGTCATACCAAGATTGTGTCCGAGTGTGATGATCGTCTGGACAATGTCGCGGCTTTCCTTGCGATGTTCGATCGCGCCGATGAACGAGCGGTCGATCTTCAGGGTGCTGATGGGAAAGCGATGGAGGTAGCTCAGTGAGGAGTAGCCGGTGCCGAAATCATCAAGGCTGATGGACGCCCCGAGCTGGGTAAGATCGCGCAGGATCTCGGATGCCAGCACCGCGTCCTGCATCGTGAGGCTCTCAGTCAGTTCAAGTTCAAGACACGCGGGATCAAGCCCGGTCTGTTCGAGAATGCGACGAACACCAGGAACCAGGCGATGTTTCTCGAATTGCCTCGCGGAGATGTTCACGCACAGCGAGAGCGGGTCGTCGGCGGTCAGAGTCGCGTTCCACTCCTGCACCTGACGAGCGGCCTCGTGCATGACCCATTCCCCGATGGGGAGGATCAATCCGGTCTCCTCGGCGACCGGAATGAAAGACGCAGGAGATAGAAGGCCGAGTTGTGGATGATGCCACCGGACAAGTGCCTCAAGGCGTACGATCCGGCCGTCGCCTAGGGAAATGATCGGCTGGTAGTATACGTCGAATTGATTATTGTCGATGGCGCGGCGCAGGCCCTGCTCGAACTTGAGAAGTTCGAGCGCGGCCGCGTTGCCGATGGTATCGCCTACTTCGTACCGTGCCCTCCCGGCTACCTTAGCCCGGTACATTGCGATATCGGCGCTGCGGAGGATCTCGGTTGCATCAGTGAGGTTGCCAGTGCTCTTCGAGATACCGATACTCGTGGTGATGAATATGTCCTGTCCACCGATGAAAAAGCCGGCCCGAAGAACCGAGTTGATGCGCTGGGCGACGCCGATGCCGTCGCGGATATCTGCGATGCCATCGAGAAGGATAACGAACTCATCGCCTCCGATGCGCGCGACCATGTCCGCATATTCATGGGCATGATCACCCCGCGAGAGCGCGGTCTCAGTCCTTACGGCATCAAGGAGGCGAACGGCCACGCCCTTCATGAGTTCGTCACCGGCGAGATGCCCGAGGCTGTCGTTGATCATTTTGAAGCGGTCGACATCGACGAACAAGACGGCGAATTGGTATGCGCCGCTGTTTGCCCTGGCTACGCTTTCGGCTAGGCGTTCGACAAAGAAGCCGCGGTTCGGAAGCCCGGTGAGCGTGTCGTGACGTGCGTCATGGAGAAGCTTGTCTTGAAGTTGCAGGACACGCTGCCCCGCGCGGAGCCGCGCTCCCATCTCATCGGGGTTGCAAGGTTTGGTGAGGTAGTCGTCCGCGCCTGCCTCCAGACCGGTGACTACATCCTGGCTTTCACCCCTGGAGGTGAGAAGAATGAGGTAGACGTAAGGGGCACCTGTGTGCGCACGGACCTGACGGCATATGTCGGGGCCGTCTTTACCGGGCATTACCCAGTCGAGGACTGCTATGCGTGGACTACCGGGTGCCAGAAGGCATGCTTCGGCCTGAATCCCGTCCTCAAAACAAACAACCTCGAACCCGTTCCGCTCAAGCGTTCTCTGCAGAAATCTACGGGACACCGCATCATCGTCCGCGAGGAGAATCTTCAAACTCTCCTCCGGGGCTCATGGTGCATTCCATCCTTTTGCATCCGACTCACTTTCCTTTTGTTGACTCTAGAGTGTGTATATCGGCTTTGCTGATTGAACCTTCATCTTGGTACGAGAGGCCTCATACAGCAAAGCAAAGCGCAGAGGTTTGTGGTTTACGTTCGATGGCGACGTCTGGATTGCGTGAGGTTAAGGTTTTTTCGAGATACTTCACGGGTCAGACACTAAAGGGGAGAATGCTTAAGACGCAGAAACATACGGGGGGATGATTATCCACTTCCCGTGATGCTCTGCGCTGGGGTGTTGGGGATTGGTTTAGTCTTCTAGCAGATTAGCCGAACGCCGCGCATGCCGATTTCTCGTCAGGATGAAGCTTCGTGTACTTTGTGATGCCGACCATCGTGAAGACCTTCTGAAAGTGGGGAGTGAGGCCGAAGGTCTGAATCACCTGGCCTTGCTTACTGGCGGCAATCATCATCTGGATGACGAGAGCGATGCCGCTCGAGTTGAGGTACTCGACCTTCGAAAAGTCGAGAAGGATCTTCCTGGTCGTGGTCCCTAGACCCTGATAGTTGCCGAGAACTGCGGTCTGAGAGGCGCTGGTGATGTCGCCTGAGAAACGAAGGACCGTGATCGGGTCTCCACTGCCGCAACTCACTTCTTCTACTTTGACGCGCGTGCCTTGTTCCTGCATCGAGAGGTCTCCGGGATCTGGGGGTTATGCGTTGGCGCGGTTAAGGTGAATGACCATGCGGGCGTAACTGCCTGTGGACGGCGCGCTTACCCATTCGGCCTCGTCGACGAGCGCCTGGATGAGAAACATTCCCATGCCGCGCGCATCCTCTTCGCCGTGCATCTTCTTGTCGATATCGGGAGCGGCGGTCGTTCCCTGCGGGCCGTCACCCGTGTCGGTCACCTTCACTTCGAGGGAGTCCTTATCCATAGAAAGAACCACACCCACGCTGAGATTTTCATCGAGTTTATTGCCATGTTCCATCGCATTGATGCAGGCTTCGGCGACGGCGGTCTTGAGGTCTTCGACACGCTCATCCGCAAAACCCATCAGCTTGGCGACGCTGGCGGCAGTGTTCATCGCAACCTTCTCGTAGCCCAACCGGGAAGGCAGACGAAGTTCGATGGTGCTTGCGGTCTTTTCTACCAACTCAGATCTCCCTCATCCCTCGCGAAGCAGAACAACAGCGGTCATATCGTCGGACTGTTCCGGTTCGTCGGAGAACTCTTTGAGCGTGTTCCAAACTGTGTCTAGAACGTCTTCCGGCGTGATCGCCTCACAGTGTTGAAAGGCTTTGAGGAGACGCTCTTCGCCGAACTCTTCCTCACCACGGAACACCTCGGTCAATCCGTCCGTGTAGAGTAACAGCCGGGCTCCGGGCGGCAACGAATATTTCTCAAGTTGGTATGTCGAAAAGGGGAGCATCCCCACCGGCGTGCCCGATGCGCGAATGCGTTGAATCCTTGCGGGATCGTCTTCGGATCCATTGCCAGAGATGAGGAATGGCGGATTGTGGCCGGCGTTCACAACCTGCATAGTGTCGGTTCCTGGATCGAGCTGGACGAACATCGCCGTGACATAACGTCGACGAGATTCGGCTCCCTCGTTGAAATGCAGAAGATTCATGCGAGTGGCGATCTCTACGAGGGGAATACCCGAGTTTGCCATGGCGCGGAAGGCTGAGCGGAAGCTTGTGCCTACGAGAGCCGAGGCAAGGCCCTTACCGGCAACGTCGGCAACAACGATGATTGTCTCGCCCGAGGGCATCTCGACAATGTCGAGGTAGTCGCCACCAACTGCATAGCAGGCGACAGAACGTGTTGAAAGGCGGTAGCCGGGAATGTTCGGCATGACCTGGGGTTGCAGGCTCTTTTGCACGAGACGGGCGGAGTCGAGGTCGCTCTGGATGCGCTGCCACTGTACGGTGCGCTCGTGGAAGCGCGCATTCGCGATGGCGACCGAGGCCTGCATGGCGAGGCTTTCGAGGAAGTCTAGTTCGTCGAGGGTGAGGATTCGATCCGCAGGGGATATGACAACTAGTTCGGTGAAGACGACGCCTTCACTGTCTTGGAGGGGAAAACGGGAGTAGACGTCGGACGCGCTCTCCGGGGCGATATCGCCGTAGGTGTGAGCGAAGTTTGTGAAGAAGGCTCCGGTCAGCTCGATTTCGCGAACTACGATCTGAAGGACGGTCTGGATGACCTCGTCGAGAGCGATCGTGGAGTGAATCCTTCGGCTTGCTTCGAGGAGAGCCTGGAGCCGCACGACCTGTTGTTGTGCGAAGAGTGTTTCGTCCCGTTCCATCAATGCTTCCTTACGCCGTTCGTTGAGTTGGAGAGATCAGTATAGGGGGATGCGGAGGATTACGGCTTTACGGGTGGTTTCAGGTAGGTCTCGAACTGAAAGACGATGCGATTGAAGAGTGCGTTGCGCGCGGGTAGGCCAGCGATGGAATGCGTGAGCCGGGGGAAGAGCTGGAGGTCGTAGGGGATTCCAGCGGTGATGAGGGGCTGGAGAAACTGGATGGTGTTTTGCATATGGACGTTGTCATCGCCCGTGCCCTGTGCGATGAGGACGCGGCCCTTGAGGTTGGCGGCGGATTCGTTTACGGCGGCGGCTTTATAGACGGCGGGATTCTGGGCGGGCAGACCGAGATAACGCTCAACGTAGATGCTGTCGTAGTTGCGGTAGTCGGTTCCGGGGGCAACGGCGACTCCGGCACGGAAACGGTCGGAGTGGGTCATAGCGTAGAGGGTGAAGGTGCCGCCCCAACTCCATCCCCACCAGCCGAGACGCTTTGGATCGAACTGTGGGTTCTTGGCGAGGACTTGGTCGAGGGCGGCGATCTGGTCGGAGAACTGGACCGCTCCGAAGTCTTGGTAAGCCGCCTGTTGGAAGTCGCGTCCACGGCCTCCGGATCCGCGGTTGTCGACCTGCAGAACGGCAAATCCGTGCTGGGCTAAAAGGCTGTCGAAGAGGACGGAGCGGCCCGGCCAGGCGTTCGTAATACCGGCTGACGGCGTCGGGCCGCCGTAGGGGTTGAGAATGAGAGGAGTCGAGGCTTTGCCGGCATGCTTGGACGGCTGGGTAAGGTAGCCGTAGATCTTGGTAACACCATCGGCGGCTTTAAGCGTGACGATGTCGGTGGTGACGCCGGCGATGGGACCGAAGGCCTTCATGGTCCAGAAGACGTCGCAGTGGAAGGATGCCGTGTCGCAGAGTTCGGATCGTGGCGGCGTGATGTTCTTGAAGTCGCTGGCGAACTCGACGAAGTGAGTGCCGTCGGGAGAGACGTCGGGGTTGTGATAGCCGGGTCCGGTGGTGATTCGGTGCTTGTTCGTTCCGTCGAGGGAAATCGACCAGAGGTTCTGATCTAGCGGAGATCCTTCGGTGGAAGTGTAGAGGACGGTCTCAGCGCTGCCATTGGTGGTCGTGGACGGGGCGGAGATGGATTGAACTTCGTAGTCGCCGCTCGTGAGTTGGCGGACGAGTTTGGCTTCTCTGTCGAGAGAGTGTTCCTCGTCATATTGATAGAGGTAGATGTGGGTGTGGCCGTCGCGCCAGCTTGGGGCGAGGAAGCGGCCGTGGGGCAGGAGGGTGATGTCAGACGAGAAGTTGAGGTACTTGGGGTCGGTGTCGGTGTAGACAAGCTTTACTTTGCCCGAGGTTGCATCGGCGAAGTAGAGGTTGAGGTGCTTCTGGTCCCGGGTGAGGACGTCTATGTAGAGAGTGCTGGGATTGATCCAGCCGAAGCGGGGGATGTAGTCATTGCCCGGGCTCTGCGGGACCTCGATCCACTTCGTCTGGCCGCCCGAGACGGGGGCAATGCCTACGCGGACGATTGGATTTGGATCACCGGGCTGTGGGTAGCGCTGCTGGTCGAGGGTGGAATGCGTGGGGATGAAGTCCTGGATGGGGTACTGAGGCACCTTCTCCTCATTCATCTGGAGGTAGGCGATGGACTTTGAATCGGGAGACCAGAAGTAGTTGCTGCGGGCGTCAAGTTCTTCGAGGTAAACCCAGTCGAGCTCGCCGTTGAGGAGGGCCTCGTTGCCACTAGTAGTGAGAGCGGTTTCTTTGGGTGTGTCCCCGGCGACTGGGTGGACGTAGAGGTTGTGGTCGCGAAGGTAGGAGACGGAGCGCGCGTCGGGGGAGAACTTGGGATCGTCGCCGGAGCCGGAGTGGGTGTCAACGATCTGCTGACCCGTGCCGGATGCGATGTCGTAGAGCCAAAGGATGCCTCCCTTGTCGAGGAGGAGATGCTTCGAATCAGGAGCCCAGAGGAAGGAGGACATGCCGTAGCGGTCGCGGTGGTCGCGATCCTTTTCGTTGATGGCGGCGGAGCCTAGGGCATCGAGCTTTTCCGATGGCGCAAGGACGGTGACTTTGCCGGTGGAGGCGCTGACGGCGATGATGTCGCCGGGCTTGCCAGTGGAAATACCGTTGATGCGTGGGCTGTAGAGGTAGGCGATGACCTTGCCGTCAGGGCTCCATTGGCCGCCGAGCGGGGGATAGCCATAGGGCTCGCGGTTAACTGCGTCGACGGTAAGGTTGGCGGGGTCGGCGGGAGCCTGTGCGAAAGCAGCGGACGTGGTGAGGCAGAGAAGAACGACGGCGCGGCGAAAGGAGAACATGGTGAAGCGAGTGTAGCGTGGGACGTTTCCGTGCGGACAGATTTGATGGTCGTTGTATCGATGCGATACCTTCGGAGGACGGATTTTTGAGCCCTGATCCGATTGCTGAAGGAGTTTTGATGGTTGATGCAGGCACGACGCAGAATTTTTCTTCCCTGTTGCGGGAGAACCGGGTATTCGCTCCAAACGCCGAGTTCGCGGCCAAAGCTCATGTGAAGAGCGAGGCGGAGTACGAGGCGATGTACCGGAAGAGCGTCGAAGAGCCGGAGGCATTTTGGGGTGAAGCGGCGGGAGAACTGGAGTGGTTCGAGCCGTGGGAGACGGTGCTTGAAGGGACTTTCCCTGAACCGAAGTGGTTTGTCGGCGGCAAGCTAAACCTCTCGCACAACTGCGTGGATCGGCATGCGCTCGGGGCACGGCGGGATGCTGTGGCGCTGCTGTGGGAAGGCGAGCCGGGGGAGATCCGGAAGATCACGTACGGCGAGCTACTGGTCGAGGTACAGAAGTTCGCCAACGTACTGAAGGGTCTAGGCGTTCAGCGCGGGGATCGCGTCGCGATCTACATGGGGATGTGTCCCGAGCTTGCGATTGCGCTGCTCGCCTGCGCGCGGATCGGTGCGATCCATTCGGTTGTGTTTGGAGGGTTCGCGGCGCATGCGATCTCGGATCGTGTGAACGACTCGGGCTGTGTTGTAGTGCTGACGCAGGACACGAGCCATAGGCGCGGGAGCGAGATCAGGTTGAAGGCGATCGTCGACGAGGCGATGGAGAAGTGCTCGACTGTGCGAAACGTGGTGGTGTTTCAGCGGTCGGGCTCGCCGGTGAACATGGTCCCGGGACGGGATCTCTGGTGGCATGAGGAGATCGCGAAGGCTTCGGCAACGTGTGAGCCGGAGTGGATGGATGCGGAGGATCCTCTCTTTATTCTTTACACGTCGGGAACCACTGGCAAGCCGAAAGGTCTCGTGCATACGACGGGGGGATACTCAGTCGGCACTTATCTCACGACCAAGTACGTGTTCGACCTGCGGGATGAGGATGTGTACTGGTGCACGGCGGATATCGGCTGGATCACCGGACACAGCTATGTCGTTTACGGGCCTCTCCAGTGTGGGGCTACCGTGCTGCTGTACGAGGGGGCTCCGAACTGGCCGGAGAACGACCGGTTCTGGAAGATCGTCGACGCGCACAAGGTAAGCGTATTCTACACGGCTCCCACGGCGATTCGGGCGTTCATCAAGTGGGGCGACCAGTATGTGAAGGGCCACTCGTTGGATTCGCTGCGTCTGCTTGGGACCGTGGGGGAACCGATCAATCCTGAGGCTTGGATGTGGTTTTACCAGGAGATCGGGAAGGAGCGATGCCCGATCGTCGATACGTACTGGCAGACCGAGACGGGGATGCATATGATTGCGCCCGTTCCGGGTGCGGTAGCGACAAAGCCTGGATCGGCGACGAAGCCGTTCTTCGGGGTCGTCGCGGAGGTCGTCACGAAGGAAGGTGAGCTGGTGCCTCTAGGGCAGGGCGGCTTGCTTGTGGTGAGGAAGCCATGGCCCGCGATGGCGCGGACGATTTATGGGGATCACGCGCGGTTCGTGGAGGCGTATTTCTCCGAGGTTCCGGGGAGCTACTTTGCCGGTGACGGCGCGCGGCGGGATGAGGATGGGTACTTCTGGTTGATGGGCAGGGTGGATGATGTCATCAACGTCTCGGGACATCGGCTTGGGACGATGGAGATCGAGTCGGCTCTGGTGGCGCACGCGAAGGTGGCCGAGGCGGCGGTGGTCGGACGTCCGGATGAGATGAAAGGGCAGGCGATCGCCGCGTTCGTGACCTTGGAGGAAGGCAATGAGCCAAGTGAGGCCCTCAAGCAGGAGTTGCGGCAGTGGGTGGCGAAGGAGATCGGTGCGCTGGCTCGGCCGGATGACTTGAGGTTTACCCAGATGCTGCCGAAGACGCGGTCCGGAAAGATTATGCGACGGTTGCTGCGGGAACTGGCGACGACTGGCACGGTCAGCGGGGATACAACGACTCTAGAAGACTTTGGGGTCCTGGCGAAGTTGAAGGATGGGGAAGAGTAGGGATTCGGCAACAGCATCCCAGGGGCAATAGGGTAGATTCGCGCTGGTAGAGTGGAGTTGCGGCTGCTCATTGGCCGCGACTTTCTTCTGATTGGGTTACCTTTTGACGATGTTTGTGCCTGGCCATTTTCTCTTTGCGTCGACGCAGCGGATTCACTTCATCGGAATCGGTGGGATTGGGATGAGCGGGATTGCGGAGATCCTGCTGACGATGGGTTACTCGGTCTCGGGTTCGGATCTGCGGCGGTCTGCGGCGACGGCCCGGCTCGAAGGGCTGGGTGCAACGGTGTTCGAAGGGCACCGGGCGGAGAATGCGTCGGCCAGCGACGTCGTGGTGACGAGTTCGGCGGTGGCCCGGGACAATCCCGAGATACTCGAGGCGAGGGCGCGGAAGATCCCCGTGATTCAACGGGCGGAGATGCTGGCCGAGTTGATGCGGCTGAAGTACGGGATCGCCGTGGCTGGCATGCACGGGAAGACGACGACGACTTCGATGATCGCTGCGGTGCTGGCGGGTGGGGGGCTCGACCCGACGGTAGTGGTTGGCGGCCGCGTGGATGCGCTTGGGTCGAACGCACGGCTTGGGAGCTCGCAGTATCTGGTGGCCGAGGCAGACGAGAGCGACCGGTCGTTTCTGAAGCTGCCACCTGTGCTTGCTGTAGTCACGAATCTTGATCGCGAGCACATGGACTGTTACCGGGACATGGATGACGTGGAGGCGGCGTTCCTCGAATTCATGGACAAGGTGCCGTTCTACGGAGCGATCACGGCCTGTGTTGATAACGTAATGCTTCGGGGTGTGCTTGGACGGGTGAGACGCCGTCTGCATACTTATGGCGAATCGACGGATGCGGATTTTCAGATCCGAATGCTGGAGAAGGTGCCGGGCTGCCACTCGCGGTTCGAGATCAACTACCACGGGCTCCTGATCGGACCGTTCGAACTCCATGTGCCGGGGAAGCACAACGTGCTGAATGCGGCGGCGGCGGTGGCAATCGGTGTGCAGTTGGGAATCAGTCCTGAGAAGGTGGCGGCTGGGCTAAGTACGTTCCGGGGTGTCGACCGGCGGTTCCAGGTGAAGGGGATTGCGGCCGGGGTTACGGTCGTGGACGACTACGGACACCATCCGACTGAGGTGATGGCTACGCTGCGGGCGGCGCGCGAGTGCGGCTACAGTAAGGTGCATGTGTTGTTTCAGCCGCACCGGTTTACGCGAACACGGGATCTCTGGGCGGAGTTCCTGGGAGCCTTCGAGGCGGCGGATACGGTCCAGATAGTCGACATCTACTCGGCCGGCGAGGCTCCCGTGGCGGGTGTGAGTGCCGAGGCGCTGGCGACAGAAGTTGCGCGGAGGAAGAGTGGCATCGAGTATGCCGGATCGATGAATGAGGCGGTGGCTCGGCTGGCGGAGAGAGCACAGGAAGGTTCGGTGATCGTCACGCTCGGCGCAGGTTCCGTGTCGCAGGCTGGTCCCATGTTGCTGGAAGCCTTGGGGGATCACACGGTGAAGCTTCCGGGCGGCTGGTCGCGGTGATCTCTGAGAGCAGACGCGACGCTTTGCCATCTGCAAACCGTTCTCAAGCGTATGACAGCTGAGGCTAGTTGCGTCGTAAGGATAGCTGCGGCTTTTGACCGAACGGATAGATGATGGTCACCATGCTGTCGTACAGATGTCATATGTTTGTCGCGTGGTGGCAACGGAAGGGCGCGGTGGTGTAGTCTCCGGGCAAAGCGGCGCATCGTACGTGGGAAGATGACTGGTAGACGCGTATCGAGTGTTGATGATCAGAGCAGACGCATCACAGGGACCTCTATGTGGGATGGCAGATGTAGATCGGGGTGGGGATGGCTGGGAGCGGTCGCGTTGGCGTGCGTGCTGGGGCTCCATTCGGGAACGATCTGGGCGCAGGAGAATCCTCTTGGACAGGTGAATTCGACCGTACCGGCGCCTCCGCCGAAAACGCCCGCGGAAGTGAACCCGACGGTGCTCGGTCCGGACGGCGGGAAGGCGACCTCAACGCGGACCGCGAGGTTGCGGGTCGACGCGAACCTCGTGCTGGTTCCTGTCACAGTGACAGATCCGCTCGGAAGGCTGGTGACGGGACTCGAGAAGGAGAACTTCCAAGTCTTCGACAACAGCATGGGCCAGGTGATCAAGAGCTTCTCGACCGATGACACACCCATCTCGATCGGGATCATCTTTGATCTGAGCGGGAGCATGCAGTCGAAGTTCATGCGAGCACGGAAGGCGCTGACGGAGTTCCTCAGGACGTCGAACCCTCAGGACGAGTTCTTTGTCGTCGGATTTAATGATCGACCGGCCGTCATCGTGGACTACACGTCGGATGTGGACGATGTCGAGGCGCGTATGGTCATGCTGAAGCCGGAGAACAGGACCGCGCTCATCGATGCCGTCTACCTCGGAGTACATAAGCTGGGTGAGGCAAAGCGCGACCGCAAGGCGCTTCTGATCATTTCAGACGGTGGAGACAATCGCAGCCGGTACACCGAAGGGGAGCTGCGGCGCGTGGTTCGTGAGAGCGACGTGCAGATCTATTCGATCGGCGTCTTCGATCAGTACGCGCCAACCCAGGAGGAGCAGATGGGGCCGATCCTCCTGACGGACGTCTGCGAAATGACCGGAGGGCGGCTTTTCAAGGTCGGCGACCTGGGAGACCTCGGGGATATTGCAACGCGCATCTCACAGGAATTGCGCAACGAATACGTGATCGGCTACAAGCCATCCGAGGTCAAGAAGGACGGAAACTGGCGTAAATTGAAGGTGAGGCTTGTTCCTCCGCCGGGGCTTCCGCCGCTTACGGTGCATCATCGTCAGGGGTACTATGCACCTTCGCAGTAGAGGAGTCGGGTTGCGCTTTTTGGGAAACATGAGACGAGCGTTGTTGTGTCTCCTCGTTCTGGGTGGAACGAGAGGGTGGGCCCAGCAGGGAACGCCGGAATCGCAGCCTTCCCTGACGGTGGATCGCGATGTCGCTCCGTCGCCCGATCCTGATCCGGTGGTCCCAAAAGAAGCTGCGGGAGCGCAGGGTGTCGGGCTTGGGCAGGTGCAGGGAAGCGGGGGTAAATACACGCTCCGGCAGGACGCCTACGAAGTCGCGCTGAACGCCACTGTGCTGGACCAGGGTGGCCGCTCTATCCAGACGCTGCAGAAGGACGATTTCAAAGTCTATGAGGATGGGGTGCAGCAGACCATCTCTGGCTTTCGCCATGAGGATCTTCCGGTGTCGCTCGGCCTCCTGATCGACAGTTCTGGGTCTATGTACGACAAGCGAGCGGCTGTCGACCAGGCTTCGCTCGACTTTGTGAAGCTGTCAAACCGAGAAGACGAGGCTTTCCTCGTGGATTTCTCCTGGGAGGCCTTCATTGACCAGGATTTCACGAACGATATCAGCAAGCTCCAGCAGGGATTGAGCTATGTGAAGTCGAGTGGCGGAACAGCGATCTATGACGCCCTTGTCGCGTCGGCGGATTATCTCTCCAAGAACGCGAAGCATCCAAAGCAGGTTCTTCTAGTTGTGACGGACGGCGAGGATAATGCCTCGTCGTCCACGCTCGAACAGACGATCCGGAGAATTCAGGATCTGGATGGTCCCGTCATCTATTGCGTGGGACTGCTCTTCGGGGCGGATGTGAACAAGGGTGAGGCTCGGCACGCGAGGCGCGTGCTGGAGTCCCTGGCGGAGCAGACGGGAGGCGCTGCTTACTTCCCGAAGTCCGTGAAAGAAGTTGATGCCATTGCAGCCGAGGTGGCGCAAGACATCCGGACCCAGTACTCGATCGCGTACCGATCAACGAAGTCTCCAACGCTCGGCGGTTACCGTCAGGTGCATGTAGAGGCGAAGGGTGGAGGTCTAGGGAAGCTTTCCGTCAGAACCAGAAGCGGGTACTTCCCGAAGACTGGGGCTACAACCTCAAAGGATGCGGGCTTTAAAGATCAGGGCAAGCGGCCTCAGTAGCCTGTCCGACGACTTGTTACGCGCCGTTATACTTTCAAGATGCAGGCAAAGGTCTTGAGTGGCCCACGGCGAGAGATTGAGCTCGACTTTCTACGTGGTATCGCCATCTTGGCCGTGCTCGACTTCCACTCACAGTACCCGATTCTTTCGTATCCATTCACCAAGCTGGGATTTACTCCACTGGGCTGGGTGGGCGTTGACGTGTTCTTCGTTCTGAGCGGCTTTCTTGTGGGCGGTTTGCTGGTCAAGGAGTTGAAGGTTCGAGGGCGTGTCGACAGCCGGCGTTTTCTGATTCGTCGCGGCTTCAAGATCTGGCCGCAGTATTACCTGTTCCTCTCGCTCGTCGTTCTGACCGGCCATCGCTCAATGAGCGTGATGTGGCCCAGCTTCTTGAATATCCAGAACTACTATGAAGGCGTTCCACATCTCTGGAGTCTTGCCATTGAGGAACACGCCTATCTTCTCCTTGTGCTCCTGCTGGCGATTGCCTGGCGCGTCAAGATGCGCATGCGATCCATGTTCGTCTCGCTTGGGTTGATGTGTTTCGCCATTGTAGTGATTCGGTGCCTCATGCTCGCCACTGCGAGGCCCTTTTTCACGCAGACGCACACTCGGGTCGAGGGCATTCTTTACGGGGTGATGATCGCCATTGTGTACCACTGGCGGCCGAAGACGTTCGAACGGATACAGGAATGGCGCGCGATA
Organism: Granulicella sibirica; assembly: GCF_004115155.1. NCBI lineage: Bacteria > Pseudomonadati > Acidobacteriota > Terriglobia > Terriglobales > Acidobacteriaceae > Granulicella > Granulicella sibirica. The sequence goes on from NZ_RDSM01000003.1 coordinate 587,914, forward strand.
TGGATCGGGATGCTCGTGCTCGCTATCGGGTTCTTCCGCCTGCAGCTTCACCAGGTGTGGTCGCTTTCAGTCGCGATCGATGTGGCGAATCTCATCGGAGTTTGCTTGCTGATGCTGATCTACCGCCATCGTGAGGGTGTGGCGCGATCGCTGCCCTATCGGTTGGTGGCATGGATTGGGCTGTACTCGTACGGAATCTATCTGTGGCACGTTGCGCCGTCTTCGCTGGTCATCCGCATCGCGAGTGGGCTGCCGGAGAGAGCGGGAACGATCTTTATCGCGATGGCTCAACCTCTGCTTGGGATCGCGCTCGGCGTGCTCATGACAAAACTTGTTGAGTTTCCGATGCTCAGGCTGCGGGATCGCTGGTTTCCCCGGAGGGTCGAGTCCGCGGTCGAAGATACCCCGGTTGAGGCTGCGGCGCTGGCCCGCTGAAGGTTGATCGGGACTCAAGAAGACTGTTAGGCCGCCGATATCGTTTGCAGGGTAAGGCATGCCTTTCAAGAGCGAACAGAGGCGGTATCCACGTTACGAATACTCGGCTGAGGTGAAGGTTGGTGGTCCTGGCTCCGGGAACGAACGTGTGATTGGGTCGATCGTGAACGTGAGTATGGGCGGATGCCTGATCCGTTTTTACGAGGCGACGATTTTCGAGGACGATATGGCGGTCGAAGCTTGCCTGAGAGGCTACCACGTTGTTTTTCGGGCGATGGGCGTCGTTCGCCGGCGATCCGAACGCGGTTACCTCATCGGGATTTCATTTACGCATTTGAGCGACCGTGGTCAGATCGATCTGAAAGAACTGATCCGTGTTCTTGCCTTACGGAGCAGGATTGATTGGCTCGATACCCGTCGCCGTATTTCGGGATAGGCTTAGCAGGTTCGCGAAGATCCGGTACGCTCCGGGGACGCCTTCGGGAAGTTGGCGATAGAGGGCGTATGCGACGTAGACATAGGCTCCCTTGCCGGTTCGGGCGTAGAGGAGTCCGCCCTTCTGTGGTTCCTGTTCGGGATCGTGGGTTTCGGTGAGCGCCTCGTAGTGCGGGTCGTACGTGGCGGCGAAGCCGTGTCCCCGTTCTTCGATCCAGCCATCGAAATCCTTACTGGTGATCTTGTTCGGCCAGTTGAACACCGGAGCATCGGGAGTCAGAAGGGTGACGGGATCATCCTCGACCACAACGTTCCGGTCCGAACTGCCGGGAACGGTGATCGCGAAGGGCGCCTCAGAGGTGCCATATCGGGAGGTGTTGTATTGGACGATCACGACTCCTCCTGCCTTCGCGTATGCAAGAAGTTGCGGGTTCATCGTTGCAAGGTCCGGGTGCGCGGCGTAGGCGCGGACGCCGAGGACGACGACGTCAAAGAAGCGCAGATGTTCCTGGTTGAGCTGGCTGGTGGTGATAAGGGTCGCGTGGATGCCAAGATCCTCGAGATTGTCGGGGATCTCATCGCCCGTACCTGCCAGATACGCGACGCGGAGATTGGCGGGAACCTTGACGTCAACGCCGCGAGTTGCGTAGGTCGCAGGATGGTAGAGGTTCGCAGGGCGCAGGGTGGGATAGCCCACGGAGCGGAAGCCTTCACGGTACTCGTGGCCGTTCGCGGTGGCTACGGCGGTTATGGTGTAGGGCGTCGTCGTCACGCGGTCGGGCGTGACGGTGAAGGTGATTCCGGTGGCTTCACCTTCGTGGTTCAGGGAGAAGGGAACGGAGGCAGGGGTTGAGGTCCAGCCCTTCGGGAGAGTCAGGGCGAGGGTGCCGTTGATCGAGTTCCGGGTGCTCGAGGTTAGGTGAGCCGTGAGGGGGAAGGACTTGTCGGTGAGCGGTGTGACGCCGGCTGATGGGCTGACCGAGACCGAGAGGGCTGGGACCAGCGTGAGGGGCTCGTAGACGACGCCTTGTCCAGGGGCGCGGTGAGCGGTCTGGACGACCTGTCCGAGGCGGATCGGCGTCCCGTCGTAGTCGACTGTGACCCACGCGGTGAGCGGGAAGGGTGCGAGGGAGGCGTTGCGGAGACCGGGATCGGCGACCTCGTAGTGGGAGGTGGCGGCGTTGGGCTGGAGGAACGGAGGGCGTGTTGGCTCGGTGTCAGAGGGGATCTTGAGGGTGAGATGGGAGTCGCGGGGTGTGTTCTGGGGGAGCGCAGCCGAGGCTGATTCGGATGGGCTTTCGGCAGGGAAGGTCGTGGTGAGACGGGCTTCCTTCTCGGTGAGGGGTGTGTTGCTGCCATTGACGAGGCGGATGTTGACGGTGACCGTATCGCCGGGAACGGCGGTTATGGCTGTGTCGGCTGAGTCCTGGAAGGCTGCGAAGGGGCCTGTGATCTCGACCGCGGGCGCAAGCTGGGCGCGGAGGCTCAGGCCAAGCGACTGGACGAGGGCGTTGTTGAACTGCGTCTGCTTGACGCGGAGTTCGTGGGTGACGTCGACCTTCTGGAGCTTCGGCAGGGAGCTGGACTCGACCTTGTCGATCAGGTTCGTGGTGGCAACGAGGCCTTCGCGCAGCGTCGGGGCGATCGCGGAGGGGTTCCGCGGGCGGAAGTCGGTTGCGGCTCGATCGGCGATGGCCTCGATGGCGGTGAGTGCCTGAGGGAGGAAGGTCGTCTCGCCCGGAGCGAGGGTGGCGATGCCCTTGATGGACGTGTCGATGCCGTCGTAGAAGGTGGATTCGGTGTCCGCTGCCGGGATGCGCGAGCCGTAACGGTGATAGGCGACGTCGAAGGTTCCAGCCTGCGGGATGCCCATTCCACCGTTCTGGGTCTTCTGCATGCCCAGACCGAGGCGGGCGAACTGGAGGTAGGTCATGCCGAGAAGCGGGCTGTAGTCGCCTTCATGGATGGTCACGTTCGTTGCCGGAGTCTCGGTCGACCAGGCTTTCGTGACGTAGTTGTAGAACTTCGCTGGCGTGTAGTGTCCTGTGGCGTAGTCGAAGAGGCCTTTGGGCGTGATGGCGAAGGTCGGGTTGCGGGCGTAGACCTTCAGAGGGCTCCATGGAGCTAAGCCCATCTCGGGGAAGACCTTAGGATCGCCTGCGGCGGTGAAGACTTCCTGGGTGATCTCGCCGGAGACCTGGTGCTGTCCGTGTCCGTCGGTGATTCCTCCGATGAAGACTGCCGCGAGGACGAGGGGGCGATAGAGACGGACGGCGCGGACGGCGTCGTAGAGGACGCGCTCGTGCGTCCACTGGGAGAAGGCTTCTTCCTTGGTCTTGGAGAAGCCGAAGTCGATCTCGGTTCCCCAGAACTGGTCGACTCCTTCGTAGCGGTCCGCAGCGAGAAGCTCCTGCGTGCGCTCCAGGCCGAGAGCGTCGTTGAAGTCTCCAGTCATGACGTTTTGTCCGCCTTCGCCGCGCGTGAGCGTGAGCATCGCGGTTCGGGCTCCGAGGCCTCGGGACTGCGTGGTGAGCATTCCGCCGTCTTCGTCGTCTGGATGCGCGACGATCATCATGATGCTTGCGCGGGTGCGGAGCTTGACGAGAGATTGCTGGAGGGCTGCGACGCCTTCGTTCGTGGGAATCTCGCGGACATATTCGGAGGGATGAACGTGCTCGCGGGCGAGATCGGCCTTGTCGAGAGGATTCTGGGCGAAGGCGCTTGTGGCGAGAAGAGCGGCGAGAGCCACGGTGCGGCGGAGGACGTTCACGGTTGCCGGAAGGTTCGAAGGCGCCATTTGACTAATTTCTCACGTTTCTTCCCGTGCTCTGGAGCGAGAATCGGTGGGACTAGAATTACGTCTAATAGATGTCGGCACCTCTTCGAGAGGTCCATTGGAGTATTGCGATGAATCAGTACGGTATGAATTCCTATCAGGGCGTCATCGACGTTCCCCGCGAAGAGACTGCTTCGCTGCTGTCGAAGGTGCTTGCGATCACCGCGTTCGGCTTTTTGATGACAGCGGCCGGGGTTGCGACGGCTCCGCCGTGGGGTATGTTCGTCGGGATGATCGCCGTGTTTGGGCTTGTGTTCGCGATCAACTTCGCGCGGAAGTCGAGTCCTGGGCTGGCGCTGGGCCTCTTTATTGCACTCAGCTACTTCATGGGCTGGGAGATCGCTCCGATTATCCATCGGTATGTCGCGACGATCGGGTCGCAGGTGGTGTTCCAGGCTGCGGCGACGACGGGCTTCGGCATGGCGGCGATGGGCTGCTTCGCGTACCTGTTCCAGATTAACTACCGGAAGGTTGCCGGTATCGGCTTCGCGGCTCTTCTTCTGCTGATGCTGGCGGGTATCGCTTCCATGTTCTTCCATTTCCTGACTCCAGACGCTTACTCGTGGATGACGCTTGGCGTGTTCACACTTCTGACCGTGGGCGACTTTGCTCGCATACGGGCGGGCGGCGATGGGCGTTCGGCGGTATCGCTTGCGCTCTCGATCTACCTGGACGCGATCAACATCTTTCTTGCGGTGCTGCAGTTGATGGGCGGGCGGCGAAGCCGGGATTAGGGGCACCCCCCTCCCATAGCCCTGGGCTAAGTTGTTTGTTTGCTTGAGCATACACGCGATGTATCGCTGTAAACTATTCTAAACAAAAAACTTGGCCGCAAATATTAGTAATAAAAGGGGTTAGACACAAAAGCCGAGGCTCAACGCCCCGGCTTTTTCCTTCTACGTTAATTGTAACAAGCCAGCCGAAACTAAAAGGACACCGAGTTTTCTCTTTATTATCAGTCGTTTACGAGAAATAGGGGCTTGACAGGATTTTTGAGACTCCTCAACATGCCGCCGCGGGGTGCGTCGGGCGATTTCGGCGGCTCGAAGGCGCGATAGCGCGGACGATGGAGACTGAGATGGAGTTTTTTTGATACGCTACTCGCGTGCCCCGTTCGGCGAAATTGACGCGGCGAATCGACCAAAACCTAACTATCCGGACTTCGGGGCTGAACATCGGCCTATCGAACGCCTCGGGAGGAAATGATGCGCAAGTACCTCGTGCCGGCCCTGCTCACCACTGCCCTGATGTTTTCCTCCCACGCTGTGCATGGCCAGGCCAAGAAGGAAGCCGCGCCACCGGCGGGTGACGCCAAGGTTGGAGAAGATCTGTTCCAGCAGAAGTGCTTTCAATGCCACTCGGTGGCCGAGGGCGAGGTGCGGTTTGGTCCGAGCCTGTATCACGTGACCAAGGGGCCGAAGCCGCGGAAGACGCCTGCCGGGATTCACGAGATCCTGACGAATGGCAAGGGCAAGATGCCGTCGTTCAAAGAGATCCTGACCGAGAAGGACATGGACGATCTGATTGCTTATGTGAAAAGCCTGTAAGGGTGAGACAGGCAACGACAGACGCAGATTCCCTTCGGGAATGACAACCAGAACAGCAGCAGCGACGGCGAATTCCTGACGTCGCTTAGACTCAGAGGATTGAGACCCATGACAACTCGGGGCTGACGCGGACGCTTGGGCTGCGTGGGGCCGTCACGCTGAACATGCTGGACATGATCGGCGTGGGGCCGTTTATTACGCTGCCGCTGATCCTGGCGGCGATGGGTGGGCCGCAGGCGATGCTGGGGTGGATCTGCGGGGCGGTGCTGGCGCTGTGCGACGGCATGGTTTGGGCGGAGCTTGGGGCCGCGATTCCGGCGGCGGGGGGGACGTACCGGTTTCTGCGGGTGATTTATCCGGGCCGGGTGGGGCGGTGGCTGTCGTTCCTGTTTCTTTTTCAGTTGATGGTTTCGGCTCCACTTTCGGTGGCCTCTGGGTCGATCGGGCTGGCGCAGTACGCGGCTTACCTGTTTCCGCAGCTGGGCGGGCATACGGCGGTGCATGGGTTTCACTTTGGGGCGTATGCGGGGTCGGTGGTGGTTGGGCCGGGGTCGCTGATTGCGATGCTCTCGGTCGTGGTGGCGGTGGCGCTGCTGTATCGAGGGCTGGACGCGATCGGGCGAATGTCGTCGGCCATGGGCGTGGTGGTGCTTGGGACAATTGCGTGGATTCTTGTTACCGGGCTGCTCAAGGGACACATCGGGCAGGCGTTCGCGTTTCCGGCGGGGGCGTTCCGGCTGGATCACGGGTTCTTCCTGGGCCTTGGGTCGGCGATGCTGGTGGCGACGTATGACTTCTGGGGGTACTACAACGTCACGTTCCTTGGGGGCGAGGTCAAGGATCCGGAGAGGACGATTCCCCGGGCGATTTTGATCTCGATTGTGGCGGTTGGGCTGATCTACCTGGGGATGCAGATGGCGGTGCTCGCTGTGTTGCCGTGGCAGCCTCTGCTGGGGGCGCAGGGCGTGGAGGCGCGGCGGGCGGTGGTGTCGGCGTTTATGGAGGCGGCGTATGGGCCTTCGGTAGGGCCTCTGCTGGGGAAGATTGCGGCCATTTTGGTCATGGTGACGGCGTTCGCCTCCATATTTTCGCTGCTACTTGGGTATTCGAGGATCCCGTTCGCGGCGGCTCGGGATGGGAACTTCTTTCATGTGTTCGGGCGGCTGCATCCTTCGCGGGGGTTTCCGTATGTGTCGCTGCTGGCGCTTGGGGGGATGGCGCTGGTGTTCTGCTGGTTCTCGCTTGGGGATGTGGTGGCGGCGCTGGTTGTGCTGCGGATCTGTTTGCAGTTCTTGCTGCAGCATGTGGGGGTGGTGATGCTGCGGAAGAGGCGGCCGGAGCTGCGGAGGCCGTTTCGGATGTGGGCGTATCCGTTGCCGGCGCTGGTGGGGGTGGTGGGGTTCTGTTACATCCTGTTCGAGCGGGCGCGGTTTGAGCGGGAGTTGGTGCTGGCTGGGGTTGTGGCTTGTCTTGGGACGGCGGCCTATTGGGTGCGGGGTAGGGTTTTGGCGCGGTGATGTTGCAGCGTTTGGGCGGTATGGGCTCCCACCTTAGGCGCGGTGGGGCTGCGCCGAAGGTGGGGCACCCGGCATCCTGGCGGGGAAAGGACGACGGGAGTGGGTTAGAGGTCCGCCGGGGGGAGTTCGAGCTTGTCGACTTTCAGGGTGCCGATGGAGAGCTTCTCGATGCGGGCTTCGAGGATGCGCATGCGGCCTATGGCCAAGGCTCCGATAGCCAAAGCGCCTATGGCGGCGGCCCCGAAGGCGACCGCGCCTATCGCCAATGCGCCCAGGGCGATCCGGCGAGAGGTTTCTGCGTCCGCGGTTGTCTGGGTGAGGATCTCGTCGTTTGAGGTGTGGCTGATCGCGTCCTTCATGCCTGTTTGGATGCTGTCGACAAGGCGAAGTGTTCGGGGTCATCCAGCAGGGGCAGGTATTCGTAACTTTAGAAGCGGATGCCGCGTCTCACTAAGGATGGCGTGGTCCGCCGGCTGTGGTTTGTAAGGAAGGAACATCATGTTGATTCGCAAGGGCGGTGAGATTCACTCGTCGGAGATCACTCCCCGGGATGCGTTTTTGAAGAATACGGAGACGCGGCGGAGCTTCCTGAAGGGAGCCGCGGCGGTTGGTGTCGCGGCGCTGTCGGGGCGGGCCTGGGCGGACAACAAGCTGAAGACCGTCGACAGCAAGTACATGGTCAGCGAGACGCAGACCACCATGCAGAAGGCGACGACGTTCAATAACTTTTACGAGTTTGGCGGGGATAAGTCGGACCCTTCACATAACGCGCATACGCTGCAGACGCGGCCCTGGACGATTCAGTTGACGGGGATGGTGAAGAAGCAGCAGACCGTGGGAATCGATGACCTGATGGCTTACCGGCCGCTGGAGAGCCGCGTCTATCGGCATCGGTGCGTCGAGGCGTGGTCGATGGTGATTCCGTGGGACGGGTACTCGCTCTCGGAGCTGATCAACTTTGCCGAGCCTTTGCCTTCGGCGAAGTATGTGCAGTTTATTTCGAACCTGAACCGTAAGCAGATGCCGGAGATTCTTGGGGGCTTCGACTGGCCTTACTCCGAAGGGCTGCGGATGGATGAGGCGATGAATCCGCTGACGCTGCTTTGCTTCGGGTGCTATGGGGAGGCGTTGCCGAACCAGAATGGGGCTCCGGTGCGGGTGATTACGCCGTGGAAGTATGGGTTCAAGGGGGCGAAGTCGATCGTGCAGATCAAGTTCACGGATAAGCAGCCGAGGACGCTGTGGAACGACTCGGCTCCGAATGAGTATGGGTTTTATGCGAATGTGAACCCGCAGGTGGATCATCCTCGCTGGTCGCAGGCGAGGGAGAGGCGGATCGATACGGGCGTGTTTCCGCATATGGTGCCGACGCAGATGTTCAATGGCTACTCGGACCAGGTAGCTTCGATGTACAACGGGATGGATCTGAGGAAGAACTACTAGTGGCGGCGTGGACGGTGCGGAGGATCGTGCCTCCGGTGCGCGGTCTGGAGGAGTTGATCGCCGAGGCTGGGGCGGAGGGTTTCGACTTTCTCGATGAGCTGATTGCGGATTGGGAGAGTGGGAAGTACCGGTTCGACGGGCCGCATGAGGGTTTGTTTGGGGTGTATGTGGTCGATGAACTGGTGGCGATTGGGGCACTGAGCGTGGACCCGTTCGTGGGGCGGGCGGATACGGGGCGGCTGCGGCGGATCTTCGTGCGGAAGGCGTGGCGGAGGCAGGGGATCGGCGAGGGGCTGGTGAAGGCCTTGATGGTTGAGGCGGCGAAGGGGTATGCGATCGTTCGGCTGCGGGCGGAGACGCCCTATGCGGCGGGGCTGTATGAGCGGATGGGGTTTGTGCCGATCGTGGATGAGAATGCCTCGCATGAGAGGGCGGTTTTGGGGGCGATAGAGACTGGCGCTTCGGTAGACTGATCGCGATGCCTACACGTGCGATTCCTTATGTCAAAGTCCTGGTTCACCTGATCTGCCTGTTTCCGCTGATGGGGATGATCTATGCCTATCGGTCGGGGGCGCTGGCGAACGATGCGGACCCGGTGAATACGCTGACGCACTGGACGGGCGACTGGGCGCTGTGGTGGCTGTTTGTTTCGCTGGCGGTGACGCCTATCAGACGGCTTAGTCCGAAGCTTTCGAATTTGATACGGTTTCGGCGGATGCTGGGCTTGTATGCGTTTGTTTATGCGACGCTGCATCTTTCGACCTATGTGTTTCTGTTCTCGGGATTCGATGTGCAGGCGGCACTGGACGGGGTGCGGGCAGGGCACCTGGGGGTGATCGGTACGCAGTTGAAGGCGGTCTGGCCAACGATGCTGGACGATGTGCTGAAGCGGAAGTTTATCCAGGTAGGTCTGTTTGCGTGGGTGGTTCTGCTGGCGCTGGCGGTGACTTCTCCGACGTTCATGCTGCGGGCGATGGGTGGGAAGAACTGGCAGAGGCTGCACCGGTTCGTTTATGCGGCGGCGATTGCCGGGTGCATTCACTACTGGTGGATGGTGAAGGTGGGAGTGAGGACGCCGTGGAAGGACTCGGCTGTGCTGGCGGTGCTGCTTGGGGCGAGGGTGGTCTGGACAGTCTGGAATGAGCGGCGGAAGGCTAAGATGGTGGCGGTGAAGGCAGCCTGACGCAACTTCCCTTGGGTGGGGAGGGTCTAAGGTGTTGAGGATGTTGGAAGGAGGCTGGGCCATGTTCGCTCGAACGCTTGGTGTCATGGTGCTGGCGGGGGTGGTGGGGGCTTCGTTTGGGCAGGGACGGAAGGCGCCGGTGGGGAAGCCTGTTGCTTCGGCGAAGGCTGTGCCAAAGGATGTGCTGGTTCCGTTGACGGCGCGGGAGCGGGCGCAGCAGATGCTGAACCGGTTTACGTTTGGGGCGCGACCGGGTGAGGTCGAGCGTGTCTTGGCCGAGGGGCCGGATCAGTGGTTTGAGGAGCAGTTGAATCCGTCCGCGATCAAGGATGATGCTCTGGCGAAGAGGCTTGGTGACTTTCCCACGCTTGGGTTGACGGCGGACCAGGTGCTGCTGCGGTTTCCGGATCGGGGAGCAGTGGAGCAGGTGGCGAAGGGGTTGAGGCCGTATCCGGCGGACCCGCAGTTGGCGGCGCTGTATGAGGTTCAGGTATGGAAGTACAACGACGACCTGGTGAAGAACAAGGTCGATGCCTCGGGAAAGAAATCGTTTGATCCAAGCCCGGCTAAGATCGATGCGACGAAGAAGGCGGGACAGGCAGAGGCCTTACGGATCGCGGGTGAGCTGTTTGCGCTGCCGAAGCAGCAGAGGATGGCGGCGCTGATCAAGCTGCCGGTGGCGCAGAGGATCGCGTTTACGAGCTATCTGCAAGGGGACCAGAGGAACCAGCTGCTGGCGGACTTCAACCCGAGGGAGCGCGAGACGTTTACCGCGATGGCGGCGGATGTGAACTCGGCTTACCAGATCGGGCAGGAGCTGGCGCAGGCGAAGATGGTGCGGGCGGTGTTGTCCGAGAGGCAATTGCAGGAGGTGATGGCGGATTTCTGGTTCAATCACTTCAACGTATACGTGGGGAAGGATGCGGACCAGTGGTACACGACGAGCTATGACCGGGATGCGATTCGGAAGAATGCGCTGGGGAAGTTTCGCGATCTGCTGATGGCGACGGCGATGAGCCCGGCGATGATGATTTATCTCGATAACTGGACGTCGATCGGACCGGATTCGAAGGCGAATGCTCCAGCGAAGCCTGGGGGGAAGCCGGGGAATAAAGGGCTCAACGAGAACTATGGCCGGGAGGTCATGGAGCTGCATACGGTCGGGGTGGGCGGCGGGTATTCGCAGGCGGATGTGACGGCGCTGGCGGCGATCCTGACGGGGTGGGGTGTTGATCGGCCTTATCAAGGGGCGGGTGGGTTCCTGTTCGATCCTAAAAAGCATGAGCCGGGGGTGAAGCAGTGGTTCGGGCATGCGGTTCCGGATGCGGGGATGCAGGAGGGAGTGCAGGCGCTGGGTATTCTGGCTGCTTCGCCGAAGACGGCGCACTTCATCTCGTGGAAGCTGGCACAGCGGTTCGTGGCGGACGATCCTCCGGCGGGGCTGGTGGACCGGATGGCGGCTACTTATATGAGCAGCGATGGGGACATCAAGGCGGTGCTGCGGACGCTGGCGGGTTCGCCGGAGTTCAACTCGAAGAAGTACTTCCGGAACAAGGTGAAGACGCCGGTAGAGTATCTTGCCTCGGCGTTCCGGACTACGGCTACTGATCCTTCGAATCCGGGGGCGCTGGTGAATACGGCGAAGACGATGGGGATGCCGCTCTTTTATGCGCTGCCTCCTACCGGGTATTACATTACGGCGGAGCAGTGGATGAACTCGAGCGCTCTGGTGGACCGGCTGAACTTCGCGTATCAGCTTACGAATAACAAGTTTTCGAATCAGAAGTTCGACTCGCCGCATGTGCTTGCGCTTGGGTTGATGGCGCAGCCGGCGGCTTCGGCTCAGCCTGTCGGGTTTACTCCGGGTACAGAACAGGGTGTGGATGTGGTGCTTGGGGTACTTGAGAATACGTTGATTGGCGGGGGTGTTTCAGCCAAGACGAATGAGTTGATTCACAAGCAGGTGGAGGGGCAGGCGGGGATTGGGGACGCGGAGAGGCTGAATCTGCTGACGGCGCTGGTGATGGGGTCGCCGGAGTTTCAGGTGCGGTAAGGGGAGATGGGTTTGGGTGAGCCGGACCAGGCTGTATGGGCTCCCACCTTAGGCTTCGCCGAAGGTGGGGCGCCCTTGGTCTTGGCTGGGAAGAGGCAAAGCTAGACGTAGCTTCTCTTCGGAATGACAACCAGAAGGGCAACGGCCAAGGGAGAGACAACCAGCGGGGCCGAGTGAGGTGTTGGCTAGAGGCCCTCGAAGAGGCTGGTGAGGTGGGGAGCGGGCTGGGGGTCGATGGCGGCGGCGAGGGTGTAGTACTCGCTGTGGCCGTGCTCAGCGAAGATGGCTTTTGTCTTTTCCATCAGAGGGGCCTGAGAGGTGTGCTGTCGGAAGGCTTCGAGCTTGGTCTCGAAGACGGACCGGATGTCGAGGACGATGTTGTAGGGCGGGGGCAGGGGCGCGGGACGCTCGGGCAGGAAGTAGTTTGTGCTGACGTGGAAGAGGCGCTTCGGGGCGAAGATGGGGCCGGCACCCGGAAAGCGTTTGGCGGAGGCGGCCCAGTGGAAGGCGGTGCTGGCGAAGCAGGAGACCATGGCGTGGTCGGGATGGGTGTTGAGGCCGCCGTCGGAGTTGAAGGTGAGGACAACGTCAGGCTGGAAGGCGCGGATGCGCTCGACGAGGAGGCAAGCGGTGCGGGA